>NZ_JBIAXS010000053.1:0-32401 GCF_042896885.1 Streptomyces sp. NPDC001231
CAGTTCGTCGATGATCGGCCGCAGCCAGGCTCGGGCCTTGCGTGCGTGCGCGCGGCGTTCGCGGGCGATCTCGGCCGCCTCGGCCACGCCAAGCCGCTCGGCGAGCCGCACGGCCATCGGCTGCCATGCGCCGTCGTGCTCGGCGAGCCGCCGACCGGCATCCTCCCGCACCTGCCGGCAGGCGTCGTCCAGGCGGGACGCGGCGCGCTCGGCACGGTCCGCCAGTTCTCGAGGATGGGTGATGTCCCGGCACACGACCCAGTGCTGCCAGACCGAGGTGAGGGCCGACGTCTCGCCCCGCAGCCACACAGGTACCGGTTGAACGAGATCGTGGACGGCCCGCACTGAGGTCGTCACGGCCTGCCGTGCGGCCTCGGCGTCGACGGCCTCCGTTTGCAGCCGCTCCACTTCGGCCCGCGCCTGCTCGGCCCACGTCCGGTCGAGCCGGTTCTCCGCACCGCAGACCGGCCAGTCCGCACTCTGGGAGAGGCGCCGGTGCTCCAGCGCCGCCGCCAGCAGCCGGGCCAGACGACGGGCGTCCTCGGCGCTGCCCTGCCGCGCATCCTCGGCGCCGGCACCGGCCTTCCTCAGCCGGGCGACGGCTCCGTCGACCTCACCCAAGTCGGGCCCGGCCAGGCCTGCGTACTGCCGCAGCCGGGCCAGCTCGCTCTCGGCCGCCGGGGTACGACTCTCCAACAGCGCCCGTACTCGGCCGACGTCGCGCTTGGTCCCGGACAGCGCCGTCGCGGCCTCGCGGGCCCTGGGGTCGTCGAGCGCGCCCAACTCCAACAACAGCTTCGCGGTAAGCGCGTCCCCCTCCTTGACGGCCCGGTCGCACCACGACATCCTTGACCTGCCTGTCGAACTCGGCGAGCAGCTCGAAGAAGGCATCGTGCAGCCCGCCGAGCGTGCCGTTGATCATCGACCCAAGTTCGCTGTACGGCAGGAATGGACGGGCCAGTTCCAGCGCCTCGGCGTCGACGACCTCCCCCAGCTTCCGCTCCGATCCGTCCTCCGCCTGGACTCGCGTCCGGGTGTCGTCGACCTTGGTCCCGTACCAGGTCCGCCGCACCCTGACGTGTTCCCCGCGCTCACCGACGGACAGCTCGACGCAGACCTCGGGCGTGACGTCGGGGCTGTGCAGATTGCGCCAGCCACCCTGCCAGTCGCGGGCCCGCCGCCCCTCCCACCGGGAGTTGACCCCCGTCAGCGCGGTCTCCGCGGCCTCCGCGAAGCTCGACTTGCCGGCGCCGTTGGGACCCGCGACGACGATCAGGCCGGGACCCGGCGGCAGTTCGAGCGTGGTCCGCGGCCCGACACCGCGCCAGCCGGCCGCGGTGATGGACCGCAGATGGACGGGGCCCGCCCGCCCTTCACTGCTCCGGGCGCGCTCGCCGGGGAGTAATTCAAACTTGTTAGCGCCGTCAATAGATTTCTGAATTTTCAAAGGTTCGAATTTGTGTACGGTGTGGTGCTGGCGCTCCTGGCCGGACACCACAGCGTGTTGGCCTGCGAGACGTCGGCGATCAGATGCGCGGGGCCCGCTGGTTTACCGCGCAGCCGCAGCCGTCGTGGGCTCACACCAGCGTGGTACGGACCCACTCGGTTGCCTGCTGAGGATGTGTATGGGTGTCGATACCGAGGACGTGTATGACACCCAAAGCGCCCTGAGGGCCGTCGACCTCAAGGGTGCGTCGGCCGTGTCCATAGGACCGAGGGTGGACGATTACCGCTTTCGGTGCGTCGGAGGGCGCATACCCGGCGCTGTAGGTGAGGAGCTGGTGGATGTCGGCGGCGCTGACGCCGTAGCGGTCGTAGCGCTTGTACTTGGCGTCGATCGGCAGTAGCACGCGACGGGACGCGTCGGGACCGGGCAGGCTGAGTAAGAGGTCCGGGCGGAACGTGGAAGCACTGCCGAGATCTCCGCGTACGGTGATGCCGGCCCCGCCGTTGCTGGGCACGCGGTGGCCGCCGTGCGGGGCTGCAGCTTCGGTGGTCATCCGTCGGACCACGGCTTCCCAAAGCGCGGGCATGGCTAGCAGAAGGCCGCCTGCGGCGCTGCCCTGGTCGGTGAGCAGGTCGGTCACGCCTCCGCCGCGCAGGAGCAGGCGCGCCCAGGTGTGCGCGGGGCGGTAATGGGCGTTGAGGCGCGTGTACTGAACTCGGTCGAGCGCGCGTAGGGCGGCGAACGGGGTAGCGGCATGGGGGAACGCGCCCATGATGGCGTGCAGGTCGCGTGCCAGTTCGGAGTGGGTGGTCAGGGCGAACGCGGCCTTGAGTGCGGTTCCCAGGACACGGTTGTCCCAGACGTCCGTCTCCCGGTCGAAGGTCCTCACGTGCAGCTGGTCCAGTTGCCCATAGCGGCGCGTGGCCTGAGCGGCGCCGTCCAGACGTCCCCGCAAGACCGGCTCGAGGCTCTGGCGACGGACGTAGTCACGGCGCAGCCCTTCTCGCAGAAGCTTCTGGCACTCGTCGAGCAGGGCGGCTGCGACGAGGTCGGCGTAGCCGTCCGGAGCTGTCGTCCACCGCCGGACCGTCGTCGGGATGGGCGCGCCGAGAGCGTAGGCGAGCCAGGCCATGAGCTGCTTGCCCGGGATGGCGAACTTCGGCTCGACCACCAGCCGGACACGGTCCAGGAGCACTACCCCGATGGTGGCGTCGGCCTTGAGCCGCCACCCGGCGCGGTCCGGGTGCAGGGAGAAGCAGCCTCGTGCCCGGAGGGCGTGTAAGCGGTCGACATCTCGGGAGGTGAGCTGCTCGCTGCCCAGCTCAACGGACTCGTACTCGCCGAGCCGGACTTCGGTCCGGTCAGGCATCGGGGCCCTGAGTACCGCTGGTGAACTCGGTGGCCAGGGCGTCGGCGAGATCCTGCGGGGACATGAGCAAGGGCCGTCCGGTGTCCGCGTCGACCAGGCCGCCGAGGATGCTGTGCAACAGGTCGGCCCGGCCGAGGCAGTAGTCCTCCAGGAGCGGGATCACCTCGTGGTGGAAGGCGGCCGCAAGATCCTCCTCGGTGGCGATCGGCTCGCCGTCGCGCAGCAGGTAGGCGTGTCCGATCTGGTGGTCGGCGTCCAGGTGGCGGGTGATACGGGTGTTGAGGGACTCGAAGAACGCCGCCAGGTCGAGCGGGCCGACCGTTCCCGAGACGGCGTCCGGGTCCGGGCCGACGCTCAGGAAGGCGAAGCGGCGGCGCACCGCGGCGTCGAGGTGGCTGATACTCCGGTCGGCGGTGTTCATCGTGCCGTTGATCCGGACATTGGGCGGCACGGAGAAGCTGCGCTTGCTGACTGGCAAGTCAACGGGGAGGTTGCGTTTATCGAGCTCGAGGAGTGTGATCAGCTCACCGAAGATCCGCGGCAGATCACCGCGGTTGATCTCGTCGATGATCAGCAGGAACGTCAGGTCCGGATGTGTTGAGGCCCGGCTGCACAGTTTGTGGAACAGGCCGTCCGCAAGGGTAAGAGTGAGCCCGGGGCCCTGGGCGGTCAGGTCCGGTTTGAAGCCCTCGACGAAGTCCTCGTACCCGTATGAGGGGTGGAAGGTGACCAGCCTGACACCGTCACCGCGCAGTACTTCGGCCTGAGCCTCGGCACGACGCCCCGGTTCTGAGTCATCGAGCACGTCCCCACGGCCGGCCAGGGCCAGGGCGGCACCGAGGGCGAGCCGAGTCTTGCCGGTACCGGGGGGCCCGTGCAGGATCACCTGTCCCTTGCGTTCGAGCGCGTCCAGTACGGCCTGCACGTCTTCGGGTAGGGCGACCGATGTGCCTGACTGCGTCGGGGCGGCGCCCACGGTGAGGCTGCTCCCCTGCGCGGCCAACCTGGCGAAGAGTGCCGGGTCGACCTTGGCGAAGGTGGACCGCCAGCCGTGCTGGGGCTTGGACAGCTTTTGGGCATGGGAGAGATCCCAGGTCACCGAGACGACGTGCTGGTACTCCGGACGATCGGGGAGGAACTGGTAGCTTCTGGTGACGGTGCCGGTGGCCAGGACCTCGTCCATCCCGCGGTTGGCCACGATCCGGTCGCCGGTCTCCAGGTCGCGGAAGGCCAGTAGCCTTCGTGCGGTGGTCAGGCTGCCGCCGCTACTGCCGGGATAGTGCCTGTCGAAGGTGTCCTTGAGCTCTGTGTCGCTCTGGTATTGGCCGAGGTCACCCAGGTCGTCCCAGCCCACGCAGATGAACCCTCCGTCGCGGCACTCGTCCCAGTGGCGACCGCGCTCGCCAGGAGCGATCTTCCAGATGGTGCGCTGCCGGGGGCGCGGATCGAACTCCTGATAGAGGAAGTGCATCACCTCGTAGCTGCTCCAGCCCGCGAACTCCGGTCGGGACCGAATGAGCTCGAGAAGCCTTCGGTTGCTGCGCCAGGCCGGGGAGTCGGCCTCCACCGTGCCGCCCAGCAGGGTGAGGAACCTTCGCAGGTGCTCGGCTGAGTAGATGGGCAGGAAGTGCTCGGGAAAGTAGATAGCCAGCGACTTGGTCACCAGGGCAGGACCAAACCGCAGCACAGGGAGGTCGTCCACCGCTTCGAAATCCGCGTCGGTCACTGCCTTGAACGCGCTGACGAACTGTCCGCGGAGCTGTTCCCATGCGTCTTGCGGGTCTGCCTTGCGCAGGGGAGCAGCCAGGCGCCACTCGCCTGAGTTGTGACGGTACATGATGTGCTTCGCGGCGCTGCCACCCTTGATGCTGCCCAGGTTCGGGGTGAGGAACTCCAACAGCCTGCAGTACGTCGGTTCCGATCCGGCGGGCGCGGACTGACCGAGTGCATAGCGCTCCAGCGGCAGCGTCTTCCAACCCTCCAACGGAAATTGGGACAGCACCCGCTCGCGCTCTTCCCTGGCGGTCGACTCCACCTCCGAGACGGTCGTCCGAACGAACTGCCCGGCCGCCGTGCGCACGTCCACCCCGCCTGTCATGTCGGTCATGATGCCGGATGAGGCCTGCTTGCTGCCTGATGGTTGGTCATTTGCCCACGGGCGGTTCCTTTGGCTGGCACGATGAGGCGACAAGAAGGGGCTCTCTACCCACACGGCACGGGTCCCGAGGCGATGGGGGAAACGTGGAGGACTGGATCTACATCCTCAACCCGACCAAGGACACACTGGACGGGGAGCCTTCCACAAAGGAGACCATCCGCCGTCTCGCGCACGATGATCCTGAGCTCGACCTCTGGCTCAGCCGGCGCAACCGCATGGTCCGGGGTGACCGCATCTGGTTCTTCTTCAGCAACCCGGAGTCGGCGGTCGCGGCGGTGGCCGAGGTGGATGGTGAGCCATACGAGGATCCCGACGAACCCGACTTCTCCTACCGGGTCGACGCGACGTTGCTGCCGAAGGCAACGGACGCGCTGTGCCGCAACCCCGTCGGCCGCGACGAGCTCGGACTCGGCCAGGTGCGCTCCGTGCAGAAGGTGAAGCCGCAGGCGCTGCCTGTGTTGTTGGCGCGAGCTGGTCTGTAGGGAGGCACGGCACCGAGCGGCTTCGCCCGGCTATCGTGATCGATATGCCGTCCACGCACCTGCTGATCATCGGAGACCGGGCCGCCCTGAGTTGGGTGGTGACCGAGCAGCGGATGGCGTTCCCGGCGGGTCGGGCCAAGGCGGCCCGAGCGCTGGAAGAGGGCGATGAGATCTTCCTCTACACCACATGAGGATGCTTCCGGAACCCGACCCGTGACCTCGGACGGGTCATCGGCCGGGCCGTGGTCGCCAGCGCCGTGCGGGTCCTTGACGAGCCGGTCCTCTTCGGTGACCGCTCCTTCCCGGAAGGCTGCCGACTGGAGTTCTCCGGCCTGGCCCCGCTCCGCGAGGGACTGGTTCTGCGCGATCTGGTGCCGCGGCTGTCGATCTTTCCCGACCCGGCCACCTGGAGTGTCCGCATGCGGCGGGCGTCACTGACCCTGCCGCCGGGCGACGCCGATCTGGTGCGGACGGAGCTTGAGTCGCTGCTGCGCCCCTACCGCGACGTCGCCGGCGACTACCGCTGGGAGCCGGCATCGGCCTGAACCCCGTCCCATCGGCCGCGGTGCCGGCGCACTGTCCGCCGCTCCACGCCGGAGGTGGAAGCCGCTCACGAGGATCGAGCCCTGAGTTTCGCCCATACCGTCTTGCCGCCGGGCGGATACGGCTGCGCGCCCCAGCGGTCCGCCAGGGCTGCGACCAGGATCAGACCGCGGCCTGATTCCGCGTCCGGGGACGTGGTGAAGTCCGTGCGGGCGGAGGGGAGCTGGTCCCCACGCGCGTCAGTCACCTCGATCCGCAGCAGGCCGGCCACCAGGTCGAGGCGGAGCGCCAGGTCGAGGCGGAGCGCCAGGAGGAAGTCGCGGCCCCGGACCCAGCCGTGCAGCGCCGCGTTGGCGCTGAGCTCCGCCACGATCTGCTCGGCGCGCTCGACCGCGGACGGTGACATCTGCCAGGCCCGCAACTCCGCCGCAGCGAGCAACCGGGCGAGCCGTGCGCCGCGACGGGTGGAGGACAGTTGCTGTGCGAATGTCCTGGCGACGGTGGATGTGTGGGGCGTGGTCACGTTCATGAAGGCCACCGTGAGGGGCGCGTGGGGGCGCACGCCAGGAGGTAGGCCCGTACGCTGCGTGAGCGTACGGAGGCGCGCCTACTCCGGCGGCGTGGGCGTGTCGGGGGTGCGGTACATCGCCTGTACGTCCAGCTCGAGTTGGACGGTCGGTCCGACGACCGCGATGCCGCGGGCCAGCATCGAGCGGTAGTTCAGGGTGAAGTCCTCGCGGTGCAGCTCCGCCTTCGCCAGCGCCGCGCAGCGAAGTTCCTGCTCGTAACCGCCGTTCACCGTCCCCAGGTATGTCGTGTCCAGGCCGACGGAACGGCTGGTGCCGTGCATGGTGAGCGAGCCGTGCAGCGTCCACTTGGAGCCGCCGCGGTAGACGAACCGGGTGCTGACGAAGTCGATGTACGGATAGCGCGAGACGTCGAGGAAGTCGGCGGAACGCAGGTGGTTGTCACGGGTCTTGTTGCCCGTGGTGATGCTGGAGGCGTCGATGCGCACCGAGACCTGGAAATCGGCCATGTTCTGCGCGACGCGGATGCCGCCGTCGAAGCGGGTGAAGCGACCGTGGACATGGGCCATGCCCACGTGCTTGGCGATGAACCGGATCGCGGTGTGCGGCGGGTCGAACAACCAGGTACCGGGCGGCGGGAGTTCCAGCTGACGGGCGGGCTCCAGCGTGACGCGCGCCGGGGCAGGGGCCACGCCGGCGGCTATCTCGACGGTCTTGCGGGCGGGCGACAGGCCCTCGGCCGCGGTCCGCACACTGTAGCAGCCCGGTGGCAGCGCCGCCATGAAGAAGCCGTACGGATCGGTGGTGCCGTGGGTCACGACGCGGTGGCTGTCCAGCGCGGTCACCGTGACCTCGGCTCCGCCCATGGGCTGCCCCATGGGGTCGACGACCTCGCAGCCGAACGCGCCCGCGCCGGGCGGCAGGGGAATGGAAAGGCCCGGCGCGGCACCGGAGGCGCTGTGGGAACGCCGACGGCGGAGCAGTCCGAGGGCCATGGTGTTCACCTTTCTGCACACGTGTGGCTGTCGCGCGGACCGCGCAGCCGGTTGTGATCGCGATTGCCAAGAGCATCCGGAGTCAGGATGCAGGCATGGGGGAACCAGATCATTAACGATCTTAAAGCAGCTTGTGAGGAGGTAGTGTTTTCCGTGATCAGAGCTGATGTGACGGTGAATTGAATGGCGAGGCCATCGCAAATCTGCACATCCACGGGGCAAATGGTGACACCTCGACCTCACTGCTTTGCGCATCGCTGTGGCGAAGAACACCCGCCGCGCGACGGCGTTCACGCGCAGCACGCGGAATCGCCACCGACCCGACACGTCCGGCGCCGGTTCGGCGCGGCGCGGAGCGGGAAAACGCCCCCATCACCGCACGAATGCGCAAGCATTGACGCTGCACTTGGACGACCGCCTGGCTCCACCCGGTCGGCGGAGCCAGGAGGCGCGGTCAACCCCGCGGCAGCCACTACGCCGCAGGCCGCCCCCCAGCGACAAGCCCTTCGGCCGCTGGGGCGAGGTCTCCGGCGACGACACCGCCCCCGCGTTGATCGACCACGTCGTCCGAGCGCAGCCCGGTTCGTGTGAGGCCCTGGCCCAAGGTATGCGGCCTTTTGGGCGGCGCCGTAGGGTGCGGTGCATGTCGCCGGTATCACGTCCACGCAAGTCGAAGAAGGCCAAGAACTCGAAGAGGGGTAGTGCGGGCTGGGCCGCTGTGTCCCGCGGCGCGGAGCAGACTCTGTTCGGCGGCGCACTCCTGCCTGAGCAACGGTCGGCTCTGGCCGCAGTGGCTCAGGGCCTCGGTCATGACCAGCAGGAGGCCGACTGGTACGCCGAGTCGAGCGCTCGCGTGCTTGACGAGGCGGGTGTGCTGCTCGGGGCCGTCGGGCCACGTGAGTTGGAGGACGCGACGGCTGCGTTGCTGGGGGCCCAACTCTTTGAGCGGGTGCACGGCGATGGCGGCGGTCTGTGGTTCGGTGCCTGGTTCGAGCAGCTTGCGCAGGCAGCGGCCGAACAGGTCCGGGCCGGGCTGGAGGGGACCGGTGGCGCGTGGGAGGCGCCCTGGCGGCTGCTGCACGGTATGGCGTCGATCGGGACGCCCGACCTGTGCGCGGTGACGCTCCGTGCGATGAACCGGGTGCAGAAGCAGGTCCGCAGGACGACACAACCGCCCGAGTGGTTGCGGTTGTTGCCCAAGCCGACCGCCACAGGCGAGCTTCAGCTGCTGCGGGATCCTCATCTGCCGCGGATGGGGGTGCTGGCTGAGTTCGCCTATCCCGGTGGGGCCGACCGCCATGTCTATCTGTGGGACGTTGATGCCTGCGAGGGCTCGTGCCTGGCCGGTGGCGGCTCCCACGAAGACTTCGCGCAGGCGGCTGCGGCCTGGCGGTCGGCCGTCGGCGAGACGGCCGGACACTGCGCGCCGTACGTACCCGATCAGGCGGATCTGCAATGCCTCGTCCAGTTGGATCTCGGCGAGGAGATGCTGCGGGGCACGGAGAACCGCGAGCGGCTGGACGAGTGGTATCGCGCCAACCGCCGCCTGTACGAACTGGACCGCGCACTGCGCAAGCGCGGTCAGGCGCTGCCGCTCCGCCGGTCGCTGTACGTGGACGTCGAGACGCGGTGGGCCGAGGAGGCCTTCGCTGAGTGGTACGCCGAGCGGAACGACGGCCGGCGCCCCGACGCGGAGGGGGCGGCGGCCCTCGCCGAGGAATGGCTGGAGGGCGCTCTGCCGGGTACTGAACTGCAGCCGTCCCCGCACCGGGTGCAGTCCCAGTACGCCTTGATCCACGACTGGAGGCCTGACCACCCCGTCACCGCGTCGGCACATGCCCTCTTCCCGGACTGGGTCCGCTTCCTGGCCGAGCGCGGTGGCTACCCGGAGGCCCTCGCCGAGCGGGCCGCCACGACCGCGACGACGGGCGAACGTACCCCGGCGGACTGCCCGATCGATGACTTCAGCGGCTTGGGCGAAGCACCGGGCGGGGCGCGCTCGGCGGAGTGACGGGGCGGCAGCCCTGCCGCCGACCGGCCAGGACGGGCGGACCTGCCGCTCGGGCGACGGAGACTGGCCGCCGTCGCTCACCGCGCGCCGGCCTTGGGAGGATGTTCCGCCGCGTGGGCGGGGCCGAGGGTGGTCCGGAAGGCGTCAGAGGTCGTCGGGGAGCAGCCGGAACGCGGGCTGGCCGGTGAGTGGCTTGCATCATGCGGAAGCGGTGGTCCGTAGTGAACAGGTCCACCGTCCGGAAGGCCGCGGCCAGGGCCACGTTCATCGCGTCCACGAGCCCCACCCAGCTCTGCCGTCCGCGTCTGCGTCCCGCGTACCGGCATGGACTGGAAGACCCAGGTCCGCACGATCAAGGGGAGTGGGCGGCGGTACGCGGAGAGCATCGCCGAGCACGCGCGGGGGAGGGAGCGCAGGGCTGCCTGATCCACCGGCCGGCCAGGGCGTTTCTCCCCGTCCGCTCGCAACCATGTGCGAATACGTGTCGGAACGGGGACGCCCGCTGACCGGCACGCCGGGCCGGCCGGATCCTGGTGGGCCCAGGACTCGGCCGGCGCCGTGAGTCCTCGCTCTCATGTGCTCGTGAGCAGGGACTCCAAGGCCTTCGCCGTGGCTGGATGCCGGCTCGTCAGTGCGGCGCCCGAAGGCGAAGTACCGGACTCCGCCCACGCACCGTCGCAGCCCAGCAAGTCCGCCACCGCGTCGCACGTCGCCGGATGCGCGGTCAGCAACCCGACACCCGACGGGGGCGGGACGTCGGCCGGTGTCCATCCCTGCGTGCAGCCCAGCAGCTCCGCCACCGCGTCGCAGGTCGCCGGATGCGCCGGGAGCAGTGCGGCGCCCTGGCGGTCGTGCCCTCCGGACCGCGTCCGGCGGGTGGCGGGCGGGGCCGGAGGCGTCCGCCACGGTGGTATCCAGGCGTCCAAGGCCGCCAGCCGCCCGGGGAAGATCCGCCCGGCCTCGCGGATCAGCAACGGGGCCAGCTCCGCGGCACCGGATCGCAAGGTGGTGATGAGCAGCGGCAGCCACGGCAGCAGCACCGCGTCGGGGAGCCGCCCGAACGCGTTCGACACCGCCTCCACGACCACGTCCGCCAGCCCCGGCACCGGCTCCAGCGCGTGGACGAAGCCGCTGAGGTAACGGGGATAGGCGGGCACCACCAGCGGATTGTCCAGCAGCGCGTCGCACCGGCCCCGCAGCTCGGCCCGGGACAGCGTGCCGAGTTGCACCTGCGCCGCCCACAACAGGGCTGTCTTCGACGGCTCCTCGGGGTGCGACTGGGCGACCGCCAGCTCCAACTGGGCCCGGTCGCAGCCCAGTGACAGGGCGAGGTTCTCCATGCTGAACAGGAAGCCGAGCATCGCCGCGACCTGCCCGACCGTCGCCTCCTCGTCCCGGAACGCCACCGGCAGCAGCGTGCAGTAGTGGGCGTAGCCGGTCTTGACGAACGACTCGATCCACTGCGGCAGCACCGGTTCGCTGGTGCGGTAGTACGCCAGCAGCCCGCGCACCCGGCGCAGCACTTCCGGCGCTCCGTCGACGCTGCGCTCGGTGGCGAGCACCTTCAGCGCGTGCGTGCCGAGTTCGTCGGCGAGGCGGCGGCTGCGCAGGTACAGGGTCGCGTCCTCGACCGCGGCCAGCACGGTCGCGGTCGTGGCCTGCGGGGCGTAGGCGTCGCGCCGCAGCCGCTGTTCCAGGACCTGCTCGATGCTGACGCCCTCGTAACCGAGTTCGATGAGGGCCCGTTGGTGGGTGCCGAGCGCCAGGTCCCAGGACTCCTGGATCGAACGCTCACCGAGCCGCCGCTCGCCCATGATCGGCCGTGCGGCGCCGTGCGGCATCAGGCGCCGCAGCATCCACAGGGCGTCGGAGCAGGCCTGGAGTTCGGGCCGCGAGGCCAAGTCCAGCAACGCCCGTTGCACGCCGCGCTGCTGGAGCTTCAGTCCGAGCGGGGCCAGGCGGTCGTGCACATCGCGGGCGAGCGGCGGCAGCGCGTCGTAGCCGACCTGGCCGATCCGGTCGCCGCCCATCATGATCTCGACGAGGCGCCGCACGTCCCGCCGCCCCGGCACGGCGTCCTTCTCGATGCAGGTGACCGCCGCGTCCTGGAAGTCGTATGGCGTGGGCTTGGCGCGGTCCCGCATCCCGGCGAGCAGGACCGACGTCTCGAACACCGCGATGGCGTCGGCGGTGGAGGCGAGGTAGCCGTTGCGCCGGGCAGCGCGCACGATGTCCACCGACCAGCCGAGCAGCTCGGCCTCGTCCAGGCCGTCGAGCACGGGCGGCCTGCGCAGGAAGCCGGACAGCCGGTCCGCGGCGGCCGACTCCGGCGCCGGGGCGACCACCGGAGCCGCGGTCCTCTTCCCGGGGGCCTTCTTCGTCGGGGCCTTCTTCGTGCCCGCCTGTCCCGCCAGCCGGTACGGCCGCACCCGCGTGCGCTTCAGGCTCTTCGCCCACTCCGTCGAGGCGATCGACACCGAGCCGGCGGCAAGGCCGAACTGCGCCTCGATCGCCGCGTGGCTGGACGGGATCAGCCCGTACTGCCAGGTGGTGGCGGTGCGCGGGGAGATCGTGAACGTGCCGGTGCCGCCGTGCACGCCGAACTCCTCGACACGGCTGACCGCGTGGAACGCCCCGCACACGTACAGGCAGTCCGCCGGATCGGTCCCGGTGGCCGCCAGGTGCTCGCGCATCCGGGTCCACATGTACCGTTCGCGGTCCTCGTCCACGCGGACCCGGGCGCCGTCGCCCGGAGCGAGGCGCCGGAACAGGCTGCCGATGAGGAGCATCACCTGGCGGTAGGTGTCGTGGTCGGCGCCGCTGTCACCGAGCGGCACCTCGACGTACTGGTGCCACCACTCCGACCAGTGCCGCACCCTGCCGTGGCGCAGCAGGTGCTCCTCCAGCTCGGCGAAGCGCGGCCGGAGGTCGCCGAGTTCGACGCCGACGGCCTCGCCGTGCAGCGCGGCCTCGGCCGGCGGATCGGCGTCCTCCGCCGCGGCCTCCCGCGCCTGTTCGCCGCCGGTGTCCCACTGGAAGACGTGGTCCGCGGACCGGTCCACGAGGACCAGCTCCACACCCGGGGTGTCCAGGGCGTACGCGATCGCCTGGTACTCGGCGGACGCCTCGGTGATCGGCGCGACGACCGACAGCGGAGCCCAGTCCAGGGGGAAGCCGTCCACGTCACCGGCGAACGCCTGCACCGCCACCGGCAACCGGCAGTTGCGCAGCTCGGTCAGCAGCGGTGCCATGTCCTCGCACAGCTCCAGGTAGACCACCTTGGGCTGCTTCTCGCGCAGCCGCCGGGCCATGGCGGTCGCCGAGGCGGGCGAGTGATGGCAGACGGGGAAGATCTCCAGCGGTTCGCGCACCGCCCGGTCGACGTCGTCGACCATGCCGAGGAGGATGCCCTCCAGGGCGTCGGGCCCGCCCGCGAACGTGGCGGCGGCCTCCTGCAGTTGCCCGCGCAGCGCGGCGAACGTGCCGCTCTCGTGGGGCCCGCTCATGACAGCGTGGCGATCGCGTCGCGGCCGCCCTCCAGGAACTCGGGCCAGGAGCCGCCCTCCTCCTTGCTGCGCGGCTCGACGACACCGTGCAGGTACTTGTTGAGGATGGCCAGGTCCTCGGGCTCGCGGCGGGTGAGGGAGCCGACGAGCGAGGAGGCGAGCGTGCGGGCGGTCAGGGCGCGCTCGCCGAAGAAGTTGCTGTGCAGGACGGCGTCCTCCAGCACGCCGATCTGCTCGGCGGTCGACAGCGCCGACTCCAGCTTCTCGTCGTCGCTGCCGGCCGCGGCGGCGGACGCGCGCAGGTCGGCGAAGCTCTGCAGGAGCACGTCGAGCAGGGTCGGTGGCACGTCGAGGTCGATCGAGTGCCGGCGCAGCAGTTCCTCGGTGCGGAAGCGGACGATCTCCGCCTCGCTCTTCTTGTTCGTCACGACGGGGATGCGGACGAAGTTGAAGCGGCGCTTGAGCGCGGAGGACAGGTCGTTGACGCCCCGGTCGCGGCTGTTGGCCGTGGCGATGATCGAGAAACCGGGCTTGGCGAAGACGATGTTGTCGCTGCCGCCGCTCTCCAGTTCGGGAACGGAGATGTACTTCTCGGAGAGGATCGAGATCAGCGCGTCCTGGACATCGCTCGTGGACCGGGTCAGTTCCTCGAAGCGGCCGATGGCACCGGCCTCCATCGCGGTCATGATCGGGGAGGGGATCATCGACTCCCGTGACTGGCCCTTGGCGATGACCATGGACACGTTCCACGAGTACTTGATGTGGTCCTCGGTGGTGCCCGCCGTGCCCTGCACCACCAGCGTGGAGTTACGGCTGATCGCGGCGGACAGCAGCTCCGCCAGCCAGCTCTTGCCGGTGCCGGGGTCGCCGATGAGCAGCAGACCGCGGTCCGAGGCGAGGGTGACGATGGACCGCTCGACGAAGCTGCGGTCGCCGAACCACTTCTGCGAGATCTCCCGGTCCAGGCCGTCGGAGCGTTCGGAGCCCAGGATGAACAGGCGGACCATCTTCGGGGACAGGCGCCATGAGAACGGCTTGGGACCGTCGTCGATCGACTCCAGCCAGTCGAGCTCCTCGGCGTACTTGATCTCGGCGGGGGCGCGCAGCAGGTCGGACATGAGGGAAGGGCCTTTCCGTGGGTGATCACAACGACGCGGACATACGGTCGGTGATCAGGTGAGGAACGTCTTGAGTTCGTGCACGAGCTTCTTGATGTGGCCGGAGATCACCGGTGTGCCGAGGTCCTTGAAACGCTCCCGGAACCACGGGTTGACGCTGCCGCGTCCGGAGCTGGTCACCGAGCCGACCGGGATGAACTTCGCGCCCGAGCGGTGAATGGCGGCCATGCTGTCGAACAGCTCCTGGTGGCGCCACTCGTAGAAGTCGGAGATCCACACCACGACGGTGTTGCGCGGCTCGGCGATCTTCGGCTGTGCGAGCCGCATGGCGACGGTGCCGTCGGTGCCGCCGCCCAGCTTGGTGCGCAACAGCGTCTCGAACGGATCGTGCGCCCAGGGAGTGAGGTCCAGAGCCTGGGTGTCGTAGGCGATCAGGTGGACGTCCACCTTCGGCAGCCCGGCGAAAATGGAGGCCAGGATGGTGCAGTTGACCATCGAGTCGACCATGGAACCCGACTGGTCCACGACCACGACGAGCCGTTGGGGCGTCGTCTTGCGGCTGGTGTGCCGGTAGTAGAGGCGGTCGACGTAGAGCCGTTCCTCCTCCGGGCTCCAGTTGGTGAGGTTCTTCCAGATGGTGCGGTCGAGGTCGAGGTTGCGGAACACGCGCTTGGGCGGGACGGACCGGTCGAGTTCGCCGACCGTGGCCTTCTCCACCTGGGTGCGCAGCACCTCGGTGACCTCGTCGACGTAACGGCGGATCAACGCCTTGGCGTTGGCCAGGGCGACGCCGGAGAGGTTGTTCTTGTCGCGCAGCAACTGCTCGATCAGGGACATGCTCGGCGTCAGCCGCGAGGCCAGCTGCGGGTCGGCCAGCACCTCGCGCAGGTGCATGCGCTTGACGAGATCGCCCTCGATGGAGCCGAGCTCGGGGCCGATCGCGGGGATCAGCCGGCTGAGGTCGGGCGCGGGGCCGCCGATGCCGGTGCCGGTCGGGCTGACACCCCCTCCGGCCCCCATACGGTGGGTGCCGCCGCGTCCGCCGCGCAGTTCGCCGGGGCGGCAGCCCAGGGCCCGCTCCAGCCAGTCGGCGTCGGACTGCCAGCGGGCCAGTTGCTCCGCGGTGACGGTGCCGGGGCGGGAGGCGAACACGTTCAGCAGCACCTTCGACGCCAGCGCCGCCCGACGCACCTCGGCGGCGCGGTCGCGCTCGCCGTCCTCGTCCGGCGCCGGTGCCATCAGCCCGTCGAACTCGGCGGCGAGCTCAGGGTGCCGCTGCACGACGGAGTCGACCGACGCACCCGGATCGAGCAGCGCGGACGGCAGGCCGATGTCCTCGACCACGGCGAGACTCGCCGACTCCAGGGCGGCCTGCTCCTCCGGGTCGAAGAGACGGGCCAGCAGACGCCAGTAGAGGACTTGCCGCCGGTTGTCGTACGGATCGGGCTCAGGGGCGGCAGCCTGTCCGGAGAAGTCCTCGGTCATTTCCGCAGCAGCCTTCCGGCACGTTCGCGCAGCACGCCGACGGCGTCGGTGGCGGCCTTCTCGGCCCGCGCCCCGGCCTTGTCGGTCGTACCTCCGGCCCAGGCCCCCGCGTGCACGGCGACGGACTTCTTCCGCACGGTCCGTTCGACGGCGAGCGGCTGGAGGAGGAACTCCCCGGCGTCCCAGCGCAGCAGCCCGACACACGCGCCGGACGCGGCGACGACCTCGGGCGAGAGCGGACCGGCGGCCGGGACGCGATCGGTGTCGACGGCCAGGCGGTACCCGGCGACCTGGAAGACGACCCCGTGGTCGCCTTCCTCCACGCCGTACCCCTCCAGCAGGACGGGTACCGCGATCCGGGCCGGGTGCCGGTCGAGCGGCGACACGGCGAAGGCGGCGGCGGTGGGCAGGGCCACGCGGGCGGTGGCGAAGACCTCGGCGGGCTCGCCCATACGCGCACGGGCGTCGTCCCACATCAGGTCGCCCTCGGCGGTGACGGGCATCGCGTCGAGGTCCATCGCGCGGCCCTCGCTCACAGCCCCCAGCAGGGACATGTGCGGCCGCAGCAACTGCCACAGACCGGCGCCGACGACCGTGTCGGGCTTGGGCGCCGAGACCGAGGCCCGTACCAGCCGGGGCGTGCCACCGTCCGCGGGCTCGAACACCGCGTGCACCTGCGCCTGTACGGCGGTGGCGTGCTCCTGCACGTCGACGCCGAGCGGCAGCAGCCGGCCGGTCGCCTCGGCCACGGCGGACGCGCGCGCCGCGCCCGGCAGCGTCAGCAGCAGGGCGCGCGACCACAGGTCGGCCCAGCGGCGCACGGGGAAGCGCTCCAGTGTCGCCCCAGGGCAGGAGGCGGCGAGTTCGGCGGCGAAGCCGTCGAGCAGCGTGGCCAGGCGGCGCAGCGCCGGGTCGGGAAGCATCGCGGAGACGACGGGCGCGGCCCCGTCGACGAGTTCGTGGTCGATGCCCTGCCAGCCGGCCCGCGCCAGATCGCACAACCAACTACGCGCTGCGGCGTACAGATTCGCCGCGTGTTCGCTGTCGCCGGCCGCCGCGGTGTTGGTTTCCTCGACCCGCGGCCGGCCGGTGGCCTCCTCGACGCGGGCGGTCAGCGCGTCGTGCACGGAACCGAGCAGGGCGGTACGGGCCGCCGCGAGCGCGACGAAGTGGTCCTCGCCGGCGGCTCCGGCGAGCGCCTTGTCGGCGGCCTCGGCCACCCGCGCGGCCAGCGGCGTCCCGGCGACGGCGTCCGCGAGACCGGTCAGACCAGCGGCCTGGCCGGGCTGCGGGCGCAGCAGTCCGGCGACGAGGGCCTCGTCGAACCCGTCCACGGCCGTGAGTGCCTCGTCGAGGCCGTCGACGGCGTCGGAGAGCAGAGCGGCATGCATCAGGCCACCGCCCTCGTCGTGGGGAACCACTGCATCTCGGGCACGGGTGCGGTACTCGGCGCGAGTTCGAGATAGGCCAGGTTCCGCAGGAACCGGCTGAACACCCGGGCTGCGGCCGAACTGCCCGCCGCCGAGGGGCGCGTGGCCGTCATGACGGCGGTGACGGCGTGCGCGTCCGGCTCCGCCGCGTCGACCTCGACCTTCAGGTACCGGGCCACGCGCTCGGCGCCGTACTGCAGGACGGCCTCGCCGATGAGGGCGCGTATGTGGTTGCAGAACATTCCGCGGGCCCCGCCGCAGGGGCGGTTGTTGTTGGTGCTGCACGCGAACGCGTACGTCCCCGCCTCGACCGAGGACACGTACACGCGCCCGATGTCCGACCCGCTGGAGACCACCCCCTGCAACCGCCCGTCGGCCAACTCGACGAACGGCACCTTCGCGAGCTTCCGCGGCCGCGCCGACGGCACCACCCGTGCCGTGCTCGACTTCTCCCAGACCGACAACGCACCATCTCCCATGCATGCGAAAGGGGGCGCTCACGCCACCTCGGCGGAACATGATCGAAGCTATCGGGGACCACTGACAACGCCTCCGGAAGACGGTCGGGGGTGCGGTGGAGCGGGGGCGTCGCTGTGGAGCCGACATCCTGTCGTGGACATCCGAGGGCCCCGACGACTGATGCCGTCGGGGCCCGTGGCCGCCGGCTTGCCGAGGCCGGCGTAACCGGCTCAACTCGCCGCCGCGGCCTCACTCGTTGCGCAACGCCTCCGCGACCGTCAGCCGTGCCGCGCCTCGTGCCGGGACGTACGCGCCCAGGACCGCGATCGCGACGCCCGACAGGGCCAGGAGGGCCAGGGTGCCGGCCCGCCAGACGTCCGTCATGAAGGCGGGCAGGACGATGTCCACGGCGTCCGCCATCCGCGGCACCACCAGGTCGTAGCCCACGATGCCCAGGGGGACACCGAGCAGGGAGCCGACCGCGCCGAGCAGCGCCATCGACGTCACCACCATCACAATCACCTGACGTGGCGTCATGCCGATCGACTTCAGCATGCCCAGGTCGCGGCGGCGGTCACGGGTGTTGAGAACGACCGTGTTGAGGACGCCGAGGGAGGCCACCACGGCGAGCATCGCGGTGAGCAGCGCCGCGGAGCCGACGATGGTCTGGGTGACGGTGTTCGGGCCCTGCGGCACCGGGTCGATGCCGCGGTCGACGGCCCTGGCGGCGCGCGCGTAGGCGGCCGGGTCGGCGCCGTCGCGCAACGCGATCAGGTACGCGATGGGCTTCTCGCCCGGGGACAGCGCCGTCAGCGTCGACCAGTCGGTGAAGACCAACTGACCGTTGGTGTCCATGGATTCGCCGACGACGACCGCCTTCTCCCGGCGGTCGCCCTTCTCCAGGACGAGACGGTCACCGACCCGCAGGCCGTGCCGGTGCAGAAAGGCCGAGGGGGCCACGACCTCGCCGGTACGACGCGTCCACCGGCCTCCGACGAGCACGGTGTCCGACTGCGGCCGGTCACCTCGACGTCCCTCGACCATCACCGCCCGCACCGAGCCGGCGATACGGGCCTCCGCGACCCCCCTCGCGGTGACACCGCTCGCACCGGGCAGCGAGCGCAGCAGCGACTGGAGCGCGAGGTCCCCGTGCTCCGGCTCGATCACCTTGCCGTGGTCGGCTCTGCTCGCGTACACCGAGACCTGGTAGGCGTCCCGCCCCGCGTTCCCCAACCGGATCATCGTCGTGCCCAGACCGGTCGCGAACGTCACGGTGGCCACACCGAGGACCACGGCGGCGAGCGTGAGGCCGCTGCGGCCGGGCCGGGCGAACGGCAGGCCCACTCCCAGGCTCACCGACCGGGGCAGCCCGCTGCCCGCCAGCCGGCGCTGGACGCCCAGCGCCCGCCCGGCGCGCGGGGCGCTGCCCGCGCTGATCGCCCGCGCCGCCGACAGCCGGTGTGCGCGCGCCGCCGGGACGAGCGCGGCGAGCACGCAGACGGCGGGCATGCCGAGCAGCGCGAGCACGTTCACCCAGGGCGCGATGCCGACGCTGCGGTGGAACACCCCCGCGTCCGGCCCCATGAACACGAACTCCAGGAGGGGACGCGCCAGCAGATTGCCGACGACGGTGCCGACCACGCAGCCCACGACCGCGGGGACGGAGATCATCGTGAGGTAGACGGCGACGACCTGCCCCGGCGTGAAACCGAGGGCCTTGAGGATGCCGATGTGCCGGAAGCCGGAGATCACCGCGCCGCTCACCACGTTGCCGACGATGAGCACCGCCACCACGATGCCCAGAACGCCGAACGCCATCAGGTACGGGGCGTAGGCCCGCGCCGAACTCCCCACCTGGCTCTTGAGCGTGAGATACGACTGGGAGGCGGTGAGCGCGTCCTCGGGCAGCTCCGCGGTCACCGCGGACAGGTCCGCGCGGAGCCGGCTCTCCGAGGACGCGTCCGTGAAGCGGAACAGCATCTGGGTGGCCGTCGGGTGCAGGGCCGGCATCTGGCCGGGCACGACCCAGGCGTCCGCGGTGCGGCTCATGTCGAAGCCGAACCCGACGATGGTGAGCGTCGGCCCCGAGGGCACCTTGATCCGCTCGCCGAGATCGCGCGTCGTCCAGTCCGACTGGCGGTTCACGACGATCTCCCCGGGCCGGGTGGCCCAGCGGCCCGCCCACAGGTCCACCCGGTCCACCGGGCCCCCGGGACCGGGACGGCCCACGACCGTGACCGCGCCGGGAAGGCCGTGGGCGCCGTCCCTCGGGAGGTCGAGCACGGCCTGCGCGAAGGGCCCGGCAGCCGCCTCGACCCCGGGCCGGCGCGCCGCCTGCGCCAACTGCGCGTCCGAGACCTTGGCGGGATCGAACGCGGCGACGACGTGCGGGCCGTGCTGCTTGGCGAACGCCTTGTCGAACGGGGCGGACGCCGAGTCGACCAGGCCGAGCGCGACCACGATCGCCCCGGTCGAGGTCAACGTGACCAGCCAGATGACGAACGTCTGGAGCCTGCGCCGCCGTACGGCCGCGCACGCGGCCCGCCACACCGCCCTCATGTGGACGGCTCCAGGGTGTGCTCGCCGGCCACCCGGCCGTCGGCGAGGAGGACCAGTCGGCTGGCGCAGCGCCGCGCGAGGTGCTCGTCGTGCGTGACCAGGATCAGCGTCTGGCCGATCTGGTTGAGGTCGAGCAGCAGGTCCATCACCTGCTCGCCGGAGCGGCTGTCCAGGGCGCCGGTCGGCTCGTCGGCCAGGAGCAGGGCGGGGCGGTTCATCAGCGCCCGGGCCACGGCGACGCGTTGCCGCTCACCGCCGCTGAGCACGGCGGGATAGGCGTTCCGGCGGTCGGCGATGCCGAGTTCCTCGAAGAGTTCCAGCGCGCGGCGGCGGGCCTGCCGGGCCGGGGTGCCGGTCAGTTGCGCGGCCAGGGCGACGTTGTCCAGGGCGGACAGGTCGTCGATGAGGTTGAAGAACTGGAAGACCATGCCGATCCGCCGTCGCCGGTACAGGGCCAGCCCCTTCTCGCTCAGCGCCCCCACGTTCTCCCCATGCACGTGGACGGTGCCGCCCGTCGGTCGGTCCAGGCCCGAAATCATGTTGAGCAGGGTGGACTTGCCGCATCCCGAGGGTCCCATCACCGCGACCGCCTCCCCGGCCCGGATCTCGAGCGACACCCCGTCCAGCGCCGTCGTCCCGCCGTACTCCTTGCGCACACCGTCGAGTTGTACGACGGCCTCTCCGCTGCTGTCCTCAGTGACCATGCACGGGACGCTAGGCGAAGACACGTGCGTGGACATCGCCCCCTGGATGGCACTCCGACCCGCACCTCATCCTCCGGATGCAGGCCCATGGATCCGCAGGCTGATGCGGATGGGACGCCGTTCTGCGAAGGTGGCCTCCGTGTGGGAGTGGGAGCCGGACGCCCTGGTGGCGGCGCTGGGGCTGACGTGCGCGGCCGCCGGATGGCTGGCGGTGGCGCTGGTGCGCACGAGGCGCCGGTGGCGGACCGTCGTGGGAGAACGCGGCTGGCTGCTGGAGCGGGAGCGGGAGAGCGCCGCCCGAACCGCGGTGGCGGCCGAACGCGACCGTATCGCCCGTGAGTTGCACGACATCGTCAGCCACAACGTCAGCCTCATGGTGGTTCAGGCCGGGGCCGCGAGGGAGGTGCTGGACACCATGCCGGACGAGGCCGCGGCGGCCCTGAGGGCCGTGGAGGACGCGGGGCGCGGCGCGATGACCGACCTGCGGCACCTGCTGGGCCTGCTGGCGCCGTCACAGAGCGGCGAGGACACGGACTACGAGGACCTGGTCGAGGGCGCGGAAGGCGACCGCGGAGCCGCGGGGCCGGCGCCGCAGCCCGGCCTCGACCGGCTCGGCCCGCTCGTGGACCGGATCTCGTTCGCCGGACTGCCCGTGGAGGTACGGATCTCCGGCGAGCCGCGCCCGCTGCCCGAGGGCGTCGACGTGACCGCCTACCGCATCATCCAGGAGGCCCTGACCAACGCGCTCAAACACGGCGACGGCGGCAAGGCCGAGGTGACCGTGCGGTACGCGGACCACGCCCTGCGGGTGGAGGTGCTGAACACCGGCCCGAGCGTGCTGACCGGCACCGCGCCCGCGCCGCCCGCCTCGGCACCCGCCGCCCCGCGACACAGGGACGGCACGGGCCGCGGACTTCTCGGTCTGCGGGAGCGGGTCGCGGTGTACGGAGGAGACCTGGACGCCCGGCGCCGACTCGGCGGCGGCTACCGGGTGCGGGCACGCATCCCCCTGGACCGCCCATGACGACCGCCGCCGCCGGGCCCGCTCCCCGCGTCCTCGTCGCCGACGACCAGACCCTCATCCGAACCGGCTTCCGGCTGATCCTCACCGCCCGCGGCATCGACGTCGTGGGTGAGGCGGCGGACGGCGCGGAAGCGCTGGCGGCGGCAGCCGAACTCAGGCCGGACGTCGTCCTGATGGACATCCGCATGCCGAACATGGACGGCCTCGAAGCCACCCGCCGCATCCTGGAACGACTTCCCGACTGCCGGGTCCTCATCCTGACCACCTTCGACCTGGACCGCTACGTCTACACCGCCCTGTCCATCGGGGCCAGCGGCTTCCTGCTGAAGGACGTCACTCCGGAACACCTGGCGGCGGCCGTACGCCTCGTCGACACCGGCGACGCCCTGCTGGCCCCATCGATCACCCGTCGCCTGGTGGAACGCTTCGCCTCGGAGCCCACCCGCACACCCGCCGTACCCACCGACCTGGCCACCCTGACCCCCCGCGAACTGGAAGTCCTGACCCTCCTTGCCCGCGGCCTCTCCAACGCCGAACTGGCCACCGAACTGACCCTGAGCGAAGCCACGGTGAAGTCCCACGTGGCCCGAATCTTCGCCAAGCTGGCACTCCGGGACCGGGCTCAGGCGGTGGTGCTCGCGTATGAGACGGGGCTGGTGCGGCCGGGGGACTTGGGGGCGAGCAGACCTTCGGGCCCGTGACCGGTCACATGGCACACGCGGTGGTGCCGCCTCCCTGGCCGCCGACACGGTTGTCAGTACCGCCGGGTACTCGCGGTTCCATCGGCATTGCGGCCCGACGGGTTTCCGCTCCACTTCGGTGGAGTCTCGAAGGACATGCCCCCACCCGCACGGGTCATTTCGTGCTGCCTGGGGGAGGTCCCTGCTGCGCAACGTCCTCTTCGAAGGACGCCGTATCGTCGCCGCCGGACGGGCGGAAACGCCAAACGCCTCGCAGGGTGCCGGTAAGACCAGGACGAGAGTCCCGGCACAGCGCGTTGAAGCAGGAAGCCCTCGGAAGGGTCGGACGACCCAGGCCGGTATCCCTGGACTTTGGGCCAGGGAGCACGTCAAAGGCCCATGACCACCACGCGGTCGCCGCACAGCTTGCGCAGGTCGTCCACGTCGGAGGTGAAGACCGTGACCGGCCCTGGCTGTCGCAGCGCGACGGCGGCCAAGGCCGCATCGATGGCGTACTTGTGCCCGTGGAGACCGGCCTCCTTGAGGAGCCCGATGGCCTCCTGGGCGATCTCTTCGGTCACAGGCTCGACGTGAACACGGGAGAGTGCCCAGTGCCAGGCCGGGAGGTACGTCCTCACGTCGTACGCCTCGATCAAGGTCATCGAAGTGGTCATGACGCGGATGCCGAGCCGGTGGGCGTCCTTGACCCGGACACCTGTGCGGCGCTCGCCACGCACCCAACGGGACAGGCCCTCGCAGTCCAGAACGTAGGCGGCGTCTCCCGTCACGCTGCTGTCCCCCGCCGCTGTCCCGGCGCGGGCTCGACCGGCTCACCGGCGGCAACCCGCTGGGCGCGGGCCAGCTCGGCATGCCGGCGTTCGATCTCGCGGCGCTCGGCCTCCGCCTCGGCCAGCTCGGCCTCGGTGACCTCGCCGTACTCCTTCTCCCACCAGGCGACCGCTTCCCCGAGACGGTCCTGCTCCCGCCGGCGCTCTATGGCGTGTGTGACATAGCGGCTGAACCCGCCGGGGCCCACCTCGGCCCGGATGGCCTCGGCCAGCTCTTCGGGGAGCGTCACGGTGTACTTCTTGGTTGCCATACCATCGACCATACCGATGGTTCGGAGGCAGGCCAACCCGGATCGGAACGGCCCACACGACCGTGTGAGTGGTCAAGGGTGCGAGATGACGGTGCGGTCGCGAGTGGCGGCACGCACGAGGCCGGCCGGCCAGGGTCAGTTGCGCGAGGTGGTTTCCCGGACCCAGGGCAGCGCGAACCGCTCCATCAGCACCAATGCGAAGTAGAGCAGTATGCTCATCAGCCCGATCAGGATGATCGCCGCCCAGGCAGTGGCGACGTCGCCGACCCCGCCGGCCTGCACGATCAGATAGCCCAGGCCGCTCTCACCGGCCTGGAACTCGCCGATGACCGCGCCGATCGCGGCGAGCGGCATGGCCACCTTCAGCCCGACGAAGATCTGCGGCAGCGCGGCGGGCAGCCGTACCTTCCGGAACGCCTGCCAGCGCGAGGCGTCCAGCGAGCGCGCCAGCTCGGCCAGGTCCGCCGGGGTCGACGTGAGGCCGGTCGCGGTGGAGAGCACGATCGGGAAGAAGCAGAGCAGAAAGACCATGGTCAGGACCGGCTTCTGCCCCCACCCGAGCGCCCCCACGAGCAGTGGCCCGAGCGCGATCTTCGGAACCGCGTTGACGGCGACCAGCAGCGGCGTGAACATCCGCTCCAGCAACGGCGAGCCGGCCAGCGAAAGCCCGATCAGAACTCCGCAGGCGGTGGAGAGCGCGAAGCCGACAAGCGTCTCCACCGTGGTGTCGCCGGTGTGCTCCAGGAACCGGGCCGGGGCTGTTGTGAACGCCGAGAGCACGGCACCGGGCGGAGGCAGCACCACCGGGTGGACCGCTTTCAGCACCGACGTGAGCAGCCACCACACGCCCAGGGCGACCAGCAGCCCGGCCGAGGGCAGCAGCACGGTGCCGGTACCCGTCCCGCGCCGCAGGCCGGATCGCGGCACCGGCACCGGCACCGGCTCCGGGCCCGCCGCTGAGGTCTGCTGCGGCGGCGAGAGTTCGGTCATCCCATCCTCCTCGGGTCGCCCGGCACCTCCCTCTACCCGGGCCGCTCAACGCGGAGTCGGGCGGCAGTGTCGAGACTTCCCGCCGGTCGCCGACGGGGAGCACTCGTTCGGACAACCAGTGTGATCAGGCTTTCGGTACGAGGTCGAAGTCGATGATCTGCTCAGGGGTCATGCCCTGCGGCAGCGCACCCGCATCCTGCAGGATCGCGATGCTTTTCGCGACCCGCCCGGAGTCCAGCGTCCCGATCGCGGAGCCGGAACCGCCGGGCGCGACGTACGCGGCCATCAGGTCCAACTCGGCTGCCGCAGCAGCCGGGTTCGTGGCGTCCACGTTCCGCTTCAGGATCTCGGCGGCCTCCTTCGAGTGGGCCAGGCTGTACTCCAGGCCCTTGAGCAGCGCGGCGGCGAACCGCTTCACCATCTCCGGCTTCTGCTCGGCGATCTTCGTCGAGGTGATCAGTGCGTTTCCGTAGAGATCGGGCATCACGTCGCTGTACGGCAGGAGGACGGCCTTCTTCTTGGTCACCGCCTCGATGGTCGGCTTGCCCACCACGAATTGGCCGATGCCGTCCACCGAGCCGCCGGCGAGCGTGCCCATCAGGGTCTGCGCGTCGCCGTTGACCCAGGTCACCTTGCCGGCGTCCATCCCGGCCAGCCGGGCGTACGTCGGGAAGAGGTTGCGTACGACGGAGCCGGGTGTGTCGGCGAGACGCTTGCCCTCGAGGTCCTTCGGGGCGGCGATGCCCTTGCCCTCGGTGGTGGCGATCGCGGCCATGGTGCGCTGATGGATGGCGGCCACCGCGACGAAGTCCTTCGCCTGGCCGCCACCCATCTGCAGCAGACCGCCCGTCAGGTCGATCGGGCCGAACTGCGCCTGGCCGCTCACGACGGTCGAAATCACGCCGCCGGTGCCCTGGCCCGGCTTGATCTCCACATCGAAGCCGGCCTCCTTGAAGAACCCCTTGTCCTTCGCGACCCAGGCGTACGCGTCCCGGCCGAAGTTGCCGAACGAGGTCAGGTAGGTCACCTTCTCCAACGACGCCGTACCGTCCGCACCGGCAGCCGTGTCGGAGTCGGATCCGCCGCACCCCGACACAAGCGCCAGCACCGTGGCCAGGGCCATCGCGGCGACCGTACGGGCGAGTCTGTTCATGTGCACCGTGTGTGTCCTTTCCGACCGCTGACCTGTGCCTGCGGAGGGGGTCGTAGAGACAGAACGGCGTAACGGAACCGCCGAGTACATGACACTTCGCGCCAGTGACAGGGTACGAGAACCCAGCCGGTGTGACACCAGGTGCGAAGAAATCGCTTACAGGACGACAGGTACCGCTGAGCCGCCTGATCCGGCTAACCTGACCGGGGGTTACAAACCGGCCGGCATTGTTCATCGCCAGTGGATAGTGGATGGGGGAGACCGCCGGATGATCGGACTCACCGGTGTATCCCGGACCTTCACCAGCCGGTCCGGTTCCACGGTGGCGCTCCAGGGCGTCGACCTCCACATCGCCGAGGGCGAGTTCGTGGCGGTGGTGGGCCGGTCCGGGTGCGGCAAGTCCACGCTGCTCCGGCTGATCGCCGGACTGCTGCCGGTCTCCGAGGGTGAGATCACCATCGGCGGCGAACGAGTCACCGGAGCCCGGCGGGACGTCGCCATGCTGTTCCAGCGGCCGGCCCTGCTGCCCTGGCGGTCCGTTCTCGACAACGTCCTGCTGCCCGTGGAGATCTTCGGCTGGCGCAAGGCCGAGCACCGGGCCCGGGCGCACCGGCTGCTGGAAACGGCCGGCCTGGGCGGCTTCGAGAAGCACCGGCCGCACGAACTCTCCGGCGGTATGCAGCAGCGTGTCTCGCTGTGCCGGTCGCTGATCGGCGAGCCCCGCGTGCTGCTCATGGACGAGCCGTTCTCCGCGCTCGACGCGCTCACCCGCGCGGAACTCGCGGCGGAGCTGCAGCGGCTCCACATGGAGAACTCCGCCACCGTCGTCTTCGTCACCCACTCGATAGACGAGGCCGTGCTGCTCGCCGACCGTGTGGTGGTGCTCAGCCCGCGCCCGGGCCGGATCCGAAAGGTGGTCGACATCGACATCCCCCGGCCGAGGACGCTGGGCCGTACCGCGCACCTCGGCGAAGTGGCCCGGTGCAGCGCCGACCTGCACGAACTGCTGATGGAACGGGACCTGTCGGCGCCGGCCGGCGTGGAAGGGCGATGACCGTGCGGATCTGCGTCTTCACCGAGCCGCACCGCGGCGCCGACTACGACGATCAGCTGCGCTTCGTACGACTCGCCGAGGACGGCGGGTTCGAGGGTTTCTTCCGGGCCGACCACTACCAGGCGATGGGCGCCGATCCCGGGCTGCCCGGCCCCACCGACGCGTGGCTGACGCTGGGTGCGCTCGCCCGGGAGACCTCCCGGATCCGGCTGGGCACCCTGGTCACCTCGGCCACCTTCCGGCTGCCAGGCCCGCTGGCCGTGATGGTGGCACAGGTCGACCGGATGAGCGGCGGGCGGGTGGAGCTGGGCATCGGCGCCGGCTGGTACGAGCGGGAGCACACCTCGTACGGCATTCCGTTCCCGGCCGTCGGGGAGCGCTTCGACCGGCTGGAGGAGCAGCTGGCCGTGATCACCGGCCTGTGGCGAACACCGGTCGGCGAGAGTTTCAGCCACCACGGCGACCACTACCGGCTGGACGACGCGCCCGCACTGCCGAAACCGGTGCAGGTGCAGGGGCCGCCGATCATCGTCGGTGGCCGCGGCCCCAAGCGCACCCCGGAGCTGGCCGCCCGGTACGCCGACGAGTTCAACATGCCCTTCAAGTCGGTGGCGGAGACGGCGCAGGCGTACCAGCGGGTGGCCGAGGCGTGCGACCGGACCGGCCGGACCGACTCCGGCCGGCCACCGCTGGTGCTCTCGGCCGGTGTCGTGGTCGCGATCGGCCGTACCGACGCGGAGGCGCAGCGGCGGGCCGCTCCGCTGCACGTCAAGAGCGCGCTGCCGCCGGAGGATCCGGTGGTCGGATCTCCGGCCCAGCTCGTCGAGCGGCTCGGCGAGTTCGCCGCGATCGGCGCGAGCCGGATCCATCTGCGACTGACCGACCTCACTGACCTCGACCACCTGGAACTCATCGCGAGTGAGGTGCTCCCGCAACTGGAGGACGTGAAACCCGGGGCACCGTGCGCAGCGTCCTCAGCGCTTCAGTCAGGTCCGCTTTCGATGGTACGAGCTGAGCTGGATCAAGCGTCAAGGCCCTGAACGTGCTCCTCGAAGGGCGCCGATTCCCAAAGAAGTTGCGTTGGTACCCGGCCTTGGGACAGGTCCCAGCCTTTGTGGCCGGCCGCTTCGGCCAGGTTGTATCCCGACGGCCGGCCCGTCGGCCGGCCGGTACGAACCGGCCTTTCCGGCATGGGTGGCAGCCACCCGTGAGGCGGATCGGAGGCGGGAAGTGGCGTGCGGGGGCGTACTCCAGGAGTGCGGTCCGTACGTTGGGTCAGCGTACGGACACGTTCGGTGGACAGTGCGGATTCGGGTTGGCCACGCTGGTCGTTCTCCAGCAGGTGGAACCGGCACGTGTGCCTCTGGAGGTGGGCCTCGTATGACGACCGACCACGTTGAACCGGCGGCTGGCGCGGAGTGCGAGCGGGGACTGGGCCCGGCGGACAGCCTGCGGACCTTCGGGGCTGTCGTCCAGGCGCTGCGCGAGCATGCGGGGCTGAGTCGGGTGGAGTTCGGAGAGCTGGTGCGCCTCTCCAAACACACGGTGAAGTCCCCCGCGAGGCCTTCACCTCCACCGGCCCGGCAGCCGTGGTCACCGACCGGGGCTGGTGATAGCCGTTGCGCACCACCAGTCGACGGCCCTGGTCGTCCGTCGATCTCCCAACTCGACTACGTAGGCATTGACTTCGGCCTCTCCGTGGACACCCCGCTGCACCCGAGGGACTTGGAACAGAAGTACTCCACTCACGCCTTCTTCCGGTTGCTCTACATCGCCGCGCTGCGCGGCAAGGCCCGGGACTGGGCGACCAATATCGCCGTCAGCGTCCAACCGATGAGCAGCGGCGCAAAGATCGAGTACCACCACGTCTTCCCGCGAGCCCGCGTTCAGGCGACGTACGCCAAGGAAGAATGGAACAGTCTGGCCAACCTCGCTTTTGTGACGGGTCAGACCAACAAGATGATTGGCTCGAAGCTGCCCGCCGAGTACATGGCAGCAGTCGCGCCGGAGCGTCTGGCCGAACAATGGATTCCCGACGCCCCAGAGCTGCGGTCCCTGGACCGATTCCCCGACTTCTTGGCCGCACGCAGGCGCCTGCTGGCCAACATCCTCAACCGGCTACTGGGCCTTCCCACTTACGATAGGCAGGTCACCCACCGGGACATCGACGAGCCGCCTGCCGACGAGGAGGTGATCGCGGAGGAGCCTACCGCGCCGACCCTTGCGGGAGCGGCTGTTCAGGAACTCCGCACGGAAAACGGCGTTGAGATCCACGCGACCTATGACGGCCGACGTGTCAACGGCTACTACAATCCTTCATCCCGAACCGTGACCATTCCCTCCGGCCCCGGTCGAGGAGAGTACGACTCTCCCAGCGGAGCGGCGGTCGCCCTGGTACGGGCTCTTAACCCGCACGTCAATCCGCAGCGCAACGGGTGGTCCTTCTGGACGGTCACTGCCACTGGGAAGCTTTTGGAGAGCATCCGGTAGCGCGACTGCCGCATTGACTCCCGCTACTTACCGCCACGTTCGTGGGGCCTGACGTAGGTGTGCCCCTTCGGGAGCTTGCGGGAGCCGGCGAGACCGGCTCTCCGATGCGCCTCCGCGTACGCGGCCCGGGCTGAGTCGCTGGCCTGCTTGCCCAGGTGGTCGATCTTCATCAGGTGCCCGGCCACACCGTGATGGGAAGAAGCGCTCGGCAGATGCACGACTCGCTGTCGCTCATTCTTGCGCTTGGGTAGAAGGAAGGGCGTGTAGCAGACTAGGCGAATCCTCCTTTCGCCGGGCCGGGCGGGGAAGTTTAGGATGCCCTCGGGTGCGCAGCTCCCTGTCTCCCACGTGAGGCGCCTACGGCTGAGGAGCCTGTTCGCTGCCGCCCGGACGGCATCGCTCGAGTACCGTTGGGGTCCGCGGTGGCTACGAACGTTGCTGATCAGGTTCTCCATTGGCAGGAGTGCGCGTCCCTCCTCATCCAGGTAGCCGAGCTTGCGGATCGTCTCCTGCACCAACCCGTCGAGTGAGGTGGTGCTGCCGGCCTGGTTCTGCGTCGGGCTTGCTGGAAGTTCCCGGGCGATGATCCGAGGGTCGTAGTCGTAGAGGAATCGCTTCCTGGCAATCATGACCGGACGTTCCAAGGGACTGAGAAACAGACTCAGTTGGCCCTGGTGCAACTTGGCTGTGACACGTGTTCCCGTCATGATGTGCGTCTGCGGCCACCGGATCCCTCGGAGGCGTTCCTTTGCGTCCTTCTTCTTGCGGGGAGGAGCATCCAACAGCACGGTGGGGAAGGCCCGGCCATCGTGGAGATGTACGACTTTTACTGTTCGCATTCGGCGCACGGCCTGCGGAGGCAGCGGACACACCCCGTCGTTCAGATGATGCTCGCGGATCACGAACGTCCACTGGACCTCGGACTCTGTCACGATCACGTCGTGCGGCTTACCAGGATCCGGTTGCTGGATCACCACGGCCTGATCGGGACCAGTGTGGCGCTCGTCCTCGCTCGCCATTTTGCGAGGTACGGGTACGGCGCCCGACGCGGCGGCGCGCGGCTCAGGGGTGCTTGCGCCAGCGGAGATTCGTTGCCTATGGCAGTTCGCGCAGTACACCAGAGTGGTGCCCGCATCCGCGGTCTCGACGGCGACCATGTCGTCCACGGTCGTCCGGTGGCACTGCCCACAGGTGAAGGAGAAGGGCGCGGCGAGACGCAGCAACGTCCAGCCGAAGTGGGCGGGCGTGCTCTCGAGGATCTTCGCCCCCTGCAGCAGGGAGCCCTGAGCGTTCATGGTCTGTCCTCCTGTCGCGCACCCCCTGCACGGATCGTGACGGATCCGCGCACCCCTTCGGTGTCAGCCGCCTGCCGGGGTGTCGAGCCATCCCTCAAGGACAACGAGCTGTTCGCCAACCATACCTAGAGAATACGGACTTGAGCGTTGCTGCTGTGACAAATTCGCGTCATGTAACTTGTAGATCGCCGGGGCTATCCCGCCGATCGCGTCCGCCTCCACCAGGAACGAACTCGGCTCACCAGACTGAGACGTAGGGACTGCCGTGCGCCAGCTCGACCGGAGCCCTGTCCACCTTTCCGTCGGTTCCTGCGGGGAGCGGTCCGGACGCTGGTTCATCCGCGCCGCGGCCATCCGCATCGACCGGGCGACGGTGTTCGTGTCATCCGCCATGGAGATCGCTGGCCTCGTCCGCTGCCGGTTCGGATGGGCGGCCCCGAATTGCCACTCTCATCCGTTCCGACCGAGGAAGTGCTCCACGACAAGAGTTAACTGCTCGATCCAGTCGTCCAGTTCGTCCTCGTCGTGGGTGGTGACACGGCACGAACGCGTGGAGCCGTCTTGTAGGTGGATCGTGACTGTGAGGGACAGGCCGCGCCCCGACTCGCTGTGGGTGATGGCACGGACTGCGTACCACGGGAAGTCGACAGGACGGCCATTGACGCCGAGAGAGATTCCGTGCGCATCGGCGACGACGGCGTTCTTGTGGTCCATTGCGAGGAACTCCTGTCCCTCGGCATCCGGGGGCGTGGGCGGCCCGAAACCGGGCGGCGCCGTCGGGGGCGGAACCATCGGAACGGGTGGGTAGGGCGAAATGGCGGAGGCCGTCGGCGGGTGTGCGGCAGGCTGCTGGGCATGGGCGGGCGGGAACGGGGGAGGTGGAGCAAACATGGTCGGCGTGTAGGCGGGCGGGGTGCTTGCCTGCGCAGGCACAAACTGGTCCAGCAGTTGTTCGGCAGTGGGCCGCTGCTCCGGATCCTTGGCCATGCAGGCGGCCACCGTCGGCCGCAGCCCCCCGGGCACGGCCGTCAGGTCGGCCTTCTGGTGGACCGAGCGGTACATCAGCATCATCGGGGTACCTTCGCCGAAGGCGCTGCCGCCGGCCGCTGCGACGAGGACGGCACCCAGCGCGAAGATATCCGCGGCAACGGTGACGGGCAGCCCCTCCGCCTGTTCCGGCGCGAGGAACCCCGGAGTGCCGAGCGCGGCCCCCGTGACCGTGAGCCGCGATCCCTCGAGCACCCGGGCGATGCCGAAGTCCACGACTCTGGGTCCGTCGTCCGCCATGATGATGTTGCCGGGCTTCAGGTCGCGATGGACCAGGCCGCAGGCGTGAATGGCCTGCAGCGCCTCGGCGAGGGCCAAGGCAAGCCGGCGCAGGGCCTCTTCGCCCATCGGCCCACGGGCGACGAGCAGGCCGGCGAGGGACGGACCGGGGACATAAGCGGTGGCGAGCCAGGGCGCCGGGGCATCAGGGTCAGCGTCCACCACCGGTGCAGTGTGGAAGCCGCCCACCGCCCGGGCGGCCGTGATCTCCGCGCGGAAACGCTCACGGAACCCCGGGTCCCTGGCCAGTTCCGGCTTGGCAACCTTCACGGCCACGCTCCGTCCGCCACGCGATCTCGCCAGATAGACGGTGCCCATTCCGCCCTCGCCGAGCACCCGCTCGATCATGTAGGCGCCGATTCGCTGCACGCCGAATCCCCCCTGCGTTTCGTGCCGTGTCACCTTAACTTGAAATTAAACCTTCGGTGATCGTTCGGGGATCGAGTGGTTCACCCACATGGGAATCTGCCGGACATGACGACGACCTCCCTTTCACG
>NZ_JBIAXS010000054.1:0-26124 GCF_042896885.1 Streptomyces sp. NPDC001231
GTGAATTACTGCCCCTCACTGTTCGGGTTCCGGGAGTCGGTGGCGGTGTACGGCTCCAGCTCGTCGGGCCGGAAGTAGTGGAAGCGGCCGTACCAGGTGTGCAGTTCGGCCGCGGGGTCGTCGTCGAGGGTGACGGCGAGGTGCACGCTGCCGTCCACGTCGTGGAAGACCGCGGCCACACGCGCGGTCCGTCCGGCCAGGAACATGTCCTGGGCGTCGGCACCCCGGCCCCGCGGACGCAGCCGGACACGGCTGCCGCCTCCCACGGGAACGCCGTCGACGAGCACCGTCTCGGTGGTGGGGGAGAGGCCGTCGTCACCGCCCTCCTGCCACCAGGCAGGCCGCTCCGCGGCGAAGTCCCCCAGGGCGGCGGGCGCGGCGGGGGCCGCGGGAGCCAGCGAGCGGATGGCGCCGTGCAGCCGGGAGAGGACCTCCGGCGGCATGCTGTCCACCCGGTCCAGGATCTCGGCGGCGCGCGGGTCGGTGGCGCGTGCCTCGCGCTTCTCCTCGTCGGTCAGGAGCATCGTCCGCAGCGTCAGGATCTCGTCGATCTCCGCCGCGTCGTGCAGGTCGCCCGGACTCTCGGGCGCGACCTGGGGACGGTCGGGCAGGATGATCGGCGCGGAGAGCAGCACGGGTCCGGTGGCGCCGTCCGGCGACCGGGCGTGGTCCGCGGTGCCGGTGCCGTCGCCCGCGGCGGGCGGTTCGCCGCCGAGGACGGGGAAGGTGAACGCGTTGCGGCAGTCGCGGGCGTGCTCCAGCAGGTCCGCGGGCGGGTCGGTCAGCGAGACGAACTCCACGTCCGTGCCGCCGACGAGGGTGTGCGTGGCGATGAGCGCCTGGCGCAGTGCCGCGTCACGCGGGACCCGCGGGTCCGCCGCGTGTCCGGTGTTCTCGGTGCGCACGCGCAGCCGGACCAGTCCGTCCGCGAGACGTTCCGCCGTGAGCGTGGTGTCCGCCCGGACCTCCGCGCGCCGCCGTACGATCCGCCCGGCGCCTCCGGGCAGCGACTCGCTCTCCTCGCCGCCCGCCGTTCCCACCGGGGCGGTGCACTCCCGCCGCAGCAGGTCCTCCAGCGGCACGACGAGGTCGGTCTCGCGTGGCACCGCCTCGTCGAAGGTCAGATGCGTCGTGCCGTCGCCGGTCCGCAGCGACTCCACGGGGTGGTGCCCGCCGTCCGGGCCGGTCTCCTCCACCTGCTTGTGCTGCGTCTGGAGGTAACGCACCCTGATCCACAGCACGGCGTCGGGCCCGTGGACCCTCAGCAGGCACTCGGTTTGCTGGTACCAGGAGTCGGCGGAGCCGGACACGCCGACCGTGACGGGTCCGTCGTGCTCCACCCAGTTGCGCGGCAACAGCACCCCGAACTGCCACCGGACGCGGTTCTTGGGGGAGGAGCGGCGGTACGGATAGAGCAGGTAGCCCTCGTAGAGGACGGCGTCGGCGACCGCGCCCACCTGCTCGAAGGGCCGCCCGCCGGAGCCGACCGGCACGGCACCGTCGCCGCCCACGGCACCCTGGACCACAGCATCCGGCATCTGGCTCTCCTCCGACTCGCAGGTTCGCCATGCCTTCCACCACGCACCCACCGCTCACGCGCCATCTCCCCCTCCTGCCCAGCGCTCTTGGGCCGTCCGGGGGAGCGGCGGATTCCCGGACGCGGACGTCCGCTCAGTCCGGCAGGCGTGGCACGCGCAGGGCCAGCAGGGCCACGTCGTCGTCGTAGCCGTCCTGGCGGCCGAGCAGCGCGTCGCACAGCGCGTCCAGCGGGGCGGAGGCCAGGGCGGCCGCTTGGTCCGCCAGGTCCCGCAGGCCGGCGTCGATGTCCCGGTCGCGGCGTTCGATCAGGCCGTCGGTGAACAGCAGCAGGGTGCTCTCCGGGGGCAGCGGCTGCCAGTGGTCGGGACGGGGCAGGCCCGGTTCGACGCCGACCGGGATGCCGTGCGTTTCGGGAGCGAGGCAGTGCGCCGTGCCTTCGGCGGTGATCAGCAGCGGCGGCGGGTGCCCCGCGTTGGTCCAGCGCAGGGCGTACCCGGTGTCCGGTTCCCGCTCGATGCGGGCCAGGACCAGGGTGGCGGCCGGCGGATCGCTGAGCGCGGTCAGTGCCCGGTCGAGCCTGTCCACGATCATGCTGGGCGGCCCGCACCGGTCGAAGGCCAGGGCCCGCAGCATATTGCGGATCTGCCCCATCATCGGCGCCGCCTCCACGTCGTGGCCGGTCACGTCACCGACGACAACGAGGACCGACCCGTCGGGCAGCCCGAGGGCGTCGTACCAGTCACCACCGAGATGGGGAAGCTCGGACGCCGGCTCGTAGCGGGCCTCCACCCGCAGTGGGGACAGGTCGGGCAGCACCGGCAGCAGACGGCGCTGGAACTGTTCGGCGGCCCGCTTGAGCCGCCCATACAGGCGGGAGTTCTCGATGCTGACACTCGCGGCGCTGGCCAGCGCGGTCAGCAGGGCCTCGTCGGCGTCGGCGAAGGGCGTGCCGTCCTCCTTGTCGGCCAGGTAGAGATTGCCGTAGACGGTGTCGCGCACGGTCAGCGGCACCCCGAGCAGGGTGGTCATGACCGGGTGGCCGGCCGGGAAGCCGACCGCGCGGGGATCGGCGGCGATGGCGTCGACCCGAAGCGGCTTGGGCTCCTCGATCAGCCTGCCCAGCAGTCCATGGCTCTGCGGGAGCCCGGACTCGGCCAGGAGCCGCTCGGCGTCGACGACGCCCACGGTGATCAGGTCGACGATCTTCCCGCTCTCGCCGAGCACGCCGAGGGCGCCGTAGCGCGCGGCGACGAGATCGGTACCCGCCTGCACCAGGTGCCGCAGCACGGTGCGGGTGTCCATGTCGGCGCTGATGGCCACGACCGCGTCCAGCAGACGGTGCAGCCTGCGGCGGTCCAGGCTGAGCTGCCGGATCTGGGCGCTGAGCTCCTCGAAGGCCTCACCACCCGGTGTCAGGCCGCTTCCCTGGACGGCGGCGTCCCCGTGGCCGGCCGCCTCTTCCGGCTCCGGCCGCCATGGATCGTCCGACATGGGGCACCTCCCGGGCAGGGCCGGTGCTCGTCCTCACCGTCCGGGCCCGGCAGGGCCACCTTACGCCGGGCCGGAGGGGGGTGGCTTCCCCCGCCCGCCACCAGCCGGAGGGGGAAAGCCCGAAGGTGGCGGCGCACCGGCGTACGCTACGGAACTGCCCAGCTCAGCTCCCCTCGTGAGGAAGAGTCACAGCGATGCAGAAGATCTCCCTCGACGCCCTCGCACGCGAGCACCTCGGACGGGCCGAGGCGTCCTCGGCCGGCCGCAGCGCGGAGACCGTCTACGGCGGCCACGAGCACGTACTGCGCCAGACCCTCATCAGCCTGCGCGCCGGCACGGCCCTGGCCGAGCACGACAACCCGGGCGAGGCGACCGTGCTGGTGCTGCGCGGACGGGTGCTGCTGCGCAGCGGCGACACGTCGTGGGAGGGCATGGCGGGGGACCTGCTCATCGTGCCGCAGGCCCGGCACAGCCTGGAGGCCCTGGAGGACGCCGCGGCCCTGCTGACGGTCACCAGGACGTCCTGACCCCGGCGGTCGCCCGCGGCGGTCGGCGGATGGCCGCGTTCCATCAGCCTCGGCTCGGCGGTGCCGGGCCGAGGCGGAAGCCGAACCCCACACCTCTCCTTATTTTTACGAATAGCACATGTGATAATTGTGGATCGCCGGGGTGTGGCGTGGGCGGCGAGCGAGAACGGGGAGGGGACAGCCGTGGCACAGTCGAGCCTCCTCACCGTCCAGCTCGCCGTCGAACAGGACGTGCCGCTGCCCGCGCTCGCCCTCCTGCCCGGCGCCGACCTGCCTCTCCTGACCGCGGACTTCGAGACCCTGCTCGAGGGCGGCCGGCTCGACCGGCCCGCCGTCGTCGACGTCACCTCGAACCCCCACGGCAGGCGCCCCCGCGCATCTTCGCCCGCCTGGGGCCCGGAGAAGCGTTCACCCTGGTCGACAACCACGACCCCGAGCCGCCGCGCCGCGAGTTCGAAGCCACCCTTCCCGGCGTGTTCACCTGGGACTACCTCGAATCCGGGCCCATGCGACGGCAGGTGCGCATCGGCCGGAGGGCGCCTGAGGCCCGACCCCTTCGTCCGCCGCCGGACGGAACGGCTCACGGCGTCCGGGCAAGGGTGAGGACCCGTACCCCGGCCAGGACGTATAGCCCGTGGCCGCTGCGGGTACCCGAGCGGCGGCCGCGAGGAGATGAGGAGCGCGTGATGGCTCCCGCGAAGCAGAGGACGGCGGCGTCCGCACGTACCGGACGGCGGGCGCCGGCCCGTGCCACCAAGCGGTACGACGCGGTGCCCGAACTTGACGGTGAACCCGACCTGCTCGGTCAGTACCTGCGCCAGATCGGGGCGACACCGCTGCTCGACGCGGAGGGCGAGGTGCGGCTCGCCCGGCGCATCGAAGCCGGTCTGCAGGCCATGGCGGAACTGCGGCAGGCCGACGAGGACGGCCGTGAGCTCGCGCCGGAGCGCCGGCGGGAACTGGAGGCCGCCACGCGGGACGGCCAGGAGGCCAAGGACCACATGGTGCGGGCCAACCTCCGGCTCGTCGTGGCGATGGCCAAACGCCACGCCCACCGCGGGCTGCCGCTGCTCGACGTCATCCAGGAGGGCAACCTGGGGCTGATCCGGGCCGTGGAGAAATTCGACCACACGAAGGGGTTCAAGTTCTCCACCTACGCCACCTGGTGGATCCGCCAGGCGATGGAGCGCGGCCTCGCCACGCACGCGCGTTCCGTGCGGCTGCCGATGCACGTCGTGGAGCAGTTGCAGAAGCTCGCCAAGATCGAACGCAAGTTGCAGCTGAGCCTCGAACACGAGCCGACCGTCGAGGAGGTCGCCCGCGAGAGCGGCCTCGCCGAGGACAGGGTCGTCTGGCTGCGCCGCGTCGGCCGGCAGGTGATCAGCCTGGACATGCCGGTGGACGACACCGGCGAGACGGTGGTCGGCGACCTCATCTCCGACACGGAGGTGTTGCAGGCCCCCGAGGTCGCCGAGTACCAGGCACTGGCCGAGGAACTGCGTGAGGCCGTCGACACACTGGCGCCGCGCGAGGCCCTCATCCTCAGCCTGCGGTACGGCCTGCACGACGGGCACCAGCGCACCCTGAACGAGGTCGCCCAGCACGTGGGCCTGACCCGTGAGCGCGTGCGCCAGCTGGAGAAGCAGTCACTGGCCCAGCTGAGGGAACAGGAGCCGGGCGAACGGCTCCTGGCGTGGGCGAGCTGACGCGCCCGCGCAGAACGTGCGCCCGGCACGATCACCGGGCGCACGGCTCCACTCCGGCCGCCGCGGACCGAGGCGACGGCCTTCACCAGCGGTACCAGCGGCCCCTCCGGCCGCCGCTGCCCGCGGGCCGTACGACGAAACCGAGCAGCCACAGCACGAGCACGATGATCGCGATCCACCACAGCGCCTTCAGGGCGAACCCGATGCCGAAGAGGACCAGAGCGAGCAGGAGAACGAGCAGCAAGGGAACCATGAGTATCAACCTCCGGAGACACCGAATGCCCGGCATGCGCGGGAAAACACCCCGGGAAATCCGGTGTTTCCACATCTGAGGCAGGGGAACTCGTGTGTGCTGCCCGCGCCCCGGTCGGTGCCGGTCGGGCGCGGTCGGACGCGGTGGTGCGGGGACGTCCGGCGGCGTGGCGTTCCGGGAGGTGCGCACCGCGCGGTGAGGATGGCGTCCGGCATCGGGTCGGCTCGGGTGCGCAGATACCGGAGGCAGAGGTGACGGTGCGTCGTATCGGTCTGGTCGTCCATGGCGGGCGCGGTGCGGCCGCGGCCGCCGCCCGCACCGTGCGCGAGTGGTGCGACGAGCACGGCGTGGGGTGCGCGGACATCGACGTGTGGCACGAAGGAGAGCGGCGCAGCTCCCGGGAGGAGGTCGAGGTCGCGGGCGACCCGGACCTCATCGTCACCCTGGGCGGCGACGGCACGTTCCTGCGCGGTGCCCGGCTGGCCGCCGTGAACGACGCCCTGGTCCTGGGCGTCGACCTCGGCCGGGTGGGTTTCCTCACGGAGGTGCCCGTCACGGTCGTTCGTGCCGCGCTGGACGCCGTCGTCGCGGAGCGCCTCACGGTGGAGAGCCGGATGATGCTCACCCTGCGCGCCTCGCGCCGCCTGGAGGTGCCCGCCGACATCGAGGAGCTGATGCGCTACGGTCGCCGCCCGCTGCTGCCGCCGCCGCGTGTCCGCGCCGACTGCCAGGCGGGCGGCGACTGGGGCATCGCGATGAACGTCACCGCGCTGAACGACGTCGTGGTGGAGAAGCTGGCCCGGGACCGGCAGGTGTCCGTCGGCGTCTACCTCGCGGGCCGGCTCCTGGCGTCCTATTCGGCCGACGCGCTGCTGGTCGCCACCCCCACCGGCTCCACGGCCTACAGCTTCGCCGCCGGGGGCCCGGTCGTCTCGCCCCGGGCGGACGCCCTCGTCTTCACCCCGGTCGCCCCGCACATGGCGTTCAACCGCTCGGTCGTGGCCGCGCCGGACGAACCGATCGGCATGCGCGTCCTGGAACGCTCGGGCCAGGCCGCCGTCAGCATCGACGGCCAGTTGCGCGGTGTGCTCGACCCCGGCGACTGGATCGGTGTCTACGCCGCCCCGCGCCGGCTGCGGGCCGTCCGGCTGGGCCCCATGGACTTCTACGGCCGTCTGCGCGACCGCATGAACCTCACCGACGCCCCGGCCGCGGTCGCCGACGGCACCCCGGCCCCCCTGTGGCCGGTGACGTCGCCCCGGCCGGCGGACCTCGACCACCTGGCCCTGCCGGCCCGCCCCGGCGACCCCTCACAGGTCCCGTGATCCCGCGGCGAACCGGCCGCCGCGGGCCCGCCCGAGCCGGTGGGCGAGTTCGTCCGCGCACGGGCGCCCACCGGTACGAGCCCGCCGGGAGCTCGGCCGGTCGGCTGGGGCATGTCGGGGCGGCCGCGATGCCGTCGGGTCGACCGGATCGGCGCGGGCAGGCCGGTCCGGGCGCGCGGGTGGGTCGGTTCGCGCGTGCCTGCGTGGTGCGTCGGGCTTGCGGGGTTGACGGGGCATGACCAGGTGGCCGGAACACCGCCGGCGTCGAACCGGACCCGCACAGGCGCCGACCGGCAGCGGAACCGTGCGCACCCGGGCGGCGGAGCCGGACGCGCCGCTGTGCCGAGTCGTGCCCGAGCATCGGGCGCGGACGGCCGGCCTCGGTCACGCTCCGTGTCGCTGCTCGGGGGCGGGCTCGGAGGGGAGGCGGTGGGCGGCCAGGGCGGCCAGGTCGTCGTCGAGGCTTCCGCCGCTGTAGGCGAGCAGGTCCGCGTGCAGGTGCTCCAGAAGCTCGCCGGGCGGAAGGCCTGCCCAGGGCCGGACGCGATCGGTGAGCGGGTAGAAGGCGCCTGCGGGATCGCGGGTCTCGGTGACACCGTCGGTGTACAGCAGCAACTCGTCGCCGGGCCGGAAGGGCTCGACGTCCACGTGGTACCCGCCGCCGAGCAGCCCCCCGAGGTTGATGGGCGGCGAGGGCTCGGTCGCCTCCAGTTCGGTGACCCGGCCTCCGCTGACGAGCAGCGGAGGGGGGTGGCCGCAGTTGACGAGACGCACGACGTGCTCGTCGTCGGGGATCTCCGCGAACACCGCCGTCACGAAGCGCTCGGCCGCCTCCGCGCCGGGCAGCTGCGCGGCATACCGGCTCATGCTGCGCTCCATGCGCCGGGCCAGAGCCGCCAGATCGGGCTCGTCGGGCGCGGCCTCACGGAAGGCTCCGAGCATCGTCGCGGCCGTCTCCACGGCGACCAGGCCCTTGCCGCGGACGTCGCCGATGAGCAGACGCACTCCGTGCGCGGTCGCCACCGCCTCGTACAGATCGCCGCCGATCTGCGCCTCGGCCGCCGCGGAGAGGTACAAGGTCTCCACGGAGACCTGGCCGAGACGGTGGGGGACCGGGCGCAGTAACACGCGCTGCGCGGTCTCCGCCACGGAGCGCACCGTGGCGAGGGTGTGCTCCCGGCGTGCACGGTGCGCCGCGAGGATCGTGCCGAGGATGCCCACCACGAAGGTGCAGACGTAGTTGGCCACGTAGTGGCGGTCCCACAGATTGCCCACCGAACGTCCCGCACAGCACGGGGTGCCGGCCAGGACGCCCTCCAGGGCGATGGCGAACACCGTGACGCCGGCGACCACGCCTGGGCCGTACCCGAAGGCGGCCACCAGCGGCAGGGCGGTGAGCACGAAGCTCACCGGCCACAGCGCCGGGGTTACCGGTTCGACGGCGAGGACCACCACGACGTAGAAGACCGGCAGCCAGCGCAGCCACAGGGGCTGTGCGGGCACCGGCGACTGCGTCCTCGGCGGGCGCGGCGTACCGGTCCCCTCGCCCGTGCCGCGGCCGGGCCGTCTCACCGCTCGCCCCGGCGGTACCCGGGAGGCGGCGGGAGCGTGGCGGGTCCGGGCGGGCGCACGGCGGTGCGGCCCGGCTCCGGGCGACGGTCCTCGCGGAAACACTCAGGCGGCCTGTTCACAGGTACTCCCGGCGGGCTTGATCAAGACCACCAGCGTGCTGTGTGGCACCGTCACCGCCTCGGCATTGCTCCAGGCAAGGGCATGTCAGCGAGGCCGGAAGCCGCCGCGGACGGGGCACGGCCGGGGCGCCCCGCGAGGTGCGCCCCGGCCGTGCGTGAAGTGCCCGGGCCCGGTTCAGGACGCCGTGCAGGCTCCCAGCGTCGGTGTGGAGTTGTTGCCGTTCTTCACCGCGGTGAAGCCGAAGCTGGTCGAGGCGCCCGCCGCGAGACTGCCGTTGTAGGAGGCGGCGCGCACGGTCATGACGTTGCCGCTGCTGTCCCAGCCGGCGGTGCCGTTCCACAGGGTGGCGACCTTCTGCGGCGGGGTGAAGGTGAGCGTCACGGACCAGCCGTTGATCGGGGCGGAGCCCGCCTTCACGACGACCTCACCGTTGTAGCCGTCGTTCCAGTCCGAGGTCCTGGTGAAGGAGACCGTGCAGGAGGCGTTGCCGCCCGGGTTGCCGCCGCCACCGTCTCCGCCCCCGCCCGAGCCGCCGAGCGCGGCGAGGGCCGCGTCGTACGCGGGCTTCTTGCCGTAGTTGGAGTCGAACAGCAGGGGAGTGCCGCTGCTGCGCCACGAGTACTTGTCGGTGATCCCCCAGACGGTGAGGCCCGTGCAACGGGTCACCGCCAGGCAGGCCTTGACGACGTTCGAGTAGTTGTTGGCCTGGGCGGTGCCGGAGCCCTCGATGTCGAGCTCCGTGATCTGCACGTCCACCCCGAGGTCGGCGAAGCGCTGCAGATTGGCCTGGTAGTCGGACGGAACGGGGGAGGCGCTGTTGAAGTGGGACTGGAAGCCCACGCAGTCGATCGGCACGCCACGGGACTTGAAGTCCTTGACCATGGCGTAGACCGCGTTGCTCTTCGCGTTGACGCCGTCGGTGTTGTAGTCGTTGTAGCAGAGCTTGGCGTTCGGGTCGACGCTGCGGGCCGTGCGGAAGGCCTCCTCGATGAAGCCGCTGCCGAGCTTGTCCGCGAACGGGGAGCTGCGCAGGGCCCCGCTGGAGCCGTCCTGGTACGCCTCGTTGACCACGTCCCAGGCGTAGATCTTGCCCTTGTAGTGCTGCATGACCTGGGTGATGTGGTTGTTCATCGCCGAGCGCAGGTCGGTGGCGCCCAGACCGGAGACCCAGGAGGGGAGCTGGGAGTGCCACACCAGCGTGTGCCCGCGGACCTTCATGTTCAGGCTCTGCGCGTGGCTGACGATCTGGTCGGCGGAGCCGAAGGTGAACGTGTTGCGGGTGCCCTCGGTGGCGTCCCACTTCATCTCGTTCTCGGGCGTCACCTGGTTGAACTCGCGGTCGAGCGTGCCGGCGTAGGCCGATTCGCCGAGGTGGTTCGCGGCCACGGCGGCACCGAAGTAACGGCCCTTTCCGGCCGCGGCGGACCCCAGTGTGTCGGCGGCCGCGGCGGTGTGCGACAGGGCCGTGACGGTGGAAGCGGCGAGCAGGACGGCCGTGAACGCCTGCGCCGCCCGTCTAGGCATGGGCATGCCATCTCCGTTTCTCGAAAGTTTCGCTGCCAAGGTCGAATGTGACGCGCAGGTTACGAACAGAACGGAAGCCGGTCAACGGTTCGCGCATGCCGTAATGAGGGATGGCTGAAGCTCGACCTCCCGCTGTTCCTTTGTGAGTTGCAGGCGATCCCAGTGGTTGACGCGGCTGTGCGGCACCTCTAGCGTGACGCGGCGCCTTCCCGAAATCGATTCGAAAGTTTCGAAGCAAAGGACGACGACATGCCCCGAACCCGAAGAAGGCCCGGACTCCGCACCTTGCTGACGGCCCTGCTCGCGGGTCTGACGCCCCTGCTCGCGGCACTCCTGCTGGCCGTGCCGAGCGCCCACGCGGCCTCCCTGACGGAGGTGACCGGGTTCGGCGCGAACCCGAGCAACCTGCGCATGTACGTCTACCGCCCGGACAGCGCGCCGGTCCGGCCCGCGGTGCTCGTGGCCGTGCACTACTGCACCGGCTCCGGGCCCGCGTTCTACTCGGGCACCGAGTTCGCCTCGCTGGCCGACCGTTACGGCTTCCTCGTCATCTACCCCTCGGCCACGCGCAGCGGCGGCTGCTTCGACGTGTCCTCGCCGCAGGCGCTCAAGCGCGGCGGCGGGAGCGACCCGGTCGGCATCATGTCGATGGTCACCTACGCCCAGCAGCACTACGGGGCCGACCCGGCGCGCGTCTTCGTGACCGGCGCCTCCTCGGGGGCGATGATGACCAACGTCCTGCTCGGCGACTACCCCGACGTGTTCAAGGCCGGCGCCGCCTTCATGGGCGTGCCCTTCGGCTGCTTCGCCACCACCGACGGTTCCGAGTGGAACAGCGCCTGCGCGAACGGCACCGTGATCAGGACACCCCAGCAGTGGGGCGACCTGGCCCGCGGCGCCTACCCCGGCTACAACGGCCCCCGGCCGCGCATGCAGGTGTGGCACGGCACCGATGACACCACCCTGCGCTACCCGAACTTCGGTGAAGAGATCAAGCAGTGGACCGACGTCCTGGGAGTGAGCCAGACTCCCGCCTTCACCGATCACCCGCAGTCCACCTGGACCCGTACGCGCTACGGCGGCACCGGCACCCAGGCGCCCGTCGAGGCCGTCAGCATCCAGGGCACCGGGCACACCCTGCCGACCTCGGGCATGGCCGCCCGTGCCATCTCCTTCTTCGGGCTGGACTCCACGACCACACAGCCGCCGACCGACCCGCCCACCACACCGCCGGCGCGCGCCTGCCGGGTGGCGTACACGACCAGCGCCTGGAACACCGGGCTCACCGCGTCCATCACGGTGACCAACACCGGCACCGCGCCGATCGACGGATGGGCGCTGGCCTTCACGCTGCCGGCCGGACAGACCATCACCTCCGGCTGGAACGCGACCTTCTCCCCGACCAGTGGGGCCGTCACCGCCCGCAACGTCGCCTACAACTCCACCCTGGCCCCCGGAGCCTCCACCACCCTGGGCTTCCAGGCCAACCACACCGGAAACACCGGCAGTCCGGCGTCCTTCACCCTCAACGGAGCCGCCTGCCAGGTGAATTGAGAAACCGGCCGTCGTCCTCGCCGAACGGGCGGACAGCACCGCCCCACGGACGCGCCCCGGCGCCTCGAAACGGCCCTCGAAACGGCCGTAGGGGCAGCCGGGGCGCGGGGCGGCCGGGCTCGGTGGAGTCCGGCCGCCCCGTCCACGAACCCTTCGGCGCGGGTCAGCCGAGCTTTCCGGTGCGGGCGGACTGCCACAGGTCGACGCCGCCGTCGGTGGCGTACTCGTCGATCTCGGCCAGCTCCTCGGCGCTGAAGTCCATGCGGTCCAGCGCGGCCACGTTCTGCTCCAGCTGCTCCACCCGGGAGGCGCCGATCACCAAGGAGGTGACGCGCTCGTCGCGCAGCGCCCAGGCGAGCGCCATCTGGGCGAGGGTCTGCCCGCGGCGGGCCGCGATGTCGTTCAGGGCCCGCAGCCTGCGCAGCATGTCCTCGGACAGCCAGGCGGTGTCGAAGGAGGTGCCCTGCGCGGCCCGTGAGTCCTCCGGCACGCCGTCGAGGTAGCGCCCGGTCAGCAGCCCCTGGGCCAGGGCGGTGAAACCGATGACGCCGAAGCCCTCCTCCTCCGCGGTCTCGAGCAGCCCCTCGGTCTCGATCCACCGGTTGACCATGCTGTACGAGGGCTGGTGGATGAGCAGCGGGGTGCCCAGCTCGCGCAGGATGGCGGCGGCCTGCCGGCTGCGCTCGGCGTCGTAGGAGGAGATGCCGACGTACAGGGCCTTGCCCTGGCGGACGGCGGTGTCCAGCGCGCCCATTGTCTCCTCCAGCGGCGTGCTCGCGTCCAGCCGGTGGGAGTAGAAGACGTCGACGTAGTCCAGGCCCATGCGCTTCAGCGACTGGTCCAGGGAGGCGAGCAGGTACTTGCGGGAACCGCCGCCCTGGCCGTAGGGGCCGGGCCACATGTCCCAGCCCGCCTTGGTGGAGATCACCATCTCGTCCCGGTACGGCGCGAGGTCCTGCTTCATCAGACGCCCGAAGTTGATCTCCGCCGAGCCGTAGGGCGGGCCGTAGTTGTTCGCCAGGTCGTGATGGGTGATGCCCAGGTCGAAGGCGCGCAGGGCGATCTCGCGCTGGGTCTCGAAGGGCCGGTCGTCGCCGAAGTTGTGCCAGTAGCCCAGGGACAGGACGGGCAGGTCGAGCCCCGATTGGCCGGTGCGCCGGTAGCGCATGGTGCCGTCGTAACGCTCAGGATCCGCGACGTAGGTCATCGGGTGGTCTCCGGGTGGTGCGATGAAGGGGCGTCTCCCCGGGATCGAGGCGACGCCCCCACCTTGCTCCAGCATGATCCTGAAGTCCAACCGCTGCGTTCCATCGGACTCAGCGCCGGCGCTTCTGAATCGGGCGTAGGGGCCGTGGCTCAGGAGGCGCGGGGCGGCGCGGTGAGGTGCTCGCCCAGCTGCTCCACGAGCTCGCTCATCGTGTGCCCGACGAGCCCGGCGTCAGCGTCCTCGGTGGTGATCAACGCCAGATGCGCGCCCTCGCCGGCCTCGACGATGAACAGCACCCCTCCGTAGAACTCGGTCATCGCCGAGCGGACGCCGCCGGTGCCGTCGCCGAACTCGGTGGACGCGCCGTGCGACAGCGACTGGATGCCCGCGGCGATCGCGGCGAGCTGGTCGGCCTGATCGGGGGTGAGTTCCGGGGTACGGCACAGCTTCAGTCCGTCCCGGGACAGCACCAGCGCGTGCCGCGCGCCCGGGGTCCGCTCCAGCAGGCCCTCCAGGAGCCAGGTGAGCTTGTCGTCGGCGGTGGTCTGGCCGGTCATGAGGTGGTTCGCCTTCCGGGTGCTCGTACGGGTGGGAGTGCGGGGAGCCGGCTGCGTCGGCGGGGTGGCGGCGTCGAGCGCGGTCCGCCGCCTCGGGGCCGGCTCGGAGGCCTGGCACTCTCCGGTGACACGTGTTGCCCAACTGCCGGTCACTATACGAGCCTTGGTGATCATCTTGGCAAGCCCTGGGGTGAATATCCCTGATGGCCCCGTTCAGTTGCGGGCCTGGGCCTGGACCATCCGGCCGAAGCGGTGAGCGGTGGGCGAGGCGGGGACACGGCGGATGGCGATCAGGGCCACGTCGTCGTCGAGGCCCCCGCCGGTGTGGGCGAGCAGGTCGCGCTGGACGTGGTGGAGCAGGGACTCCGGGGAACCGTCGGCCCACTGGGCCGTCCGCTCGACCAGTGGGTAGAAGACGCCGCGGCCGTCACGGGCCTCGACGGCCCCGTCGGTGTAGAGCAGCAGGGTGTCGCCGAGGCCGAAGGGCAGTACGTCGACGACGGAGCCGTCGGGGTCGGTCAGGCCGACCCCGAGTGGCGGGGCGGACGTGAGATCCGGCATCGTCACCGATCTGTCCAGTCTCAGCAGCAGCGGTGCCACATGGCCGCAACTGGTCAGCCGTACGACCGGCTCGTCGTCCGGGATCTCCAGCAGCAGAGCGGTGACGAAGCGCTCCCCGGCCTCCTCCTCGGGCTCGAAGTCGGAAAGGTAGCGGGTGATGCTTCGCTCCAGGGAGGCGGCGAGCGTGGGCAGGGAGGCGTGGTGATGGGCGGCCTCGCGGAAGGCGCCGAGCAGCAGGGCCGCCTCGCCGATGGCGGGCAGCCCTTTGCCGCGTACGTCGCCGATCATCACCCGGGCACCGCTGTCGGTGCGGGCGGCCGCGTAGAGATCGCCGCCGATCGACGCCTCGTCCTCCGCGGCCAGATAGAGAGAGGCGAGCTGAAGCGGGCCGAGCCGGGTGGGCAGGGGCCACAGCAGCACCCGCTGCGCGGCTTCGGCGACCGACCGGACCTGGGCCAGCTCGCGCGCGCGGCGGTCGCGGACCGCGCACAGGGCCACGACCAGCAAGGAGAGCACCGCGAGGGCGATCATCTGCACGGACACTTCCCGCGACGGCAGGATGCCCAGCCGCCAGCCCGCGAATCCCTGGGCCGCCACCGCGGCGGCACCGATGACCCCTGTGATCCACGGTCCCTCGAACCAGGCGGTGATCGCGGGGGCTATGACCAGCAGCGGGCCGAGCACGATGTCGGAAGGGGCCACGATGTCGGACACGGTGATGAGGACGATGAGCGCGACCGGGATCAGCAACAGTATGTGACCCGACTGCCACCCCTGCGCCCGGTCGGCGAAACGCCCCTGCCAGGAACTCACGCCTACCACAGTGCACCGCTGCGGCACGGGGTGCGAGTGCAGTAACCCGGTCCACGGGCCGGGCACGACCCCTGGGCCGGCTGCCGCGGACGCGTCCCGCCGCCGCATGGCCGGGCGTCGGGCCCGGGAAGGCGAAAGCCCCGGCATGTCCTTGGCGCCCGGCGCCTGTTCGGGTGGCACCCGCCGCCCGGCGGCAAGGGATCGTGGGCGGTTCGACCCGGGGGGTGGCGTGCGTGGGCGGGGTTCCGTTGTGGTGTCGGCGATGTGGGCCCGGGGGGTCCGTCGCGCTTGTGCACCTCGTCGCCATGGTCTCGCCGGCGCCGAGGTGGCCGTCGGTCACCTGGACGGCCACCGTGCCGGTCGGCGGCCATCGCCCGCCCCGCCCACGACCGGACAGGCCGCGCGGGTCCAAGCCGGTACGCGGGCTCATCGAGGCCGGGCCCTGCCCCGCGGGGTGAGGCAGCCGCCCCCGGCACCCGCGGTCGCGGCGTGGGCCGGAAGGGCCGGGTGGGCGTGGACGGCCTCGTTTCGCGCGGCCGGACCCGCGATGCCCGTGGCGGTCACCGGTGTGCCCGCCGCACCGGCGACCCGGTCGGCGTGACCGCTGCGGTGACAGGCCGCTCACCCGGCCCCGGCGCGGAAGGAGGCGTCGCCGGTCCGTTCACCATGCCATCGCGTCCAGCAGTGCCTCCGGGTCCGGCTCCGGGCGGCCGTCCAGGCTCAGCTCCGCCCAGATCACCTTGCCGTGCGGCACATAGCGCGTGCCCCACCGGTCCGCGAACTGCGAGACCAGGAACAGGCCGCGGCCGCCCTCGTCGGTGGTCGCCGCGCGCCTGAGGTGCGGCGAGGTGCTGCTGCCGTCCGACACCTCGCAGATCAGCGTGCGCCCGAGCAGGATCCTGACCCGTACCGGCTCGGCGCCGTAGCGGATGGCGTTGGTCAGCAGCTCGCTGAGCACCAGTTCCGTGGCGAAGCAGGACTCCTCCAGCCCCCAGTCGCGCAGCCGGCGGGTCACCTCGCCGCGCACCCGGGAGACCGCCTCCACGTCCAGCGGCACGTCCCAGACCGCCACCCGCGACGGATCGATCAGCCGCGTCCGGGCGACGAGCAGAGCCACGTCGTCGCTCGGATGCTCCGGCAGCATGACCTCCATCAGCGCCTGGCAGGTCTCCTCCGGCGTCCTGTCCGCGGGCGCGACGGCCTCGGCGAGCATCGACAGCCCCTCGTCGATGTCCCGCCCGCGGTCCTCGATCAGACCGTCGGTGAACAGCACGAGCCGGCTGCCCTGCGGCAGGCTCAGCTCACCCGTCTCGAACGGATGCCCGCCCACCCCCAGCGGCGGTGCCAGGGGAAGGTCCGGGAAGGTCACCCGGCCCATGGGGTCCACCACGGCCGGTACGACGTGCCCGGCGCGGGAGATGGCGCAGTGCCCGCCCACCGGGTCGTAGATGGCGTACAGGCAGGTGGCGCCCGTGACCGTGGACACCTCGCCGTCCGCGCTCGCGGTCTGGGTGTCCAGCCGCATCACCATCTCGTCCAGATGACCGAGCAGTTCGTCGGGAGGCAGGTCCAGGGACGAGAAGTTCAGCACCGCCGTGCGCAGCCGGCCCATCGTCACCGCCGCGTGCAGCCCGTGCCCGACGACGTCGCCGACCACCAGCGCCACCCGGAAGCCGGGCAGGGGGATGACGTCGAACCAGTCGCCGCCGACCCCGGACTGGGCCGGCAGATACCGCCACGCCACCTCCAGCGCGTCCTGGTCGGGCAGGTCCCTGGGGAGCAGACTGCGCTGAAGCGTCACCGCCATCGCGTGCTCGCGGGAGTAGCGGCGCGCGTTGTCGATCGCCACCGCCGCCCGGGCCACCAGCTCCTCGGTGACCGCGACGTCCTCCTCCTCGAACCGGGCCGAGCCGGCGCCCCGCCAGAAGTTGACCATGCCGAGGAGCACGCCCCGCGCCCTGAGGGGCACGGTGATCAGCGAGTGGATGCCGTGGTCGAGCACGCGGACCGCGCCCTGGGGATCCCGGGACCGCCAGTCCTGCGCGCGGTGCAGATCCGGCACCAGCACCGCCTCGCCGCGCCGCAGCGCCGCCCCCATCGACGTGTCGGCCACCACGAACTCGATGAGGTCGCCCACCGGCTGGAGCGGGCTGTGCGTGTCCGCCCCGTACAGCGCGGTGCGGCGCATCCGGTGCGCCGATCCGGTGGGTTCCTCGCCGCGCAGCACGCACTCCAGCAGTTCCACGGTGACGATGTCCGCCGCCCGCGGGACAGCCACCTCGGCCAGTTCCTGAGCGGTACGCCGTACGTCCAGCGTCGTGCCGATGCGCACCCCGGCCTCGTACAGCAGCGTCAGGCGTTCCCGGGCCAGCTCGGCCCGGCCCGACAGGGCGCGCAGTTCGGTGGTGTCACGGAAGCTGGCCACCAGGCCCGGAGTGTTGCCGTACGGGGCGGTGCGCCGGGTGTTGACCGCCAGCATCCGGTCCCCGGCCGGGAACACCGCGTCGGACGCGACCGCACCCGACTTCAGCAGCCGAGTCATCTCCGGCCCCAGGCCCAGGTCCGTGACGTGCCGCTGGTCGGCGTCGTGGGGGAGGTCCAGCAGCCGGCGCGCCTCGTCGTTGGCGAGCAGGATCCGTCCGTCGGCGTCGACGATCAGCACGCCCTCGCGCACCGCGTGCAGGACGGCGTCGTGGTGCTCGTACATGCGGGTCATCTCGGTCGGGCCGAGACCGCGGGTCTGGCGGCGTAGCCGCCGGCTGACGAGGAAGGTGCCGCCGGTCGCGAGCACCACGGCCAGCGCCGCCGCGTCCAGCACCATCGGTATCTGCTGGTCCAGCAGGTGCCCCAGGGTCTGGAACTCGATTCCCGCGGTGACGATGCCGATCACGTGCCGGCCGGCGCCCACCACGGGCACCACCGCGCGGACGGAGTCGGTGGGGCTGCCGTGGAACGTCTCGGTGAAGGTCTTGCCCGCGATGGCCCGGCCGATCTCCTGCGCCGGGGTGCCGATCAGCTGTGGTTCCGGGTCGGTGAGCCGCACGCCCCGCCTGTTCAGTACGGAGATGTAGTCGACACCGGAACTCAGCTGCGCCTTCTCCGCCGGGATCTTCAGCAGTGCCGACGGATCGGGCGACTGGAGGGCCACTGCCGTACCGGGTGCCTGAGCGAACGCCTCCGCGACGGCCAGGGAGCGCGCCTTGGCGCTGTTCTCCCCGTCGTACCGCCGCTGGAGCACCACGGCGGTGGCGGCCGCGGCGACGAGCACCAGTATGACGATCACCTGCAACAGGAAGACCTGCGCCGCCACCGTGCCGGGCCGCCAGGACGGTGGAAAACGAAGTCCGGTCGCGCTCCGGGCCGTCCAGGTCACCGGACGGCGGCGGGCCTGATCGTCCGCACGCCGCTCACCGAACGGCGGTTGCGCTGCCCTCCGGGGCTGGCGGGAACAACCGACCATGTTGTCATTTCTAACACCGCGCTTCCCTGCCGTGCGACCGGTTTGTCCGATCGATCCCCTTGTGGATCGGTGGTTTCGCCTAGATTTCGTCAGGCAAGGGCTGTTCCGTCCAGATGGTCTTGCCGGAGCCGGTGTACCGGGTGCCCCAGCGCTGGGCGAGCTGGGCGACCAGGAACAGGCCGCGTCCGCCCTCGTCGGTGCTGCGCGCGCGCCGCAGGTGCGGGGAGGTGTGGCCGCCGTCGGAGACCTCGCAGATCAGGGTGCGCTCGTGGATGAGCCGCAGATTGATCGGCCCGTGGGCGTGGCGGATGGCGTTGGTGACCAGTTCGCTGACGATCAGCTCGGTGGTGAAGGCCAGCTCCTCGAGGTTCCACTGGGACAGCCGGTCGCTGACGTCGTCGCGCACCACGCGCACGGCCGACGGGTCGGCGGGTACGTGCCAGGACGCCACGAGGTCGGGGCTGAGGACACGCGTCCTGGCGACGAGGAAGGCGATGTCGTCCCGCGGCCGGTCCGACAGCAGGGCGCGGACCATGATGTCGCAGATCTCCTCCAGCGGCCGGTCGGGGTGGGCCAGGGCGAAGCACAGCCGCTCGATGCCGACGTCGACGTCCTGGTCCGACGCCTGGATCAGCCCGTCGGTGTAGAGGGCGACGACGCTTCCCTCCTCCAGCGGGATCTCGGCCGACTCGAACGGCAGGCCGCCCAGCCCCAGGGGCGGGCCGGCGGGGATGTCGGGGAACTCCACGGGCTCGGTCAGGTGTGCGACGGCCGGGGTGGGGTGTCCGGCGCGGGCCACGACCATCGTCCGTGCGATGGGGTCGTAGATGGCGTACACACAGGTCGCGCCGGCCGCCGCCGGGCCCTCGGCGGCCGCCTCGGCCTCGTCCGACAGACGCATCACCAGGTCGTTCACGTGCGCCAGCAGTTCGTCCGGGGACTGATCCAGGTCGGCCAGAGTCTGCACGGCGGCGCGCAGCCGCCCCATGCTGGCGGCGGCGTGCAGGCCGTGCCCGATCACGTCGCCCACCACCAGCGCGACCCGGGCACTGGAGAGCGGGATGACGTCGAACCAGTCCCCACCCACCCCCGACTCCGCGTCGGCGGGGAGATAGCGGTGGGCGACCTCGACGGCGTTGTGCGGGGGCAGGTTGGGCGGCAGCAGACTGGTCTGGAGGGTGAGCGCGGCCTGGTGCTCGCGGGCGAAGCGCCGGGCGTTGTCCACGCACACGGCGGCCCGTGCCACGAGATCCTCGATCAGGAGCTGGTCGTCCTCGGTGAAGGGATCGGGGTTCTCCCAGCGCAGCAGGGTCACCACGCCCATCGTGACGCCGCGGGCCCGCAGCGGCAGCACCAGGTGCGTGTGCACGCCGAACCGGTTGATCCCGGTCCACCGCACCGGGTCGTCGGGGAGCCAGGGCGTCCCGGGGCCGAGGGCCTCACGGCTGGGTTCCCCGGTGGCCAGGCAGCGGTTCTGCAGGGACCCCGGCGGGTACCGGATGGGTTCGCCGACCTCGGCGATCACCTTGGGCAGGTCCGGCCGGATGGACAGATGGGCCGCCCGGCGCAGGGTGACCGGGCCGCCCGGCGAGCGGGTGGGCGGGCCCTTCCCCGTGGTCGCGACGTCCAGGAGGTCGATGGCCACGAAGTCGGCGAGCTGCGGGACGGCCACCTCCGCGAACTCGCGGACCGTGCGGTCGAGATCCAGCGTGGTTCCGATGTGTTCGCTGGCGGCGTTCAGCAGTACCAGCCGCTCGCGGGTCGGGTCCTGGACGGTGACGCCCCGGGCGGCGTAGCAGAGCCCGAGCGTTCGGCCCGCGTCGTCGTGCAGCGGGAAGAAGGAGCGCGGCGGGGTGCGCTCGCGGCCGAGCCGGCCCGTCCTGCCGTGCCGGGGCGGCGTGTGGGTGACGGTGACCTGGGGCTGCCCGGAGACCAGCGTCCGCCGGGCGTGCCGGGTCACGACCGGCGACGGCCTGCCCGCGTCGGTGCCGGTATCGGTGATGCGGATCGCGTCTGTACCGGCGGGGGCGGTGCCGGTCGCGTGGGTTTCGGGAGGTGTGCCGGCCGGGACGCCTGCCCCGAGGACCAGCCAGTCGCGGCGGCCGTCGGCGGCGAGCAGAGGGCATACGCGCACGGTGAGCCGCACCGCGTGACCCGCGCGGTGGCGGACCGTGACCAGCGCGTTCCCGGCGCGGTCGCTCCGGTGCAGCCGGGACATCGCGGCGGTCGGGTCGCGGCTGCGCAGCAGCGCCCGCGCGGGATGCCGTACGACGGCGGCGGCGGAGTAGCCGAGCAGGTCCTGGGCCCCCTGGCTCCAGTAGGTGATCAGCCCGTCGGCGTCGACGACCGCCACCGCCGTGGTCGTGATGAGCGGATCGCCCGGACTGCCGCCGCTGACGCCATTGACGCCCATGCCTTCACCCTCATCCACGGGCAGGACCCCCACCGGCCATGTTGCCATCGGGGGCGGTGTCCCGCCGCCCGGGAAACAGGGAGCGCGGGGAGGTGGGCGACGCGGGCGGAGCGGGGAGGTGGGCGACGCGGGCGGGACGGGCAGCGCGGGCGGGTCGGTCCGCGGGGCCGGCTACGCTCCCGCAGCCAGTGCCTTCAGCGGCTCGTCGGTCAGCCGGTACACCGTCCACTCGTCCTGCGGGCGTGCCCCCAGGGCCTCGTAGAAGCCGATCGCCGGCCGGTTCCAGTTCAGGACCGACCACTCCAGGCGTTCGTACCCGCGTTCGACGCACACCCGGGCCAGCTCCGTCAGCAGGGCCCGGCCGTGCCCGCCGCCGCGGGCCTCCGGGCGGACGTAGAGGTCCTCCAGGTAGATGCCGTGCACGCCCCGCCAGGTGGAGAAGTTGAGGAACCACAGGGCGAAGCCCACCGTTTCGCCGTCCTCGTCCTGCGCGATGTGCGCGAACGCCGCGGGGTGCTCGCCGAACAGTGCCTCGGCGAGCTGCCGCGGTGTCGCCCGTACCTCGTCCAGGGCCTTCTCGTACTCGGCCAGTTCGCGGATCAGGGCGTGGATGACGGGGACGTCGGCGGGGGTCGCGGTGCGGATCATGGGGCGCAGTCTCACACACCGCGTCCCGCCGACGGACAACGGGTGCGGATCAGACCGCGGGCGCCGGGTAGGTCGGGTACTCCACCCCGGAGACGTACTGGACGACGCGGATGACCTGGCAGGAGTAGCCGAACTCGTTGTCGTACCAGAGGTAGAGGATCGCGTTGTCGCCCTCGACCTTGGTGGCGCCGGCGTCGACGATCGAGGCGTGGCGCGAGCCGATGAAGTCGCTGGAGACCGCGTCGGGGGCGCTGGTGAAGTCGATCTGACGCTTGAGCGGCGAGGTCAGCGACACGTTGCGCAGGTAGTCCAGGACCTCCTCGCGGCTGGTCGCGCGCGCCAGTTGCAGGTTGAGGATCGCGATCGAGACGTCCGGCACCGGCACGCGGATCGAACTGCCGGTGATCTTCGCCGTGAGGTCGGGCAGCGCCTTGGCCACGGCGGAGGCGGCGCCGGTCTCGGTGATGACCATGTTGAGCGGCGCGGAGCGGCCGCGGCGCTCGGCCTTGTGGTAGTTGTCCAGCAGGTTCTGGTCGTTGGTGAACGAGTGGACGGTCTCCACGTGGCCGCGCAGCACGCCGTACTCGTCGTCCATCGCCTTCAGCGGCGGGACGATCGCGTTGGTGGTGCAGGAGGCGCAGGACAGGATCTGCTCGTCCGGCTTGATGGTGTCGTGGTTGACGCCGTGGACGATGTTGGGGACGTCGCCCTTGCCCGGCGCGGTCAGCACGACCTTGTCGATGCCGGGGCGCAGGTGCTTGGACAGGCCCTCGCGGTCGCGCCACTTGCCGGTGTTGTCGATGAGGATGGCGTCCTTGATGCCGTACGCCGTGTAGTCCACCGACGTCGGGTCGTCGGCGTAGATCACCTTGATCTCGTTGCCGTTGGCGACGATCGTGCTGTTCGCCTCGTCGACGGTGATGGTGCCCTGGAACTGGCCGTGGATGGAGTCGCGGCGCAGCAGCGAGGCCCGCTTGACGATGTCCTCCTCGCCGCCTCCGCGCACGACGATGGCGCGCAGGCGCAGGCCGTTGCCGGAGCCCGCCTTCTCGATGAGCAGGCGGGCCACGAGCCGGCCGATGCGGCCGAAGCCGTAGAGGACGACGTCGCGCCCCTCGCGGCGCTCGATCTTGTTGGCGCCGGTGGCGCCGGCGACGGCCTCGGCGGTGAACTCCTCCACCGGAAGGCCGCGGTCGTCCTCGCGGTACGTCGCGGCCAGCATGCCGATGTCTATCTGGGACGGCCCGAGGTCGAGCGTGGCCAGGGCCCGCAGGAAGGGGAGCGTCTCGGTGACGGACAGCTCCTGACCGGCGATCTGACGGGCGAACCGGTGGGTCTTGAGGATGCTCACCACCGACTTGTTCACCAGGGAGCGGCTGTGGAGGAGGACGGTGACGTCCCGCTCCCGGTGCAGCTTCCCGATCATCGGGATCATCGATTCCGCGATCTCTTCGCGGTGCTTCCAGTTGGTGAACGAGTCGTCGTTGACAGTCACAGATTTATCTTTCGAGCTAGGCGGCGCTCATATGCTAACCCCATGGGTTGTCGATCATGACAGTGGGCCGTACCCGCTGTCGTGCGGGGTACGGCCCATGGTCGGGATTCCTCTGTGGTCGGTGGATACGGGCCCTCCGTCGTGGCTGGTGGGTGCCGGTGTCCCCGGGTCACCGGTGGGTGCGGCGGGTGGGTCCGGTCACCGGCGGGTGCGGCGGGTGAGTCCTACGGTCAGCCCCATGGCGGCGAGCCCCAGCAGGGCTGTGATCGCGCCCAGCCAGCAGTTGTTCCAGATGACGCCGGCCCGGGAGCCGTGGGCCGCGGGCACGACCCAGGGGGAGATGACCAGCCACACGCCGAGCGGGGCGAGGAGCCATGCCAGGCGGAACATGCGCTCGGGGGCCAGGGTGAGGCCGAGGCCGATCAGGGCGACCGTGATGCCGATGATCAGGTTGTTGACGGTGAGGCTGGGCTGGGCGGCGAAGTGCACCACCCACGGGGAAATCGCGGCGTAGACACCGGCCAGCACGATCAACCCCTCGATGACGATCGCCCGGTTGCTGGCGGCCGTACGCTCGAGGCGTTCTCGCATCTCGGCGATCTCCGGGTGCGAGCTCATTCCGGTGGAGTGCTGCGGATACGACATCACTGCCGTCTCCTCTCCATGAGGTTGCCAGTGTGGAGTTCTCCTATAAGCCAATTTCCCCCTTATGGGGGGTTTATATGCGCTTGCCCGCCTTCTTGCGGTGAGTTGCGTCACAGTGCGCGCCCAGTGCGGGGAGTGCGCATCCGTCTGTCAATCTTGTCGGGTGTGCGTCAAGAAGGCGCCGCTGACGTGCAGGGATGATTTGGGGAGGGCGAGTGACGGGGCCAGAGGTACCCGACGAATATCTGACGGGGTACGCGCAGATCCTGGCCGACGTCTGTGCCACCGGACGCCGCCTGACCCGGGACGAGCTGGACCTGCTGCGCGCCCACGGGGAGCGGGCGGCGGAGGCCGGCCACGGACTGCGCAGGCTCGTCCGCCGGCACCTCTCCGAGGCGAGGGCCTTCGCGCCCGCGCTGGCGTCCGCCGGCGTCGAACAGGTCCTCACCGCGGTGGAGCAGGCCGTCGACGCGTTCGCCGAGGGTCACGACCGGGCGCAGAAGCTCGCCATGCGCAAGGAGGAGGCCGCCCGCCGGGAGTTCATCGACGACCTGCTCTACGGCCGCAGCGACCTCGGGCGGCTGGGCGAACGCGCGGAACGCTACGGGCTGCTGTTCTCCCGCGCCCACGCGGTGGCCGTCGCCCAGGGCGGGGAGCCCGTCGACGACACGCACCCGGCCGCCCGGTACGTCGAGACCGAGGTGGTCGCCCGGTTCGGTGACCGGCGCATCCTGCTCACCACCAAGGACGGCCGGCTCATCTGCATCGCCCCGGGCGACCAGGACGACGTCCTGGCGTTCTTCGCCAAGCAGGCGTACGCCTCCACCGACGGCGGCCGGGTCGCCATCGGACGCCCCCACCCCGGCGCCGGGGGAGTGGTCCACTCCTACGAGGAGGCCCTCAACGCCCTGGAACTCGCGGACCGGCTGGACCTCCAGGAGCCCGTCCTGCGGTCTGCCGACCTCCTGGTGTATCCCGTGCTGACCCGCGACCGGGAGGCCATGGCCGACCTGGTCCGCGACACGCTGGGCCCGCTGACGACCGCCCGCGGCGGCGCCCAGCCGCTCCTGGACACCTTGATCGCCTACTTCGACGCCGGCTGCACGGCCGCGGAGGCGGCCCGCCGCCTCAACCTCAGCGTGCGCGCCTTCACCTACCGCCTGGAGCGCATCCACAAGCTGACCGGAGCCGACCCGGCCGACCCCATGCACCGCTACACCCTCCAGACCGCCGTGATCGGCGCGCGCCTCCTCGGCTGGCCCACCGCCGAGCTCTGACGGACCCCGGTCGAGGAGCGCCGTCCGCCCGGCGACGGCGCCGTTCACTCCACTGCCCGTACACAACGAGCGGTGCTCCCGGACCGGTGTGAGCCTGGTGAAGGGATTCGGTGGGTGCGTCGCGCCGCCGTGGCCCGGAGGACCACGCGTTCTCCCCGGTCGGTCCGGCCGGTACCGCGACGTCCGTCCCGGCATGCCGCGGCCTCCGGGCCGCCGCCTGCGACCGACTCCCCCACCGACTCCATGGGAGGCCGACGACATGACGACCCAAGGCGGTACCACTGAAGTCAGCCGGGAGCCTGCGACGCCCCAGGAGCGTGCGGGTTTCGACGAGATCACCATCCTCTGGATCTCCGAGGGCATGAGCTGCGACGGCGACACCGTCTCGCTGACCGCCGCCGACCAGCCCTCCATCGAGGACCTGGTGCTGGGGCTGATCCCCGGTCTGCCGAAGGTGAACCTGGTCAACAAGGTGCTCTCGCCGAGCCTGGGCGGCGAGGACTTCCTCGCCCCGTACCGGGCCGCGGTACGCGGTGAGCTGACCCCGTTCATCCTCGTCATCGAGGGTTCGGTCCCGAACCAGCGGATCATCGACGGGGACGGCTACTGGACGTCGTTCGGCAACGACCCGGACACCGGCGAACCGCAGACGCTGAACTGGTGGATCGACCAACTCGCTCCCCGGGCCTGGGCCGTGGTCGCGGCCGGCACCTGCGCCACCTACGGCGGCATCCACGCGATGGCGGGGAACCCCACGGGCTGCATGGGGCTGGCCGACTACCTGGGCTGGGACTTCAAGGCGGAGAGCGGCCTGCCGGTGGTGAACGTGCCCGGCTGCCCGATCCAGCCGGAGAACTTCATGGAGACCCTGATCTGGGTGCTCTACCACGCGGCGGGGACGGCGCCCGCGCCGCCGCTGGACCACATGCTGCGCCCGCAGTGGCTGTTCGGAAAGACGGTGCACGAGGGCTGCGACCGGGGCTCGTACTACGAGCAGGCGAGCTTCGCCATGGACTACAACTCTCCCAAGTGCCTGGTGAAGACGGGCTGCTGGGGTCCGGTCGTGAACTGCAACGTGCCCAAGCGCGGCTGGATGGCGGGCATCGGCGGCTGCCCCAACGTCGGCGGCATCTGCATCGGCTGCACCATGCCGGGCTTCCCCGACGCGTTCATGCCGTTCATGGACGAGCCGCCCGGCGGCACCCTGTCGTCGATGCTGGTCAAACCCTACGGGGCGGTCATCCGGCGACTGCGCGGCCTGACGAACGACATGGTGAACCACGAGCCCAAGTGGCGCCACAACAAACGCAAACTGACCAGCGGTTTCGACCCGCACTGGCGTCCCTGAGGGCGTGGGCGGCGCACATCCCGCCGCCGCGCCGACCGACGGCAAGCCCGCTCTCCCAGCCCGCAGCGAGGAACGAGGTTCAGACCGAG
>NZ_JBIAXS010000055.1:0-25977 GCF_042896885.1 Streptomyces sp. NPDC001231
TCCGAGTAGTCCTTCATCGCCATCGGCGGTGTTCTCGCTTCCTCCGGATCAAGCAGACCCAGTATCAGCGTGTCCACCATTCAGGGGGAGGCCCCCCAGGCCTTCGCATCCGCTGTCGTGCCTGGCACCGGGCGGGCGGCAGCCACCACCAGGCGCGTGTCTGCGTCCACGATGACCTGCACATTCGCCTGATGGTCCAACGTCCACTTCAAACGCCCTCTCAATCCCTGCACCCTTGCTGGCCATTGCCCCAGCAGTCCGGATCTTCGCGGCCCAGGCTCCTCTTGATCATTTTCTAAACTCTTGCCGCATCGCAGGTCAGCAGGCGCTTAATAGAGCCCGAACCTGCAATCCAATTGAGACGACATGGCCGACGGCGGAAGTCGTCGTAGCCCACTGTCAGGCCCGTAGCCCACATCGCGGCCGCGCAACCCGTCATGACGGATAGCCGACACGGGTGCAACCCGCCACGTTGGAGCATCCCTGTGCGATCTGCGCATCTGCCAAGATGCGGCGCGGCAGGATGACATGCCCGCACCAATTTGACATGCTCACGCCCATAATAGGGAGACTCATGCGTCCCATAACGCGTATGGCCTTGGGCGCGGCGACCGCCGCCGTCCTGGCGGTCACCGCGGTCGCGCCTTCGGGGGCGAGTACCCCGTCTGACGGTGCCTCGGGGGAAAGGCCCATCATTGGCAGGGAGAAGAGCACGGCACAGGGTGGCAAGCAGGCGACGGTCACGCTCGTCACCGGCGACAAGGTCACCGTCACCGACCTTGGTCAGGGCAAGAGGACGGTCAGCGTGGACCGCCCGAAGGGTGCCACCGGCGCCGTCCGCACCGAGACGACGAACGGCCAGATCACCGTCATCCCGGACGAGGCGCTGCCGTATCTGAACGCCGGTGTCCTCGACGCGCGGCTGTTCGATGTGAGCGAGCTGATACGCCAGGGCTTTGCCGACGGTGACAAAGGCGCTGCGGATGGGCTGCCGCTGATCGTCACTTATGGCAGGAGCGAGCGGACGCTGCAGAATGTGCCGCGGGGCGCCGAGAAGGTGCGGTCCCTGCCCAGCATCGGCGGTTCCGCGGTCCGCGCCGACCAGGAGGGTGACTTCTGGCGTGCTGTGGCCTCGGATGCCGCCAAGCCCGCCGCGCGCGCGGCGACTTCAAGCGGCGCGCGCTTCGCCGACGGCATCGAGAAGATCTGGCTCGACGGGCGCGTCAAGGGCGACATGGCCGAGTCCAACGCGCAGATCGGCACACCCCAGGCCTGGGAGTCCGGACTCACCGGCAAGGGCGTGACGGTCGCCGTGCTGGACACCGGCGTCGACGCCGAGCACCCGGATCTCGCGGGACGCGTCTCCCAGTCGAAGAGCTTCATCGAGGGGCAGGAGGTCGCCGACCGCAACGGACACGGCACCCATGTCACCTCCACCGTCGGCGGTAGCGGCGCCGCGTCGGACGGCAAGGAGAAGGGTGTCGCGCCCGACGCCACCCTCGCCGTCGGCAAGGTCCTCACCGACCAGGGCTTCGGGAGCGAGTCGCAGATCATCGCCGGGATGGAGTGGGCCGCGCGGGACGTGCACGCCAAGGTCGTCTCGATGAGCCTCGGCTCCTCGGAGGGCAGCGACGGCACCGACCCGATGGCGCAGGCCGTGAACACGCTCTCCAAGGAGACCGGCGCCCTCTTCGTCATCGCCGCCGGAAACTCCGGCGCCCCCGGCACGATCGGCTCGCCCGGCACCGCCGACTCCGCGCTCACCGTCGGCGCCGTCGACTCCGCCGACCGGGCCGCGTCCTTCACCAGCCAGGGCCCCCGCACCGGCGACAACGCCCTCAAGCCCGACGTGTCCGCGCCCGGCGTGAGCATCCTCGCCGCCCGCTCCCAGCTGACCAGCGGCAGCGGCTACTACACCTCGAAGAGCGGTACGTCGATGTCGACGCCGCATGTCGCGGGCGTCGCCGCACTGCTCGCCCAGCAGCACCCCGACTGGACCGGCGCGCAGCTCAAGGACGCGCTGATGTCGACCTCGAAGCAGCTCGGCGCGTCCGCGTACGCACTGGGCGCGGGCCGGGTCTCCGTGCCCGCCGCGATCAACGCGCGGATCACCGCGACCGGCAGCGCCGACCTGGGTTTCTACAGCTGGCCCTACGCGGACAACAAGCCGGTGACCAAAACGCTCACCTACTCCAACTCGTCCAACCAGCCGGTCGAGCTGAGCCTGGCCGCGCAGGGCGCTCCCGACGGCGTCGTCTCGCTCGCCGACACGTCGCTGACCGTGCCCGCGCACGGCACCGCGTCCACCACGGTGACCGGTGACGGCGCGAAGGCCGCCGTCGGCAACACCAGCGGACAGATCGTGGCGAGCGCCGACGGTGCCCCCGTCGCGCACACCGTCTTCGGTCTGGTGAAGGAGAACGAGCGGTACACGCTCACCGTCCACGTCAAGGACCGCGACGGCGCCGCCACCGCCGCACGCGTCACGCTGCAGCAACTCGCCAAGGGCGACGACCCCTTCCCGGCGTATGTCGGCGACTCCGGCACCCTGAAGCTGCGGCTGAACCCGGGCACGTACAACCTGACGTCCTTCCTCGACGTGCGCGGCAGCCACGGCGCCGACTCGCTCGGCCTCGGCTTCCTCGCCGCCCCCCAGATCACCCTCGACCAGGACCGCGAGGTCACCCTGGACGGGCGGCAGCTGAAGGAGATCAGCGCCAAGGTCGACCAGCGCACCGAGACCCGACAGCTGCTCATGGAGTACAGCCGCAAGGCGAACGGCGCCGACCTGCTCGGCGCGGTCCAGGTGCCCCTGACCTACGACAGCATCTTCGCCGCCCCCACCGAAAAGGTCACCGACGGCACCTTCGAGTACCGCACGGTCTGGCGGCTCGGCAAGCCGCTCCTGGAGGTCGAGGCGGGCGGCACGCCGCTGGACGATGCCACCGTCCAGTCCGGTAGCACCCTCACCGACGCCCGCAGCACCGTGACCGTCGTCGACGCGGGCAACGGGGCACCGGCCGACTACACGGGCAAGGACGTGCGTGGCAAGGCCGTCGTCGTCCGCGCCACCGGCGCGATCTCGCCCATCGAGATGGCTCAGGCGGCCGAGGACGCGGGCGCCAAGGCCCTGCTCGTCACCGACGACAAGCCGGGCCGGCTGATGGCCTGGTTCGGCAACGCCGACCGCACCGACCGGTCTCTGCTTATCGCCACGGTCAATGCCGCCGACGGTGCCCGGCTGCTGGCCGCGGCCAAGTCCGGCAAGCACGTCAAGCTCACGAGCACCCGCAACACGCCCTACGTCTACGACCTGTCCAACGGCCACCCCGGCGCCATCCCGGGCAACCTGATGTACACCCCGAAGAAGAGCGAACTCGCCCGGCTGGACGACAAGTTCCACGCGGTGAAGCCCGCCCAGGGCGGTGAGTTCCGCTTCTCCATCACCGACACCTTCCGTTACGGCATCGGCTTCCTGGAGCGCATCGACAATCCGGCCGAGCGCACCGCCTACGTCTCCACCGGCCCCGGCCAGCAGTGGCACGAGTCCGTGATCACCGTGCCCCGCGGCATCGAGGAGCGCAGCGGCCTGGTCACCTACCGGGGCGGCACGCGCAGTGAGGTCGACTGGTTCAAGCCGGTCTGGCACCCCTGGCTCGGCACCGGGCTCGGCTGGGGCCAGCAGCGAGCCGGGAACGACCTCCAGTTCAACACCCCCGGCTGGGGCGACTCCGGACCCGACCACACCGGTTTCGGCGACGTGTGGAACGACACGTCCCTCCAGCAGACCACCGAGGTCTACGTCGACGGGGCGCGCGTCGACCGGCGCACCGGCTCGGCCGGGTACGCGCGGAACACCGATCCGGCCGAGCGCACCTACAAGGTCGTCACCGACACCGCGCTCGACCCTGAGCGCTGGAAGCTGTCCACGAAGGGCCACGCCGAGTGGACCTTCAAGTCCGCCGAGACGCCCGCCGACAGGTGGACGGTCCTGCCGCTGATCAACCTCGGCTTCGACGTCGACACCGACCTCGCGGGCGACGTCCGCGCCGGGCATCGCCTGCCCGTCGGGATCTGCTCCGAGTACGTCAAGGGCGCGCCGGACACCGGGACCATTGGCGACGGCACCCTCCAGGTGTCGTACGACGACGGCCAGACCTGGACGTCCGTCGGCCTGGACCGCGACGGGAACAAGGCCGCCTGGCGCGGCACCCTGAAGGTGCCCGCCGACGCGCAGTACGTCTCGCTGCGCGCATCCGCCCGCGACAACCGGGGCGGCCAAGTCACCCAGGAGATCATCCGGGCGGTCGGCGTGAAGTGACGCGCCCCGGCCGCTGGAGCCATGGGGTGAGCCGCAAGCGGCGCCACCCCGAATAACAGGGGCGGCGGCGCCGTCCCCCGTGGGACCCGGGAGACGGCGCCGCTCGTGCGATTCAGCCGGTCGGTTCGACGATGCCGCGGACGACACCCAGCTCCACCAGGTCGGCGGACGCGGCCCAAGCTGCCTGGGCCTGTGCGTCGGCATGCTGGTCCAGGGCGGTGATGGAAGGTGCCACCGTGTGCGTCGATGCGTCGTCGATGTCCTGGGCGACTTGTACGTCGGACGGAATGGTGAGATCGAGGGCGGTGGCGGCCTGGACGATGCCGGCACTGGCTCCTTCGAAGAGTCCGATGATCGCATCCGGCCGAGCCGGATTAGTACTCCAGTCTGGTTTTGTGATCTTACGTAAGGGGCGTCTGGGTGTCTTACGGACTGCGTGCGGACTGCTGGAACTCTGTGCGGATCATTGGGCACCTGAAGGCCGCCCGAGTGGCGGGTCCGCACAGCCCGACCGGTTACGAGTTCGAAGGTGGTCTTGCCTCGCCGGTCAATGAGCAGCCGCAAGCCGCTGATACACCGTCACCCGCCGACCACGGACCTGCTCGTCAGCCACTGGCGTGAAGTACTTCTTCAGCACGGCGGTCTTCATCTTGTCCCGCTCGGCCGTCACCGGTTTCGCCACCTGCGTTGCGTCCGTCACCAGCAGTATCCGTTGCTGGGCAAGCATCGCAGCACGTATGTGATCCGGGCTTGCCTCCACACCCTTCAGGGTCCCGGACTTCTCTGGGCTCTCTACGAGAGCTATGTCTCGCAGCCCGGCGAAGGCGCTCGGCGAGATGGACTTGGTGTCCCGACGTGCCGACGGGCTGAAGAGCACCGCACTCCCGGTCGTTCTCATCCGCCGGACGTCCGACGCTATCGTCCGTCATGGTCGGCCCGACCACGAGCCCGACCATCACCCTTGTCCAGGTCGCTACCACACCGACCACCGCCGCGTTTCCCCTCGACCACACTCGCTACCGGCCGCCGTCAGACCGCGGACAAGGGGGTCCCGTGCACGCTGCTCCCTCGATCACCGCCCACCGAAGGGCGGTTCGGAGCGAAGGAGCCACAGCGATGACGGCACACCGACCAGGAGCCGGCGCCCGGTGTGCCTGCCCCGACCATGGGCTCGACCAGCGCCGGGCAAGCCATCCTGGCCTCCTGCGGTACGCACTTGGGTTGCCACTTTGGTGCCCGGCGCCGAAGTGGACGGAAAACCCGCAGGTCACCACGGAGATCCGGCCGTGCGCCGCGTTGTCAAACTTTGTAGTGATGTCCGTGGAGGAGGAGATCACCGGGTCCGGGGGCCGGATGCCCTCTGCGGCCGGGCGTGGCCGGCGCCCGGCAGGTGGCTCGTGCGAGCAACGAGGAAGGGGCGGAGCTGATGGCGGGGAAGTGGAAGAAGACGCCCTCCGAGCGGAAGCAGGCCCGCACCGCCTCGCACCTCGGGGCGCTCTCCGATCTGCGCAGGCACGGCCTGGTGGAGAACGGCGGGAAGTCCTCAGGCGGGGACACCCGGCGCAACCTCACGCCCATGGGCCTTAAAGGCCGCCTCCTACGAACTGGGGCGGCCGGTGGGGGAGATGGGCGATCTGCCCGGCCGAGACGATCGAGGCCCGTCGCGCCTTCATCGCCCGCCGCAGGGCTACCCGACCCGGCGATGAGTGTCGGACGCCCACCGAGGAGGAATGGGACGCCTTCCTCGCGCACTTCGAGAAGCGCAAGGTGTCGATCGGCAATCGCCGCCGGGATGAAGCCCGCAGGCGACGCCTACGGTTGTCTGGTCCCGCAGTTCTTCCGGTTCGGCCCGATCAGGGCCACTTCCTCGGACGGTCCACCAACGCGATGGGGCCGAAGACACCCGTTCTCGGGTGTGAATGCGGCGAGTGGTGATGCTGGCCTCTCGTGGCCCGCATCACCGCGACGGCCGACCTCGTGATCTGGGACGCCTTCGAGCAACCCCCGAAGTGCCCTGCGGGCGCCGGGCTGGGCCGACTTCGGCAGAGCGTTGAGCACGTTGGCGGTTTGTGAACCCAGCACCTCTGCTGCCGGGAGGCGGGGAAGACCTCGGCCGGGGCCTTTCAGAAGCCGAGAGCGCCGTCGCCGACCGCCAGGACCGGGGCGCGCCTGCCCCCGGGGGGCGCAGTCGCGCAGCAGGTCCGCCCAGGACTCGCCCGATTCGCGGTAGCCGTCCTTGAGTGCGACCAGTTCCTTGCTGCCGTCCGCGCGGACGCCGATGAGGACGAGTGCGCAAGCTTTGGCCTCTTCCAGGCGGACGTTGTATGCCGCTGCCCCGCCCCGTGCGCGTCTGTCTCGCAGCGCTCCCCGCAGCTGACTGACCGTCAGGTGACGTAAGGCCTGGGTGGGTGGTGGTTGTCGCCGGCCGTCGATCATGCGGCCGTCTTCGGCCGGGGTCGGGCTGCCTGGGGTGTCGTGGTCGGTGACCGGGAGTTGAGGACGTCGTCGCCGCACAGGTCCTGCACCCAGGTGGTCTGGTAGACGGTCTCCAGGTACCGCTCACCCAGGTCCGGGGCGATGGCTATGGCGGTCAGTTCCCGTTCCTCGTGTCGGGTCAGCCAGGTGATTGCGCCGCTGACTACTGTTCCGGTGGAGCCGCCGAAGAGGTAGCCGTGCCGGGCGAGTTGGTGGCAGGTGTGGATGGTGTCGGTTTCTTCGACGTGTATGACGTCGTCGATGTAGGACTCGTCGAGGAGTGGGGGGCGCAGGCTGGTGCCCAGCCCGGGGATCATGCGGGGGCCGGGGGTGCCTCCGAAGGTGACCGAGCCGGTGGTGTCGACGGCGACGATGTGTACTGGTCGGTGCCAGGTGCGGAAGTAGCGTGCGCAGCCCATCAGGGTGCCGGTGGTGCCGGCGCCGACGAATAGTACGTCCAGGTCGGGGAACTGCCGGGCGATGGCCGGGGCGGTGTGTTGGTAGTGGGCCGCGCTGTTGCCGGGGTTGGCGTACTGGTTGAGCCACACGTAGCGCGGGTCGCGGGCGCACAGTGCCTGGACGTGGTCGATGCGTGCGCCGAGGAGTCCGCCGACGGGGTCGGGTTCGGTGATGACGTGGACCTGGCTGCCCAGGGCTTCCATCATCTTCCTGGTTGCCGGGTTGCAGCGGGAGTCGGTCACGCACAGGAACTGGTATCCCTTGTTGGCCGCGATCACGCTCAGGGCCACGCCGAGGTTGCCCGAGGATGACTCGACCAGGACCGAGTCCGGTGTCAGCAGTCCGTCGCGTTCGGCGGTCTCGACCATTTCGATGGCGGCCTTGAGTTTGATCGAGCCGGTGAAATTGAATCCCTCGCATTTGAGGAACAGCGGGTATTCGAAGATTTTCTCGAGGTCGACGTAGAGGTCGTCCTCGTTGTAGGCCTGGGGGGCGGATATGACAGGCATGTCGTCTCCTTGCGACTACAGGAGTCCTCCCTGCGGCCGGTCCGTGTTTGTGCCGTGCAGGGAGAGGTTCGGTGGCGGGCTGCGGCTCGCCGGAATGTCTCCAGTGCGCCCGAGTCGGAGCGGCTGTGTCATGCCACCGAAATTCGGGACTTGACGCGCGCTCTGTGCGCGTTTATGCGGCGCGACGGGGTCCAGTGCGCCCGAGTCGGAGCGGTCGTGTCATGCCACCGAAATTCGGGACTTGACGCGCGCTCTGTGCGCGTTTATGCGGCGCGTCGGGGTCCGGTTGTTGCGGTACCGGGGTCAGTGGCCGTTTTCCGGGTCCGGTCGCCATCGGTTGGCGCCCTGTGTCCTGCCTCGTGGTCCCTGCCGGTAAGGCGGCGTGCGGGGCGGTGGTGTGCGATGCGGTTGCCGGGTGATGGGCCCGTGGATTGATCCGGGGCGGCGGCGCGGTGGTGGGCGGCGCGACGCGCGGTGATCAAGGGGCCATGCTGCGGCGAGTATGAAGTGGCTCATTGTCAATGCCGGGACTTCGATGTCAAGTCCCGAAGTTCAGGGGCAGGACAGGGACTTTCCGGGCGGGCCTACTGAAGAGGCCGGGTGTCACGCATCCGTACACGCTGAGGAAATGCCTTCGAGGAGTTCTCGTGCCAGACAAGATGATGGACGCAATGGCGGCTGATCCGGCTGACATCTCGGCCTTCCAGGACGACGGGGCGGCCGGTCCGGCGGCCGGCATCGAGAGGTGTCTGGCTGAGGTGCTGGCCGGCGTCGTTCGTGTGGAGCGGGTGCCGCCGCACAGTCACTTCTTCAACGACCTGGGCGCGGATTCCCTGGTGATGGCGCAGTTCTGTGCGCGGGTGAGGAAGCGGGAGGACCTGCCGGCGGTGTCGATGAAGGACATCTACCGGTATCCCACCATCCGGAGCCTGGCCGTCGCGCTCTTCGACGCCGCGCCTGCTCCCGTCCCGTCCCCGTCTTCGCTCGCGGAGGCGCAGGCACCGGTCACGCGGGCTCCGGTCACGCGGGCGCCGGCCGGTGTAAGGGCTCGGGCCGCCACGGTGCGGTACATCGTGTGCGGATTGCTGCAGTCCTTGTTTTTCCTGGGGTATTGCCTGGTGACCGCCTTCGCCGCCGCCGCAGGCCACGCGTGGATCTTTGCGGGCTCGGGTCTGGTCGACCTCTATCTGCGGTCGGCTCTGTGTGCCGGCGGGGGTTTCCTGGGGCTGTGTGCCGTCCCGGTCGTGGCGAAATGGACACTCATCGGCCGCTGGCGAGGGGGCGAGTTTCCCTTGTGGGGCGTGGAGTATCTGCGGTTCTGGGTCGTCAAGACCCTGATCCGCACAAGTCCCCTGCGGCTGTTCACCGGCTCACCGCTTTACGTGCTCTACCTCAGGGCGCTCGGCGCGCGGATCGGCAGGGGCGTCACGATCCTCACCCGCACGATCCCGGTCTGCGCCGACCTGCTCACCGTGGGTGACGGTACGGTCGTCCGCAAGGATGTGCTGCTGTCCTGCTACCGCGCCCACGGCGGGCTGATCCAGACCGGCCGGGTCACGCTCGGCAGCAATGTGCTCATCAGCGAGCACACGGTCCTCGACATCGGAGCCGAGATGGGCGACGGCGCCCAGCTGGGCCACGCCTCCTCCCTGCACGGCGGCCAGGTGGTGCCCGCCGGTGAACGCTGGCACGGCTCGCCGGCGCAGTCGGCCGACGTGGACTACGGGAGGGTCGGCCCAGCCGACTGCCCCACCCGCAAGAGGGCCGCGTACGGTGTTCTGCAACTGCTGAGTCTGCTGGTGGTGTGGCTGCCGCTGACGATGGGCGCCGTGAGCGCTCTGCTGGCCGGCGTCCCGCTGCTTCACCCGCTTGTGGACCCCCGGCCGGTGGCCGGCGAGACGTTCTTCGTCGATGCCCTGATCATCTCCTCGACGGTGTTCTGCGGCGCGGCACTCGGCGGCCTCCTGGTCCTGGGCATCGTGCCGCGTGTCCTCAACAAGGCCATCAAGCCCGGCAAGGTCTATCCGTTGTACGGCTTCCACTACGGCATCCAGCGGGTGATCGCGCTGATGACCAACAGGAAGTTCTTCACCACGCTCTTCGGCGACAGCTCCGGCATCGTCCACTACCTGCGCTACCTCGGGTACGACCTGTCCCGCATCGAGCAGACCGGGTCGAACTTCGGCACCGAGGTGCAGCACGACAACCCCTACCTGAGCTCTGTCGGCACCGGCACCATGATCGCCGACGGTCTGTCCCTCATGAACGCTGACTTCTCCAGCACGTCCTTCCGCCTTTCCCGCGTGTCGATCGGGCCCCGGAACTTCCTCGGGAACCGGGTCGCCTACCCCTCCCAGGGCAGGACCGGCGACAACTGCCTGCTCGCCACGAAAGTCATGGTCCCCACCGATGGTCCGGTGCGTGAAGGCGTGGGCCTGCTGGGCTCACCCAGCTTCGAGATACCGCGCACAGTGCTGCGGGACAACAGGTTCAACCATCTGCAGACCGGTGATGAGCTGCGCCGCCGCCTGACCGCCAAGAACAGGCACAATGCCGCAACCGCCGGCCTGTACCTGCTGGCGAGGTGGAGCCACCTCTTCGTGATCACCCTTGTCACCATGGGCGCGGCCAGCCTCTATCCCTCGCTCGGTGCACCGGCGATCGCCCTGGCCACCGTCCTCACCTTCACGTTCACCGTCGTCCACTTCGCGCTGATCGAACGGGCCTCCACCGGCTTCACAGCGCAGCAGCCGCTGTACTGCTCGATCTATGAGCCCGGCTTCTGGCACCACGAACGCTTTTGGAAGATGGCGTCGGTCGACTACATCCAGGTCTTCAACGGCACCCCCTTCAAGAACGTCATCTGGCGGCTTTTGGGGGCCCGGATCGGCAAACGGGTCTTCGACGACGGCTGCTTCCTCCCGGAGCGCACCCTCGTCACCATCGGCGACGACAGCACGCTCAACGCCGGGACCGTGATCCAGTGCCACTCGCAGGAGGACGGCGCCTTCAAGTCCGACCGCAGCACGCTCGGCAGCGGTTGCACCCTCGGGGTCGGCGCGTTCGTCCACTACGGCGTGACGATCGGCGACGGCGCTGTGCTCGCCCCTGACTCCTTCCTCATGAAGGGCGAGGAAATCCCCCCGCACGCCCAGTGGGCGGGCAACCCGGCCCAGGACATGCCGGGAGGCGAAATCCCCCTTGAGGACCGCCCGGAAGCCGACGCCGCCCGAGCCCATGGCAACTGACACCGCCGCACAGCCACCAGCACAGGAGACGAACCGATGGCAACGCACCCGAACCCCACCCGAAACAATCTGGAGTATTGGCGCGACGTACTGACAACCGGCCAATTCACCCCCGTCCCACGCTGGACCCTCCACCCGGTGCCCGGCGTGAGCCAGTACGAGACACAAGTCCCCGAAGGCATCGTCACCGGGCTGTGCCGGCTCGCTGACGAACTGGCGATACCGCTTGACTCGCTTCTGCTGGCGACGCACGCCAAGGTCCTCGCGGCGCTGTCCGCCGAGCAGCAGATCACCACCGGCTACGTCACCCACGGCGGCAACCTGCTGCCCTGCCGGCTCACCACCGCACCCGCCTCATGGAGGGAACTGCTGCACACCACCCACCAGGCGACCGCCGAACTTCTGACGCACCAGGATGTCCCGGCCTCGGACATCGACCATCTCAAGCGCGAACTGGGCCTGAACGGGCCGTTGTTCGAGACTATTCTCGATCCCACCACGACCGACGGGGACCTCACCGGGGACACTACGCTGCGGGTGGGCATCCGGCCCCACGACGGCCGACTCGTGCTGCGACTGCTCTACCGCACCGACAGGCTCGACGCCGACAGCGCCGCCCGCATCGCCGGCTATCACGTGAGGGCGCTTGCGCTGATCACCGCCGACCCCGATGCAGAACACGCGCGCCAGAGCCTGCTGTCCGATGAGGAACTGCGCTTCCAGCTCGACCGACTGGCCGGACCGACAAGGGAGTTGCCCAGCGCGAGGGTACATGAACTGTTCGAGGACCGGGTGCGGATGCACCCGGATGCCATCGCCGCCGTTCACGCCGGCCGGCAGTGGACCTATGCGGAGCTCAACGCCCGGGCAAACCGGCTGGCCCGCGCCCTCGCAGACCGCCAACTCGCCCCCGAGGACGTCGTCGCGGTGGTGACCGGACGTCACCTGGACTGGCTCGCCGCCGTCCTCGCGGTCTTCAAATCCGGAGGCGCCTACCTCCCCATCGAGCCGCACTTCCCGGCCGAACGCATCGCTGCCATCCTCTCCCGCGCCGACTGCACCCTGGTGCTGACCGAACCCGGCAGCACCACCACCCTCGACCAGGCACTCGAGTCCCGGCCCGGCACCGAGAGGCTCTTCGTCGAGGCGGCCTACGAAGAATCCCACGCAGACGACGATCCCGGCATCCACGTCACGCCCGACCAGCTGGCATACATCTACTTCACCTCCGGCTCGACCGGTGAGCCCAAAGGCGCAATGTGCGAACACGCCGGCCTGCTCAACCACCTCTACGCCAAGATCGACGACCTCCGGATCGGCGAGGGGCAGGTGGTCGCCCAGACCGCGCCACAGTGCTTCGACATCTCCCTGTGGCAGTTGCTGTGCGCCCTGCTGACCGGTGGGCGAACCCTGCTGGTCGAACAGGACGCCATCCTCGACATCCCCCGATTCCTCGACACCGTCACCGACGGCAGGGTCACCGTCCTGCAGCTCGTGCCCTCCTACCTCGAAGCCGTCCTGACCGAGCTCGAACAGCGCCCCCGGGCGCTGCCCGACCTGCGATACCTGTCGGTCACCGGGGAGGCACTGAAGAAGGAGACCGCCGAGCGCTGGTTCACCGCTCAGCCCAAAATCGCGCTGGTCAACGCCTACGGGCTCACCGAGACCTCGGACGACACCAATCACGACGTCATGCACCGAGCGCCGGAACGCATCCTGCTCGGCCGCCCGGTCAACAACGTGCACATCTACGTCGTTGACGAACACCTCGCACCCGTGCCACTGGGCGCCCCGGGCGTGATCGCGTTCTCCGGGGTCTGCGTCGGCCGCGGATACATCAACGATCCCGAACGCACGCGAGCGGCCTACCTGGCCGATCCGCAACGCCCTGGCACACGGCTCCATCTCGGCGGCGACTACGGGCGCTGGCATCCTTCGGGGAAACTGGAGTTCCTCGGCCGCCGCGACGCCCAGGTCAAGATCCGCGGGTTCCGGATCGAGATCGGCGAGATCGAGAACGCGCTACTTGGCCTCCCCGGCATCCGCGACGGCGCGGTGGTGGTGGCCGAACGCGCCGATCAGAGCAAGCATCTGGTCGCCTTCTACTTGGCCGTGAAGCCCGTCGACCCGAAAACCCTCAACGACCTGCTGGGTGCGTCTTTGCCCACCTACATGGTCCCGGCGGCCTTCCACTGGCGCGCGAGCCTGCCGCTGACCGCCAACAGCAAGATCGACAAGAAGGCGCTGACGGCGCTCGCCACACAACTCGCCACCAGCGAGGACGATCACCAGGCGCCGGCCACACCGACCGAGCAGCGGTTGGCGGCCGCCTTCGGGCACGTCCTCGGCGTGCCCCAGGACCACATCGGACGCCGCGACCACTTCTTCGACCGCGGCGGCACCTCCCTCTCGGCGGTGAAACTCGCCGTGGCCCTGGACCGCGCCGTGACCCTCAAAGACATCATCGCCCACCCGGTCCTCACCGACCTCGCTGCCCTGCTCGACCATCGGCGCGAGCGCCCCACAGCCAAACCGATGACCTCTCTTTGAACCGCATCGAATCGAAAGGAACAGCACCATGCCATACCCGACACCGGTGTCCCCCCTCCTCGACGTGGAGCTGAATCCCGGCAAACCCCCGATCCTGCACGTGGACACCGCCGATGAGGCACCCGCCTGGGCAGCGGAACACCACCGCGCACTGCGCACCCTGGTCACCGAACACGGCGCGGTCCTCATCCGCGGGCTGCATCTGCGCGACGCGGACCGGGCCGCCGACGTCCTCCACCGCCTGGCCCCGGCCCTGATGACCGACAAGGAATCCTTCGCCCCCCGCCGGACCTACACACCGGGCGTGTACTCCTCCTCCGCATGGCCGCCGAACCAGCCGATGTGTATGCACCACGAACTCAGCTACACACTCCAGCCCCCTGGCCTCATGCTGTTCGCGTGTCTGACCGCACCCACGACCGGCGGAGCCACCGCCGTCGCCGACGCCGCCACCGTCCTTCAGGCACTGCCCACCGATCTGGTCCACCGCTTCGAACAAGAAGGCTGGCTGCTCTCGCGCACCTACAACGACGAGATCGGCGCCCCCTACGGCGAGGCCTTCGGCACCGATGACCGCAGGGCCATCGAGGACTACTGCCGCACAGCCGGTATCGAATGCGACTGGCAACCCGACGGCAGCCTGCGCACCCGCCAGCGCCGCCCCGCCGTGACGGCCCACCCGGTCACCGGCCGCCGCTGCTGGTTCAACCAGATCGCCTTCCTCAACGAATGGACGATCGATCCCGAGATCCGCGACTACCTCATCGACGTCCATGGCGCCGAGTCGCTCCCGTTCAACACCCGCTTCGGGGGCGGCGACGCCATCGGCCCGGACATCATTCAGCTCCTCAACGACACCTACGCCGCCCACACCGCCCGCGAACCCTGGCGGGCCGGCGACCTCATGCTCGTCGACAATGTGCGCACCGCACACAGCAGGGAGGCCTTCCACGGACCACGTGAGGTGCTTGTCGCCATGGCAGAGTCGCTGAGCCCCCTTTCGTGCCCGCCGGTCGGCGAGATGAGCGCCCAATGACCACCGTCCCCTCCACGGCAATGGAGCCCGTCATGCCCCAGCCGCACACCGTGCCCCCGTTCGCAGTGATCTCCGGCGCCCAGGTCCAGCACGCCCTGCAGGACAGGGAAGCGCAGATCGTGGACCTCATCGAGGCCACCTACCGGCTGCACGCCGCGGGGGAGTCGGTCAATCCTCCCTCCTACTTCCTGCGCTTCCCCGACCGACCCGCCTCCCGGATCATCGCGCTGCCCGCCTCGATCGGCGGTCAGGCGCAGGTGGACGGCCTCAAATGGATCTCCAGCTTCCCCGACAACGTCCAGGCCGGCATCCCCAGGGCGTCCGCCGTCCTGATCCTCAACGATCACGACACCGGCTACCCCTTCGCCTGCCTGGAAAGCTCCATCATCAGCGCCACCAGAACCGCCGCATCCGCAGCACTGGCCGCCGACCACCTCACCCGCAACCGGCAACGGCCCACCCGCATCGGGTTCTTCGGTACGGGCCTGATCGCCCGCTACATTCACACCTTCCTGACCGCCGTGGGCTGGTCCTTCGACGAGATCGGTGCCTATGACCTGTCCCACCGCAGCGCAGCGGGATTCCGCGACCACCTCCAACAGACCGGCAGCGCCGCACGGATCACCGCACATGGCAGCCCCGAGGACCTCGTCCGTTCCAGCGACCTCGTCGTGTTCGCCACCGTTGCGGGCGAGCCACACGTCAGCGACCCGGCCTGGTTCCACCACAACCCACTGGTTCTGCATGTGTCCCTGCGCGACCTGGCGCCGGAGATCATCCTCGCCTCGACCAACATCGTCGACGACGTCGAACACTGCCTCAAAGCAGACACCTCCCCGCACCTGGCCGAACAGCTCATCGGCAACCGCGGCTTCCTGCACGGCACACTCGCCGACGTCATGAGCGGACGAGTAACGCCCCCCACCGGCCGGCCCGTGGTCTTCTCGCCGTTCGGCCTCGGAGTACTCGACCTCGCTGTCGGCAAGTACGTCTACGACGAGACGGACCGCTCCGGAGAGCTCAACGTGATCGAGGACTTCTTCCACGACCTGCGCCGGCACGGGTGACCGGCCCACAGCACCCCGTGGGTCCGCCGGGACGAATGGCTTTGTCCCGCTCGAGTACGCGGATCAGGCAAGGCAGCAGTCGGGCCTGTTCTGAGTCCGGATCACAATGTGCGTGTTGGGAGCTGTTGTCTTTCCGCACGTTAGGGTTGCGTCTTCGCTGGTGGAGCACAGGGCTGGCGATCTGGGGGGTGGCGGCTTGTCATGCCGTCGCTGCCTGCGGGGGTCGTGGATGCCGTCGGTGGCCGGGCTGCTGGAACAGCGCGAGCTGGGTCCTCGCCGTCGGTGGATGAACTGCGGGAGGAGCCCGACCGTATCCAGGCCGAGCCGGCCGTGGCCGAGCGGGAAGGGCAGGAGCGGGCGATAGCCCGCTCGAGGGCCGGCGAGGTGCCGGCCCCGGCGGACGGGACTGGGCAGGACCGTGCCCGGGCCGACGAGAGTGTGCCGGCCGCCGAGGGGCGGGGCGCAACGGCGCCGCGGCCGGCGGAGGCGGCGAAGCCGAAGTCGCAGGCGCCGGTGTGGCGCGAGGGACTTGACCGGCCGGCGCTGTCGGTGGACTGCCAGCGCATCCTCAAGGCGGCGGCCGACCGGCCCTGGCTCGGGCAGGGGCCGGTGATCTGCCAGGGGCCGGCCGCCGCGTTCGGCATGGACGTGGTGCCGGCGCGGGTGGAGGCACCGCGGTCGAAGGCGAAGCACCTGCTGGCGCGCGGCCGGCCGGCCGAACCGGCCGCGGGCCGGTTCACCCCATGGCCCTCCGGAGGGCAACGGCACCACCGAGGCAAAGGCTGGGAGCCGCCGCCCACGCCCCGGATTCCGTCCGGTCGCCGGCGTGCCAGGGCGCCGGCGTCACAGGCCCGTCCGCGGACGTGCTTGCCGGCGGTCGGGGATTGCCTCGATGCCGTCCTGGAGGACATCCGGACCCGGACGGATGTCGCACACACCGTTGGACGAGCCGCCTTTTGAGGTGGGTGCCGTACCCGCCGCCGGGTGCGAGCGTGCCGGAGACGACGACTGCGCCGACGGACCGGCACCCGTCTCGGAGGCAGCGTCAGATCCGGCCTGCGGACGTACGGCGTCAGCGGGAGTGGCCGAGTTGGGCGAGGGCGTGGTCCAGCATGTCGACGAAGAAGTCCACCGCGGTGGCGTCGATGCACAACGGCGGCTTGATCTTAAGGATGTTGAGATGGTCGCCGGTGGGCTGGACGATTACGCCGAGGTCGAGCATGCGGTCGCAGAGTTCGGCGGTCTCTTCCGTGGCGGGTTCCAAGGTGACGCGGTCCCGGACGAGTTCGAGGCCGAGGTAGAGGCCCGAGCCGTGGACGGCGCCGATGATGCCGTAGCGGTCGGCCAGTGCCTGAAGCCGGCTCTTCAGACGGCCGCCGACGCGCACCGCATTGCCCTGGAGATCCTCATCGCGCAGGGTGTCCAGGACGGTGAGGCCCACGATGCTGGAGACCGGGCTGCCACCGGTGGAGGAGAAGAAGTAACCCTGGTCGCGGTACCGGTCCGCAACCGACTTGGACGTGATGACGGCGCCGAGGGGGTGCCCGTTGCCCATGGCCTTGGCGACACAGACGACGTCAGGGACGACCTGCTGCTGCTCGAAGCCCCAGAACCAGTGTCCCAGGCGGCCGTAGCCGACCTGGACCTCATCGGCGACGGCCAGACCGCCGTGGCGGCGGACCGCCGCGTACACCTCGGCGAGGTAGCCGTCGGGCAGGGCCACTCCACCGGCGTTGCCGTAGTAGGTCTCGCTGAGGAAGGCTCCTGCCGGGCGACCGGAGGCGGCCAGCTCGTCGATCACCGCGGCGGCCTCGGGCCCGTAGCACACCGCATCCGCCCCGCGGTGCAGGCCGCGATAGGAATTGGGCGAGTCCACGGTGCGGACCCAACTCGGCCGGGTTGCCAGGGCGTTCGGGTTGTCCTGGAGTGAGGTGGAGACCGCGTCGGAGGCGTAGGTCCAGCCGTGGTATGCCTCGCGCAGTGCGACGACGTCGTGCTGCCCGGAGGCACCGATGGCCAGCCGCAGGCCCAGATCCACCGCCTCGGAACCGGAGTTGACCAGGAACACCGTGTCCAGGGGCTCGGGCAGCAGGGCGGCGAGGCGTTCGGTGAACTCCACCACCGACGCGTAGTGGAATCGCGAGTTGGTGTTGAGCCGTCGCAACTGCCGGGAGACCGCCTGCTCGACGCGGGGGTGCGCGTGGCCCAGCGGGGTCACGTTGTTGACGATGTCGAGGTAGGAGCGGCCGTCGGTGGAGAGCAGATGGTGACGCCAGCCACGCTCGATGCGGGGAGGTTCGGCGTAGTAGTGCTCCTGCACGGTCGCGAACACGGCGTCACGTCGGTCGAGCAGGTCCCCGTCCTGCGCACGGCCGGCGGCCCGGAGACCGATCAGCGGGGCGGGGTCTGCGGTGAGCGCGAGCCAGCCGGCGGCGTACTCGGGGCGCACCGACGGAGGGACGGAAGGGCTGTCGGCGTTGCGCAGCGCAAGGTGGAGCGAGGTTTTGGTGGGGAGATGGGCGAGGTCCTCGCCCGCCTGGACCGTCGAGCCGGCGGAAACCACTGGGTGAACCGTGCGGGCGAAGGACAACGTCAGCGCCTGCGGGCCGTACGCGATCTCCACACGGCCCGGTGCCGCGGCGAGGACATTCCCCGCGGCGGGGGCCTGCGCCACGGCAGGCCGGCCGAGCCACAGGTCGATGCCGGTGGGCACCGTGGGAGCGGAAACGGCTGACAACGCCGGAGCCTGACTGAGCCGCGGATGCGCGTACCGGGTGGCCACCGCGGCTGCTCCGTCCGCGAGTGCGGAGGCCACCAGCCGGTCCTCGGTGCCGGCTTCGAGCCAGGCTCCGCGGTCCATGGAGTCGGCGCCGGTGGACAGGTCGAGCAGAGCGATGTCGTCGGCGGCGACGCCGCGCAGCAGGAAGTGCGCCGGTGAATCGGCGCGGGCAGGCACGTCGGCCAGGCCGATCGCGTCCTTGACGAGGTGGACCATCACTGGAAGGGGCAGGCGGGTGGCCTGCTCGAATATGCGCCACTCGCGGTCGAGCGCGGCCTTGGCGTAGGCGTTGTCCTCGTCGACGGCGGCCTGGTGCCGCCCGCTGGCGACCAGGCCGGCCGCGCGCAGGACCACGAGCGGCCACAACGCCTCCGCCTCCTTGTGGGACAGCGGCCGAATGGCGTGGAAGGCCCGGACGGCGGCCAGCACGTGATGAGGCTCGACCCCGTCGTGGTGGAGCATCGAGGAGAGCGACACGGCGAGTTCGCCGACCGCCCAGCTCGTCGTTACGTCACCGAAGTCGATGACCCCGTCGGGCATGGGCAGGCGGCCGTCGGGAGAACAGATGAGATTGTCGTCGGTGAGGTCCAGGTGCACCGCCTGAGACGGAAGCGCGGCGGCAAGCTCCTGGACCCGCGCCCAGGCCTCGGCGGTCGCGGCCTGAACGGCGGCGCGCCGGTCGGGCTCGTCGATGTGCTCCGCGAGCTTGGCGACGACGCGGTCGGCGTGCCGCAGGTCCCACTGGAGAACGCGCTTGAGGCCCGGGTGGTGGAAGTCACGCAGGGCGGTGCTGACCTTTCCGCCGATCGTGCCCATGGCCGCCATTGTGCTCGGGGACAGGTGCCGTGGTCCCGAGAGCGGACCGCCGGGCAGGTATCGCATCAGCCGCGCGATGGCCGGCCCGCTCTCGGTGTCCACCGTCATGCACTGCGGTGAGCCGTCGGGGCGGCGCAGGACGGTGGCGATGCGCAGTTCTGGGTGAGCCGCACAGATCAGGTCGGCCGCGGTGTCCTGGGCTTCGATCTCCGCAGGGCCGAAGGCAGGGTTGGCGATCTTCAGAATGGCCAAGGCCGTGCCATCGTCGCCGTACAGCAGGAAGTTGGCGTCCTGCTGGCTTCCCAGCGCCTCCGCACGCACACCGACGCCAAGGTGTCGGGTGCCGATGCGCTCCGCCTGAGCCAGTGTCACCTGGGGTGCGGGCAGAGCGCCTTGGGCGAAGAAGTCGATGGTGCGGTACTCGTCGTGCGGCATGCGGAGTTCCTCGGCTGGTGGGTGGAGCGTGGTGTGGGCAGGCCCGGCGCGGACGCTCGGACGTCTCTAGTCGACCTCCCACAAGAAGCGGTGGGTGTGAATCGCGAAGTAGGGGAAGGTCTCCACCGATGTGACGCCCTCGATGGCCCGTACGACGTCGTTGATGAAGTCCAGAAGATCACCAGGGCGACTGCGTACGACCTCGGCGAACAGGTCATAGCGGCCAGAGGTCAGGACCGTGTACACGACTTCGTCATGCCGGGACAATTCATCGGCCACCGCGCGGGAATCGCTTTCGACGCGCAGGCCGAGGAGCGCCACCGTCTGCTGGCCCATGGTCATCGGGTCGGTCACCCCGACGATCTGGACCGTCTTGGTGTCGATCAATCGCTGCAGCCGGTGCCTTGCGGCCGAGGGCGACAGTCCCACCTTCGGTCCCAGCTCGGCGTAGGGGATGCGACCGTCGACCTGCAGCTCCCGCAGGATGGCGCGGTCGATGTCGTCCATGAAGGCCCCCCTCACCTGCGTGAATAGCAAGTCATGTAGTTGTTTCAAGCACAATGGCGGATGTCCTCGCTTGAATCAAGTGTTCTGACGACTGAATCGAGCGAATCCTGGCTCGCAGGTTCTGCGTGCGCGCCGAAGCCCTGTTGGGTTCCCGGCCATGCCGACTGACCAAGCCGACGTCGGCGGGTCATCGGTTTCCGTCCATGTCGCAGCAAGGTGAGCCCCCATCTGGGCACACCGTGGGTTGCCTGTCCCTGCAGAACAGCGCCATAGACAGCCCGCTCCCACGCTTTCGTGACACCCGCGGAAGGCCGTTCGGGGCGGGCCGCCATGAAGATCAAGCTCATCCCCGGGTCCGTCGTGCCGGGGGTTCAGGACCGGTGGGCAGTGGCAGGAGGTGCCGAAGGAGTTCGGTGCCTGGTCGACCGTCCACAACCGCTTGCGGCACTGGTGTGACGCCGCCGTCTTCGAGGTCCTGCTCGAGGGCCTGGCCGCAAAAGCCGCGAAGCGGGTGAGGTGGACCTTTCCCTGGTCAGCATCGACTCCACCACCCCGCGCGCTCATCACGACGCTGCCGGGATGCACCTGGGCGAGGACGTCCTCGGGGTACTGGAGAGGGCTGCAGCCGAGATGGAGAAGGCCAGGTCAAAAGGGGCAGCCTTGAAGAGCAAGACGGGCAGGACGCTGATATCGATCCCGAGCGGGAGGAGCGGCGACGCATCCGGCGTCGGCGAATGGCTGAAGGTCGCCCTCCTGGGACGCTCCAGGGGCGGGCAGACCAGCAAGGTTCATCTCGCGGCCGACCGCAAATGCCGACCGCTGGCGTTCGTGCTGACCGCCGGTCAGGCCGCGGACAGCCCGCAGTTCATCCCCGCGCTGGGGAAGATACGCGTCCGTGGCACTGTCGGCCGCCCCAGCACCGGGCCGGACGCGGTCGCCGGGGACACGGCCCATTTGTCCCGCGGCAACCAGGCCTATCTGCGCAGGCGCGGCATCAGGGCAGTGATCCCGGAGAAGATGGACCAGGCTGCCAACCGGAAGAAGAAGGGCCCCGGGGGCGGCCGGCCCGTCAGCCACGACGCCGACCTCTACAAGGAGAGGAACACCGTCGCGCGCCTGATCAGCAAGCTCAAGGCCTGGCGAGGCGTCCCGCCCGATACGACAGACCCCAGGCAGCTACCTCGCCGGCCTCCACCTGCGCGCCTCGATGATCTGGATCAAAGACCTCACCCGGACCACCCGCTGATCATAGATTGGTCTCCCGGTACGGGACACGGCGGTCTCCGGCGCGTCTTCGAGGGGACGCGCCGGAGACCGGTCGGTTTGCCGTCGCTCCTGTCGGAGGGTGGCGGCGGTTGTTGGATTAGCGGAGGCAGTCCCGGTGGGCGGGGTGCCAGACGCGGGTCCAGTAGCCGGCGTGTGCGCGGTGGTTCCGGTCCCGGTATCCCGGGTGCCACAGCCGTGACCAGTAGCCCGCCGCTTGCACGCAGTGGCGCGACGCCGGCGGCTGGTGGTGCGACATTACCGATACCGGCGGCTGGTGGTGCTGCGGTACCGGCTGGTGGTGTTGCGGTACCGGCGGCTGGTGCTGCGGCCGATGCGGTGCCGACCGTGCCGACGGCAGCGCCCGCGGCCAGAGCCACCGTCGCTGCGCCCAGGGCCGCAGCCCTTTTCAACCCGTCATGATCAGGCCTGTCTGTTCGAGTGGGGCTGACGCCCCACCACTTTCCGGACCGGTCCGTCCGGAGACGCACTGATCCTCCACCTTGCGAGACCCGCGCATACCGAAAACACCGTCTGTTACGAAATGCGGATGGGTTCTCATTCAGCTCAAATATTCATATAGGTGAGTCAGGTGTAGTGCGTCACGAGCCGACTCCGTGGCGATCGGCGTGCGTCCGTGCGCCTGAGAAGGTGTGTCACGTCTCCGAACAGCAGTCGAGCGATCTTCAGCGACGGCCGCGAGAACGGCCGCAGAGCCGTGTGTGCTTTCGCCGTCTTGAGTGGCTTCCTCTTCCTCACGGCCCTCGGTCTTCAGGACGCCCGAGGCCTGGACGCCTGGCAGGCCGGCTGCTACCCGCTGCCCATGGCAGCCGTGACCGTCGCCAACCTGCCCCCGGCCGGAGATCTCACCGCCGCCCGCGGTAACTTCCCCAACTCCTATCCACCCACCCCTACGCGTGACGTGGCATCGGGTGGATCGGCCAGCCAAGAGCTCGGGATGAAATGGTCGTGTCAGGTCGTGCGCGGAACAGCGGGGACTATCGGGGACTGAGACAGCGGCCAGCCGGACGCCGACACCGCTCCGCCACTGGTCAGCACGGCGATCGGTCATAGTCGGAGAGCGCCCGGTGAGTGGGGTGCCCCGGTGTGGATCATTGAGAACCTGCTGTCCCATCCCGTAACGCCCCCGTGACGGGATCCCTAACCGGAGAGTGGAACCCGGCGCCCACTTCCCGGAGCCGTTGCCGTACAGCAGCGGAGTACAGCAACCACCGCGACCGCAGCTGACCGCCAACGGCCCCAGGTGACTCTCCGACCAGCGCGCTGGACCGTAATGACCTTGCAGCCGATAGTTCGGGACGAAGAGGTCGCGTGCCACAGCCGTGCCAGATACGAGGGTCAGTCGCGGTCTACAAGGGTGTCTGACGGGCGTATCCATGCCTGCTAGCTCGGCCATGAAAGCCCCAGGTCACAGGCAAAACTCCCCTACCTTTCTCCCAAAGCGGTTATAGACCCACCTTGCTCTGCGATGGCGGGGGACACCGAACTCGCTGGCTCAAGACGAGTCGGGGCGGATACGGTGAGCCGCCCGCCAGCCCGGTGGAGGGGAGCGAACGATGACCAATGAGCAGGCACGAGCGACAGTGACGCTGTGGCGTCCGACCGGTCCCGAGGAGTTGGCCCTTGTCGAGACGTCCGGGTGGACCGCCTGGCCTCCGCGTCTGCCGGAGCAGCCCATCTTTTACCCCGTGGTGAACGAGGACTACGCCGTGCGTATCGCCCGCGACTGGAACGTGCCCGCGTCCGGATCCGGCTACGTGACCCGGTTCAAGGTCGACGCGGAGTTCGTGAAGCGGTATCCGGTGCGCCAGGCGGGCGGTCAGACGATTCTGGAGCTGTGGGTGCCGGCGGAAGAGCTGGAGGAGTTCAACCGGCACATCGTCGGCCTGATTGACGTCGTGCATGAGTTCCAGGCCACCGCCTCGGCTGACATCCACGGTTGACTGTGAGGATGTCGGTGGTGCCGCCCGAGGCGGTCTGACCCGTTCTCGCCCGCGGCGGCCAGCTGCTGGGCGAGGGTTCGGCCCAGGCCCCGGGCGGCTTCGATGGCGAAGCGGCGTTCGGGCCACTGTTCGCACCAGCGCATCAACTGACGGAACGTGCCGGCATTGACGACGAACCTGCGCTGGGCCACCTGGTGGCCTGCGACGTCGACAGCGACGGCGGTGTGGGACGACTTGTGGGGATCGACACCGATCAATCGGCCCGCCATCCCAGCTCTGGGGGTGCTTATATGGGCGCGGGTGGGTGGCGAGAGAGCCGGCTTCTGCTGATCGTGGCCGGGCTGGCAGTGTTGGCGACCGACCCGGCCCTGTTGGCCACGTTCAAGGTCTCCAACCAGTGGGCGGTTGGCTTCGCCTCCCGGCTCCGCCCTCCCAGGACAGCCATACAAAGCACCAGCGTCTGTCGGCCAGCCTGCAAGAGTGCTCGGACGACCGTCTTGAGCATGTGGCTGAAACCATCCGCGACAGCGAGCCGCTTCCCGCTTGGGAACGCAATCACCTCCAGGACGTACTGTGGAGCGGATGCCATGGACCGTGGCTCGGCGCCACAGTCCGTACCGGCGGTGCAGCGCTCAGGTGTTCAGCGGGCCTGGTCACCGTGCCCGGGGCCTGCGCAAGTCCGGTGGCCCACAGCTGGTCGACACGCGAGCGCTCGGTGACGTTTGGGTAGCGGTTGGTGCAGGACGGGCCGGCGTAGCCGCCCGACATCAGCTCACTGCACGGCCCGCTGTAGTCGTCCGGCAGGCCCAGCACGTGCCCGGTCTCGTGGGTGACGACGCGGACCGAGTCGTACTGCTGGTTCTGGGCGTAGTCGAGGAAGACGTAGCCACTTCCGTGGCCGTTGGTGGAGGCGTAGGACCCGCGCGGGTCGTTGCCCTCGTAGTAGGAGAAGTCGGCACCGCTCGGCGCCTCCTGGAGCTTGACGTTGGACTCGGAGCTGTTCCAGATCGAGGCCGCGCTCGATATCTGCGAACGGAAGCTCGGTGCCCGGGAGGCGTTGTAGTAGACAGTCACCGCCTGCGCGTTCGGCTGGGCGGCGCGCTTCTCGGCGACGGACTTGAGCACGGCCTCGAAGAACGCCTTGTTGTTCGCGGCCTCCTCAATCGACCCGGCGTACCGTGCCACGGAGCTACCGGCAGCAGCGGACGGGGTGGCGGCCGGCTGGGCGCTCGCCGGCACCGCTGCGCCCAGCGCGCCGGAGGCCAGACCCAGGCCGAGAGCGAGGGCGAGGAGTCTCGCGGACGTTCGGGACGACTTCATGTGGGGGGCTCCTACTCACTCGGTGACGCCGAGCACCCGGTGTGTAGTCGACTCTGCGTGAACACCGGTTCCGAACTGCGGCGACGTCCTGTGGGTCGTCATTCTTAGAACGGCTCGACAGGGAGCGCAAAGGGTCCCGCCACTACGTCGCCTCGTAGGTCCCGGGGACCTCGCCTGGGCAGTGCACGGGTCTCCGGTCCGCACATGGCGGCAGGAAGGGAAGCTGTCGCGGCGTCAGAAGCCTTACATCACGGGGCAACGGGCGTGCGGGCCGACCGGGCGGAATTCCGGGACGCGCGGCGGGATCCATATCCTGGCCAAGACGGATAAATCCTCAAATACCTGCCACGCCACGTCTACTAAGTGTGCCGGTTGATTGGTAGAGCGCTGTGACCGACGTCATAAAATATGGGCTTCCGTTTCTTTCGCGCGCCACCGGCCCCGAGTCGCCCCCCCCAGGGAGTCACCCTCGGCGCTGGGCCGGCATCCCTCACCGCTGAGCCGCCGCCGCTCAGTCCTGATCAGGATGGAAGCCGGGCCCGCCGTGCAGCCCGGCGAGCGGTGTGGAGGAGAGGTCGGTCGGCCCCTCGCCCGCCTCCAGCAGCGTGTCCGCCGCACCCAGTGGCTTCGGGACTATGCGGGCCAGGCTGTCGTCAGCCAAGCAAACGAGGTGCGCGCCCGGTCGTAGGCAGTAGTCGGGCTGACGTCCGAAAGCCGCTGACCGCAGGGTTGCTGCGTATGCGTCCCACTACCTTGATGCAGCTCCCAGCAACACGGCTGGGTGAACTGGGGCCTGCGGCGTAACTCCCGCCTGGCGAGGCCCGTCTCGTACGGCATGACGAACGGCAAGGTCGAACGCTTCCACCGCACTCTGCTCGACGAATGGGCCTACCAGCGGCCCTACACCTAAGAGCCCGGGCGGCAGGCGGTGTTCCCCGACTGGCTGGACTGGTACAACCACCACCGACCTCACACCGGCATCGGCGGCCAAACCCCAGCCAGCCGCGTCACCAACCTGCCGGGACAGCACACCTAGAGGCAATGCCAGTGACTTAAGCGGCTACTGACGCTCCGGGCGAAGGCGTTTCCGCACGTCAGAGCCTCGAAGTGCTACATAAGTCATCGGTATTGCACCTAGTAGGGCTTGGTCAGGTCGGGTGTGGTGGTGCGTGTCCTTCTGGGCCGGTGTGGCGTTGGGAGTGTGTGACTCCGGACGAGGTTGCTGTGG
>NZ_JBIAXS010000056.1:0-25449 GCF_042896885.1 Streptomyces sp. NPDC001231
ACGCGTCGTCGTCATCGACTGCACCGACACCGGCGCGTCCCCGCCCACCGCCACGGAGCCGACCTGGATCTGCCGGCTCTTGCGGCGCTCGGCGATCGGCCGGGCCGGTACCTCGGGGACGCCCAGGGGAATGGCCGTCATGGTGTCAGTCCCGGTTTCCGGAGACCGTCTCGCGCATGGCGCGCAGGGACTCCTTCAGCGATCCCATGGTGGCCAGCACGGCGGTGGGCTCGTAGCCGCAGTGGGCCATGCAGTTGGCGCACCGCGGGTCCTTGCCCCGGCCGTACTTGTCCCAGTCGGTGTCCTCGATGAGTTCCCGGTACGTCGGCACGTACCCGTCGCTCATCAGGTAGCAGGGGCGCTGCCAGCCGAACAGCGAGTAGTTCGGGATCGCCCACGCGGTGCACTGGAAGTCGACCTTGCCTTCGAGGAAGTCGAGGAACAGCGGCGAGTGGTTGAGCCGCCAGCGGCGCCGGTTGCCGCCCGCGAAGGCCTTCCTGAACAGCTCGCGGGTCTGCTCCACGCCCAGGAAGTGCTCCTGGTCGGGCGCCTTCTCGTAGGCGTAGGCGGGCGAGATCATCATCTCGTCGACCTTGAGGTCGTCGTTGAGGAAGTTGAGCACCTCGACGACGGTCTGCGGGGTGTCGGTGTTGAAGAAGGTGGAGTTGGTGGTCACCCGGAAGCCGCGCCGCTTGGCCTCCTTGATGGCCTCCACCGCCTCGTCGAACACGCCCTCCTTCGCCACCGACTCGTCGTGCCGCTCCCGCAGCCCGTCGATGTGCACCGCGAAGGCGAAGTAGGGGGAGGGCTTGAACTTGTCCATCTTCTTGCGCATCAGCAGCGCGTTGGTGCACAGGAAGACGTACTTCCGCTTGGCCACCAGCTGCCGTACGATCTCATCGATCTGCGGGTGCATCAGGGGCTCGCCGCCCGCGATGGACACCATCGGCGCACCCGACTCCAGTACCGCGCCCACCGCCTGGGCGACGGGCATGCGCTGCTTGAGCACTCCGGCCGGGTGCTGGATCTTGCCGCAGCCCTCGCACTTGAGGTTGCAGGCGAAGAGCGGCTCAAGCTCGACGATCAGCGGGAACTTGTCCCGCTTGCGCAGCTTCTGTTCGGCCAAGTATGTGGCGACTTTGACGGACTGGCGCAGCGGCATGGCCATCTGGCTCACCTCCTGGGGAGCAGCACATTACGGTGCCATTCGAAAAAAGTCGGCAGGACGGAACGAAGAACGCGGAAGGCTGATATTCCACCGCGGACCGTACCGATACGGACGAGTTCATGTTCTGGAGCGTCCACGACCACCCGCACGGCCGCAACAGGGCGCACGCCCGAGCGCACGGCGCTCAGCAGCGTGGCCGCCGACTCCATGTCGACCGCGATCGCGCCGGTGGCACGCAGCTCGGACCGCTCGGGTCCGCGTACGACGTGGTCGGAGCCGATGAGCGGCCCGGTGTGCACGGTGCGCCCGGGCTGGGTGCGGGTGAGTTCCTTGACGAGCAGTTCGGTGCCGACGCAGGGGATGGTGCCGCGCGGGTCCCGGGTCTCCTCGGCGACGACGAGGTCACCGGGGTGCATGCCCGGGGCGAGTCCCGCGCAGAAGCCCGTGGCGAGCACCGCGGCCCGGTCCAGCGGCGGGCCGGCGAGGACCCGGGTGATGGAGCGTTCCGCCGCCTTGGGGCCCATGCCCGTCCGCAGGACGGTGACCGGCCCGCCGGCTCCGCCGCGGTCACCGGCGCGCAGGGCGAGACGCTCGATGCCGAGCGCGCAGGCGATCAGCAGCGGAGCCGGTCCGGGCCGTGTGCTCATCAGCCCCCCTTGACCTCGGCGCCGGGCCGCTCGACGAGGGGATCGGCGGTGGGGCGTCGGCCGGCGAAGGGCTCGCCGTGCACGTACCGGCCGAGCGCGGTGAGCGGGAAGACCTGCCGGTACAGGTGGTAGTTGATGGAGAAGTCCCACGGGAAGCCGGTGCCGGTGAAGTACGGCTCGTCCCAGGAGCCGTCCTCCCGCTGGGTGGCCGCGAGCCACTCGACGCCGCGCTCGACGGCCTTGGAGTCCTTCTCCCCCGCCGCGAGCAGGGCGAGCAGGGCCCAGGCGGTCTGCGAGGCGGTGGAGGCGCCCTTGCCGCTCCACTCCTTGACGTACTGGTAGGAGCGCAGGTCCTCGCCCCAGCCGCCGTCGTCGTTCTGCACGCTCTCCAGCCAGGTCACCGCGCGGCGGACGGCCGGGTGGGAGCCGGGCAGGCCGGCGGCCGTCAGGGCGGGTACGACGGACCCGGTGCCGTAGAGGTAGTTGACGCCCCAGCGGCCGAACCACGAGCCGTCCGGCTCCTGTTCGGCCAGCAGCCACTCGATGCCGCGCCGGGTGCGCGGGTCGTGGGTCATCCCCTCGGCGGCGAGCATCTCCACGACGTGCGCGGTGACGTCCGCCGACGGCGGGTCGATCACCTCGCCGAAGTCGCAGAACGGCAGGCGGTTGGGGAAGGGGCTGGTGTTGTCGACGTCGAAGGCTCCCCAGGCGCCGTTCTTCGACTGCATCCCGAGGTTCCAGCGCACCCCACGCCCGATGGCATTGTCCATCCGCTCCGGGTCGTGGTGCCTGACCCGGCGCAGGGCGAGGACGACCTCGGCGGTGTCGTCGATGTCGGGGTAGTTGTCGTTGTGGAACTCGAACGCCCAGCCGCCCGGCGGCAGTCCGGGACGGCGCACCGACCAGTCGCCGGGCCGGACGATCTGCTCGCCCAGCATCCAGTCGGCGGCCTTGACCAACTGGGGGTGGTCGGCGGGCAGTCCGGCGTCGGCGAGCGCGATGGTGGCCAGGCAGGTGTCCCACACCGGCGACTGGCAGGCCTCGATCATGCGGGCGCCGTCCTCGCGCCGCACCGCGTAACGATCCAGCGACTCGAGGCCCGCCCGCATCACCGGGTGTTCGAGGTCGTAGCCGAGCAGGTACAGGGCGATGACCGAGTACACGGCCGGCGGCTGGATGCCGCCCCAGCAGCCGTCGTTCTCCTGCCGCTCGATGATCCAGCGGGCGGCCGACTTCATGGCGGCCTCGCGCACTCTGCGCACGGCGACGGAACGGTAGCCGCGCACCACCATGTCGAGTCGCTGGAACAGGCCGTCCCAGGTCCTGGCCGGGGCGAGCGGCCGCGGCGGTCGGGGACTGCCGGGGTCGGTGTGCAGTTCGTCGAGCGGGAACGGGGCCGGACGCACCGGGCGCTTGGCCGAGACGATGGTCAGGGGCACGATCGTCTGCCGCGCCCAGCACCCGAAGTTGTAGATGTTGAGCGGGAACCACTTGGGGAACCAGATGAGCTCGGGCGGCAGTTCGGGCAGGTCCTCCCACTTCCACCAGCCGAACAGGGCCAGCCAGATCCGGGTGAAGACGCGGGAGGCCGCGATGCCGCCCTGTGCGCGGATCCAGGCGGAGGCCCGGGCCATGTGGGGCTCGTCCGGCGCGTCGCCGGCCAGCCGGAGGGCGACGTAGGCCTCGATGGTCGTGGAGAGTTCGCCCGGGCCGCCGTAGAAGGTGGCCCAGGTGCCGTCCTCGCGTTGCTCACCGCGGATGAACAGCGCGGCGGCCCGGGCGGTGTCCTCTTCCAGGATGCCCAGGAACTGGCGCAGCAGCAGGTCCTCGGCGTCCATGGTGACGTTCGTCTCGAGGTCGCCCTTCCACCAGCCCTCGGCGTCCTGCTGGGCGAGCAGGAAGTCGGTGGCCCGCCTGACGGCGGCAGCGGCGGCTTCTTGTACCCCGGCCGCCTCGGGGGTGCTGAGTACGGTTTCACTGGCCGCGGCAGCGCGGGACGGCAGTGTCGCCCCGGTGCTTCCGTCGGTCGTCGCTGTCATGGCTTCCCCTTCGTGCAGTCGTGCAAGTCGTGCTGCTGTGGGTCCGCCGTCGGCCGGTGCCTGAAACCTCCTTGCTGCACCGGCCGGCGACTACGCGAGGCTGGTTCGACCGATAGTGATCATCTCTTTCGTACGACGACGAAGTCGGCGAGCGCCGTGAACGCGGCCCGTACCTGCTCGGGCATGCCGACGGCGTCGAGGGCTTCGATGGCGATGGTGTGCTGACGGCGCGCCTCCTCGGCCGTCCACTCCCGGCCGCCCGCCTCCTCGATGAGGGCGGCGCGGGCCGCGAACTCCTCCTCGGAGAAGTTCGCGAAGTCGCTGCTCTTGGCGTCGGCGGCGAGGATCTCACCGAGCCGCTCGGAGGCCGGGCCGCCCGCCGCGAGCGCGGCCACGACCGGCAGGGACTTCTTGCGCTGGCGCAGATCGCTCCAGGTCTGCTTGCCGGTGGCCTCCGGGTCGCCCCAGATGCCGAGGAGGTCGTCGACGGCCTGGAAGGCCAGACCGAGGTGGTACCCGTACTTCTCCAGCGCGTCGGCCGTACGGTCGTCGGCGCCGCCGAGGACCGCGCCGACGGAGGAGGCGCAGGCGAGCAGGGCACCGGTCTTGTTGCCCTCCATCTCCAGGCACTCCGCGACGCTGACCCGGTCGCGGTGCTCGTAGGAGATGTCCTGCGCCTGACCGTCGATCAGCGCGCGGGTCGCGGTGGTCAGCCGGCGGGCGGCACGGCCGGCCTCGACCGTGCCGAGCTCCAGCAGCACCTCGTTGGCCAGGGCGAACAGCGCGTCGCCGACCAGGATGGCCTGGGCGGGGCCGTGCACCTTCCAGACCGTGTCGCGGTGGCGGCGCTGTTCGTCGCCGTCCATCAGGTCGTCGTGCAGCAGGGAGAAGTTGTGGACGAGCTCCACGGCGACCGCGCCCGGCACACCGGCCTCGGGCGCGGCCCCGGCGACCTCGGCGGAGAGCACGGCCAGGGCGGGGCGAACGGCCTTGCCGCCGTCCCCGCGTGCCGGGTTGCCCTGGGCGTCGATCCAGCCGAAGTGGTAGGCGGCGACGGTGTCCATGGGGGGCGCCAGGCGGTCGACGGCCGCCCGCAGTACCGGCGTGGCCAGGGTCCGGCCGCGCTCCAACAGCGCGGTCACGTCCACCGCGGTCCTCCGAGCGGCCGTCGAGGCCGGGGGCACAGTGGGCACAGTCTCTCCTCTTGTTGCGGTGCCGGAGGTGCGGGGGCCCGCCGCGGGCTGCTGATCGAACGTCATGCCGCCGCCTCCTCGATGGCGAAGAGACGGCTCGGGCGGGGCCGGCCCAGGGCGCTCAGCGCGGCCTCGGCCGCCTTCACACCGCTGCGGACCGCACTCTCCATGGTCGCGGGCCACCCTGTGGCGGTCCACGCTCCGGCCAGGTACAGGCCGGGGGCCTTGGTGCGGGCGCCGGGCCGCAGCCGTCCGACGCCGGGGGCCGGGGCGAACGTCGCCGTGCGCTCCCGGGTCACGAAGAAGTCCCTCACCTCGGCACCGCGCGCACGGGGCAGCAGCCGCCTCAGTTCGGGCAGATAGCGCTCGCGCAGCACGGCGACCGGCGCGTCGATCTCGTCCTGCGCCACCGACTGGGACACCGCGAGGTACTGACCGTGCTTCAGGCCGGCCGCCTCGGTGCGGTCGAAGACCCACTGCACGGGCGTGCCGATGGCCGCAAAGAAGGGCGCGTTCAGCACCGTGCGGTCATAGACGACGTGGGCGTTGAGGATCGGCGCGGTGCCGATCCTGAGCAGCCGGTCCGGCGCGTCCAGGGCGCCGGCCGGCAGCAGTCCGTGCGCCTCGCGCTGCGGTACGGCGAGAACGACCGCGTCGGCGACCAGGCTCTCGCCGGGAACCTGAACGTTCCAGCTCCCGTTTCCGTTGAGGGAGACGGAGGTGACGCGTGTCCGGACCTCGGTACGCACGCCCGCGGAGTCGAGCGCCCTGCGGGCCAGCCGGTCGTGCAGTTCGCCCAGCGGGACGCGGGCCCAGCCGATGTCGGCCGCGCCCGGGTCGGACAGCAGTCCGGTCTTGAACACCATCGCGGCGAGCCCCAGCGAGGAGTCGCGCGCGACCGCGTTGAGCGTGGCGACCCCGACCAGGTCCCACAGCGCCTCGACGGCACGCGCCGACTGGCCGTGCTCGGTCAGCCAGCTGCCGAAGTCCCGTGCGTCCAGGGTCGGATCGGTGAGGTCGAGTCCCTTGAGCGCGAGCGCGGCGCGGCCCACCCGGACCCGCTCGGCGAGCGAGAGGTGCGGGTAGGTGGCGAGGCTGCGCCCCAGGTGCAGGGGTACGGGCAGTGCGTCGCGCCGCAGTGTGCCGAGCCGCCGGCCCTCGGGTCTCGCGGCGTCGACGACGGGCACCTCCAGCCGGTCCTGCAGCGGGGCGAGCGCGGCGCCGCCGATCCGGTCGAGGAACCAGCGGTAGGCGGTGCAGCAGCGCAGGTACACGTGCTGTCCGTTGTCGATGGTGAGGTCGCCGCGCTGGAAGGAGAAGGCGAGCCCGCCCAGGCGGGGTCTGCCCTCCAGCAGCGTCACGCGCATTCCGGCGTCGGCGAGCGCGAGCGCGGCGGTGAGGCCGGACAGGCCGCCGCCGACCACCACGGCGTGCCGTCCGGCCGGTCCCGAGGCGTCCGTGAGCGGTCCGTCCCGCCGTGTGCCGTCGGTCATCGTGGGCCCTCCCCTGTGCGTCCGCCGCGGTGAGCGGGTGCCTCGCCGGCGACCGTTGCCGTCAGGGACGCCGCCCGGCATCGGAGGGTTGCCCGCCGTTTCTCGCCGGTGGCCTCACCGTGCGGTGACATCACCATCAGGCACGCCTCCTGACGGTCCGTCGGGACACGTACCGGGCGTCGAGGCCGGACAGGCCGCGCACGGCGACGTACGCCTTCTCGTGTCCGGGCAGCGAGACCCGGCCGCGCAGCACCGCCTCCGGCTCGCGCTCGATGCGGTCGAGCAGGCGGCGGTAGATGCCGGCCATGGCGGCGACGCACGCGCCGCTGCGCCGGTCCAGCAGGGGCAGCAGCCGGTAGCCCTCGGCGAACAGGGCGCGGGCCCGCCGCACCTCGAAGTGCACCAGGCCCGCGAAGTCGGAGCCCTCCGGCGGCGTCGGTCCGTGGAACCCGGCCGAGCAGCCGAACTTGGCGAGGTCGTCGGCGGGCAGGTAGGTACGGCCGCCCTCGGCGTCCTCGCGGACGTCTCTGAGGATGTTGGTCAGCTGCAACGCGAGCCCGAGCGTGTCGGCGTACTCGGCAGCGCGTTCGGCGCCGCGTGCCCCCGGTTCGGTGCCGAACACGCCGAGGGAGAGCCGTCCGATGGCCCCGGCCACACAGCGGCAGTAGGCCTTCAGGTCCTCCCAGGTCTCGTACGTCTCGCCGCGGACGTCCATCAGGACGCCGTCGATGAGTTCGTCCAGGCCGCCGAGCGGGATCGGGAAGACCCGGGCGGCGTGGCTGAGGGCGACGGCCACCGGGTCGGTGTCGTCGTCCTCGACCGCGCCGTCGCGGACCCGGCCGAGCAGCGCCCGGGTGTCCTCCAAACGGGTGATCTTCACGTCGTGGGCCAGCGTTCCGTCGCCGATGTCGTCGACACGCCGGGAGAACGCGTACAGCGCCGACATCGCCCGCCGTTTGGCCGTCGGCAGCAGTCTGATGCCGTAGGCGAAGTTGCGGGCCTGCTGTCCGGTGACGGCCTCGCAGTAGCTGTAGGCGGCGAGTACCGGCGCGGACACGTGCTGTTCCGACTCCACGGCCCGGATCACCCCTCTCCTCGCAGAGTCACGCCCACCTCACGCAGCAACCGGGTCTTGCCGGGCTTGGGCGGGCCGGGAAGTACGTCGTATTCGGCGGCGGCGATCGCGTGGACCGCCGCCCTTCCCCCCGCCACGAACCCCGCGAGCAGCAGTTTCAACCTGCCGTGGACGCTACCCACCAGGGGGGCGCCTTCATTCAGCAGACCGCGGGCGCGTTCCGCTTCGTACGCGACCAGTGCGCGCACCGATGCGCCCGCGGTGGGCGCGGCGAGATCCGACTCCTGCACGTGGAAACGTTTCATGTCGGCGGCGGGAAGATAGATGCGGTCGCGTCCGAGGTCCTCCTTGACGTCCTGGAGGTGCTCGACGATCTGCAGGGCGGTGCAGACGGCGTCGGAACGGCGGATCCGCTCGGGGGTCGAGGTGCCGGTGACGGCGAGGACGAGGCGGCCGACGGGGTTGGCGGACAGTTCGCAGTAGGCGAGGAGGTCGTCGTAGGTCTCGTACCGCGCGACGAGCTGGTCCTGGCGGTTGGCGGCGATCAGGCCGAGGAACGGCTCGGGGGTCAGCGATCCGCGGCGGACGGTGGGCTGAAGCCGGCGCAGCAGGGGGTGGCGCGGGGTGCCGTCGAAGACCCTGCACAGATCGGCCTCGAAGGCGTCGAGGAGGACCAGGCGGTCCTCGGCCTCGCCGGGCGACACGCCGAGCAGCCGGGCGTCCGCGCCGCCGGGGGCCAGGTCGCCGTCGCCGATGTCGTCGACGAGGCGGGCGAAGCCGTAGACGGCCATCAGGTCGACGCGCCAGGCTCTGGGCAGGAAGAACGGTGCCACGGGGAAGTTCTCACCCGCGGCCTTGTCGAGGGTGGCGCGCTCGGGGTCGCGCGCCGTCGGCGTTCGCGTCATCGTCCACTGCCCGGCACGGGGACGGCACCTGCTGCGTTGAGCTGGGGAGTTTCCGTAGCCATTGCCGTCACATCTCCCGTTCTACACTGCCGACCCAAGACACACTATTTCGGACACGCCGCCCGGCCGTCCGCGGGGCGGCGTCGACGGAGGGTGTCGCGCATTATCTCCCCACTTGCCGCTTTCCGGGACCGGTACAGCTTACGTTGTACAACGCGACGAGACGCACGGGGGGTGTCCCGCACATCACAACAACACACCGATTGGTGTCAAGATTCCTCAGGACGGCGCGAGTTGACACATCCTTTGCGGACGAGGGGCCCCACCGGACGCGTTCCGGCGGGGCCCTGGCGCCTGCGGGCTACTTGCCCGTGAACTTCTCGTACTCCTTGAGCACTTCCTCGGTGGGGCCGTCCATGCGCAGTTCGCCGCGCTCCAGCCACAGCACCCGGTCGCAGGTGTCGCGGATCGACTTGTTGTTGTGGCTGACCAGGAACACCGTGCCGGCCTCCTTGCGCAGCTCCCGGATACGCGCTTCGGACCGCGTCTGGAACTTGCGGTCGCCGGTGGCCAGCGCCTCGTCGATCATGAGGACGTCGTGGTCCTTGGCGGCGGCGATGGAGAAGCGCAGCCGGGCCGCCATGCCGGAGGAGTACGTGCGCATCGGCAGGGTGATGAAGTCGCCCTTCTCGTTGATGCCGGAGAAGTCGACGATCCCCTGGTAGCGCTCCTTGATCTGCTCGCGCGACATGCCCATGGCCAGTCCGCCCAGGATGACGTTGCGCTCGCCCGTGAGGTCGTTCATCAGCGCCGCGTTCACACCGAGCAGCGAGGGCTGGCCGTCGGTGTAGACCCGGCCCTTCTCGGCGGGCAGCAGGCCGGCGATGGCGCGCAGCAGCGTGGACTTGCCGGAGCCGTTGGAGCCGATCAGGCCGATCGCCTCGCCGCGGTAGGCGACGAAGGAGACGCCCTTGACGGCGTGCACCTTGCGCACGCCCCGCGCCGCGTCGTCGGAGCCCCGCTTGAGGATGCGGCTGAGCGCGGCGGTGGCGCTGCCCTTGCCGGACTTGGCGCCGTTGACGCGGTAGACGATGTGCAGTTCGTCCGCGATCACGGTGGGCACCGGCCCGGCGTCGCGCATGTGATGGTCCCGGTCAGCCACGGCCGTACCTCTCCTCCGCCTTCCAGAAGTACACGAAGCCACCGATGAAGACGAGCACGGCCCAGCCCAGGGCGCCGGCCCAGACGTGCGGCGGCAGGTGCGAGGAGTCGTAGCCGTCGATCAGCGCGAAGCGGATCAGGTCCATGTAGATGGCGGCGGGGTTGACCTGCAACAGCCGGATGACCCAGTCCGGCTTCCCGGCGAGCATGCCGCTGATGGAGAACATCACGCCCGACGCGTACATCCAGGTCCGCGTGACGAACGGCATGAGCTGGGCGAGGTCGGGGGTCTTGGCACCCAGCCGGGCCATGATCAGCGCCAGCCCGGTGTTGAACAGGAACTGCAGCGCCAGCGCCGGCACGATCAGCAGCCAGGACAGGCCCGGGTAGCTGCCGAAGGCGATGACCACCAGGAACAGCACGATCATCGAGTACAGCAGCTGCTGGAGCTGCTGGAGCGCGAACGAGATCGGCAGCGAGGCGCGCGGGAAGTGCAGCGCGCGCACCAGTCCCAGGTTGCCGGAGATGGCGCGGACGCCGGCCATGACCGAGGTCTGGGTGAAGGTGAACACGAACACCCCGGTCACCAGGAACGGGATGTACGTCTCCCGGTCGAGCCCGCGGGTGGCCCCGATGATGATGCCGAAGATGAAGTAGTACACCGCGGCGTTCAGCAGCGGCGTCGCCACCTGCCAGAGCTGGCCGAGCTTGGCCTGGCTGTACTGGGCGGTCAGCTTCGCCTGGGAGAAGGCCAGGATGAAGTGGCGCCGCCCCCACAACTGCCGGATGTACGCCCCGAGCGGCGGCCGGGCGCCGCTGACGGACAGCCCGTACTTGTCGGCAAGCTGGGCCGGGGTAAGACCCTCGTCGGGCGACGGAGCCGCGCCGAGGGCGACGCCGCCGTCATGCGTTGTCTCACTCACTAGTGGAAACTTTCGTCTTCGAGATGCGCTGCCAGTGCGGATGTACGGCCGTGGCTCGAGCACCGGCCGGGTGACGCCGCGTACTCGGGGGAACGATCTTGTCAGATGACCGGCGGCCGGCCCAGTCGGGTGAGTCGCCACACCGTACGCCACTTCATGGGCCGGCGCGGCCCACAGGGCGTGGTCCAGCCCTCCCGGAAGCCGCCGAACCAGGCCTTCAGGGCCGGACGCGACGGGCGGCGTGCGAGGGTGAGCAGCAGCCACACCCCAAGGTAGACCGGGACGAGGAGCACCGGGAGGTTGCGGCGGGCCAGCCAGACCCGGTTGCGGGCGACCATGCGGTGGTAGACCGCGTGCCGCGAAGGAGCCGTCGTCGGGTGGTGGAGCACCATGTCGGACCGGTAGTCGATCATCCAGCCCGCGTCGAGGGCCCGCCAGGCCAGGTCGGTTTCCTCGTGCGCGTAGAAGAATTCGTCCGGCAGGCCGCCGACTTCCGCGAAGACCTTGGTGCGGACGGCGTTCGCGCCGCCCAGGAAGGTGGTGACCCGGGAGGAGCGCATCGGGTCGGCGGCGCGCAGCCGCGGCACGTGGCGGCGCTGGGTGACGCCGGTGTCCGGGTCGGCGATGCGGAAGCTGACGATGCCGAGCCGGTCGTCGGCGGCGAAGGCCCGGCGGCACAGCTCGGCGGTGTCGTACCGGGCGAGCAGGCCGTCGTCGTCGAGGAAGAGCAGGATGTCGACGTCGCCGCCGGCCGGGCCGAAGGCCTCGATGCCGACGTTGCGGCCGCCGGGGATGCCGAGGTTCTCCGGCAGCTCGACGGTCCGGACGCCCTCGGGGACGTCCGGGACGGGCGAGCCGTTGCCGACGACCACCACCTCGACCCGGTCGCCGTCCTGCTTGGCGACCGAGTCGAGCAGGGCCCGCAGCTCCTCGGGCCGGTTGCCCATGGTGATGACGACGGCGCCGACCTTGAGCGGAGTGTTCACAGAGGTCACGCCGCTCACCTCAGCCTGCTGGAGACGAGGATGGACACCAGGTGCAGCAGGGTCTGGAGCAGCGCGATGCCGGCGAGCACGGCCGTGCCGAGCCGGGTGAAGAACAGGTCGCCCCTGATCGTGTCGGCGATCGCGAGGACCAGGATCAGCAGGGACGCCTCGATCCCGAGGATCAGCCGGTGGAACTTGAGCGCCGCGGCGGCCCGGCGGGCCAGCGCCATGCCCGACGAGCGCGGTTCGGCCGCGCTCTCCTGGACGGGCGGCAGCCCGCCCTGGTGGCGGGCCACGCCGACGAGGTCGGTCTCGGCCTTGATCAGGATCGCGCCGAGAGCGGCCAGGGTCCCGAGGAAGGCCCACAGCCAGTCGATGCGCCCGGGACCCCACAGGTCGGCGGCACGCAGCCCGAGCCCGACCAGGACGGCGGCGTCGGTGAGATAGGCCCCGACCCGGTCAAGGTAGACCCCGCCCAGCGAGAACTGCTTCTTCCAGCGGGCGATCTCGCCGTCGACGCAGTCCAGCAGCAGGTACAGCTGGACCATCAGCACACCGAGCACGGCGCCCGCGATCCCCGGCACCAGCAGGGCCGGGGCCGCGAGGACGCCGAAGACGGTCATCAGGTACGTGAGCTGGTTGGGCGTGACCCTGGTGCCCACCAGGTAGCGGTCGACCCGCAGGGACACCTCGCGCATGTAGAGGCGTCCCGCCCAGTGCTCTCCGCTGCGCCGGTCCTTCACCCCTGCCGGATGGACGACCGGTCTCAGTTCAGCTACCGATGGCCTTGACATAGTCGGCGTAGATGTCCTTGATCTGGTCGGTCTTGAGGTCGAGGTGTTCGAGGATCGTGTAGCGGCCGGGCCGGGTCTCCGGGGCGAACTCGACGACCCGGACGAACTCGTCCACCGTGAAGCCGATGTCCTTGGGCAGTACCGGCAGCCCGTGCCGGCGCAGCACCTCGGCCATGCCGGCCGACTCCTCGTGGGCCCCGCGCAGGTACATCGCGAAGGCCGCGCCCAGCCCGCACTGCTCACCGTGGCTCGCGGCCCGCTTCGGGAACAGCAGGTCGAAGCCGTGGTTGATCTCGTGACAGGCGCCGGAGGCGGGCCGCGAGTCGCCCGAGATCGACATGGCGATCCCGGTGAGGACCAGGGCCTCGGCGAGTACCTGGAGGAAGTCGTTGTCGCCGATGTCGCCCGGGTGCCGCAGCACCGCCTCGCCCGCCTGGCGGGCCATGGCCGCGGCCAGGCCGTCGATCTTCTCGCCGGTGACGCGGTGGGACAGCTCCCAGTCCGCGATGGCGGAGATGTTGGAGACGGCGTCGCCGATGCCGGAGCGCACGAAACGCGGCGGGGCGTCGCGGATCACGTCCAGGTCGATGAGGACGGCGATCGGGTTCGGCACACCGTACGAGCCGCGGCCCGCGTCGTTGTCGAGGGTGGCGACCGGGGAGCACAGGCCGTCGTGCGAGAGGTTCGTGGGCACGGCGACCAGGGGCAGCCCGACGCGCGCCGCGGCGAACTTGGCGCAGTCGATGATCTTGCCGCCGCCCAGGCCCACGACCGCGTCGTAGCGGCCTGCCTTCATCTCGCCGGCCAGCCGGATGGCGTCGTCGAGGGTTCCGCCGCCGACCTCGTACCAGGTGGCGCCGGGCAGCGAGGGGGCGATCCGCTCACGCAGCCGGGCGCCGGAGCCGTTGCTGACGGCGACGGCGAGCCTGCCGGAGTGCGAGACGCGCTCGTCGGCGAGCACACTCGCCAGGTCGTCGAGGGCGCCGCTGCGGATTTCCACCACCACCGGCGACGGGATGAGCCTGCTCAGTACAGGCACGCGATCCCCCGGCCCTTGGCGAGGTCGTCGTGGTTGTCGATCTCGACCCACTTGACGTCGCCGATCGGCGCCACGTCGATCGTGAAGCCGCGGTTGACGAGCTCCTGGTAGCCGTCCTCGTAGTACAGCTGCGGGTCCCGCTCGAAGGTGACCTTCAGCGCGTCGGCCAGCTCGGGGGCGGCGTCGCCCTCGATGAGGGTGACGCCGATGTACTCACCGGTCGCCTCGGCCGGGTCCATCAGCTTGGTGATCCTCCGGACGCCCTTGCCGGGGTCGACGACGACCTTCATCTCCTCGTCGGCCAGCGACTTCACCGTGTCCAGGGCGAGGATGATCTTCTTGCCGTCACCGCGGGCGGCGAGCAGGGTCTTCTCGACGGAGACCGGGTGCACGGTGTCGCCGTTGGCGAGTATCACGCCGTCCTTGAGGGCGTCACGGCCGCACCACAGGGAGTAGGCGTTGTTCCACTCCTCGGCCTTGTCGTTGTCGATCAGGGTGAGCTTCAAACCGTACTTCCGCTCCAGGGCCTCCTTGCGCTCGTACACGGCCTCCTTGCGGTAGCCGACGATGATCGCGGCCTCCGTCAGGCCGACCTCGGCGAAGTTGCCGAGGGTGAGGTCCAGGACCGTGGGGCCGTCCTCCGCGCCGTCGGGCCCCACCGGCACCAGCGCCTTGGGCAGGGTGTCGGTGTAGGGGCGCAGGCGCCGTCCGGCGCCGGCCGCCAGCACGAGGCCGATCATGCGGGTTCTCCTTCGTCGTGTACGGCGGGCGCGCCCCTCAGATGAGAGGCCACCCAGAAACGGATGCTCTCGGTGAGCACCAGCAGGGCGACGGCCACGGCGAGGACCGTGAGCGCGACCTGGAATTGCGAGGCGGTGAGCACCGCGGCCAGCACGGTGACGAGCAGCGTGCGCCCCTCCTGCCCTCCGAGGGCGCGCACCAGCCAGACCGGCGGCGCTCCGGCGTTGCCGCGGATGCGGTACACCGTGTCGTAGTGATGGTAGGCGACGGCCGCCACCAGGCCGAAAGCCGCAGGAAGGGCTCCGTTCACCTCCGCTCTGGCCGCCAGCACCAGCACGGTGCCGTATTCGGCGGCACGGAACAGCGGGGGGACGAGCCAGTCGAGGGGGCCCTTGAGGGGCTGGGAGAGTGCCAGGCCCGAGAAGACGGCGTAGAAGGTGGCGCCCACGACAGGCAGCCAGCTGTCGCCGGAGTACAGGGCCCCGGCGAGGAGCACCACACCGGCCAGGGCGCGCAGCAGCGGGAAGTCGAGGTACCAGCGCGCGTTGGGATCGCGCAGCCCGGCGACGAGGGCCGCGATCGGTCCGTTGTCCGCGAGGTCCGCCAGCGCCTGCGCCGCCCGGTCGGTGCGCCGCGCCTTGCGCGTCACGGACCGCAGCACACGGCCCGCCGTGGTGTACGTCGCCGCGAGGGCGCAGCCGGCGAGCAGGACGTAGAACGTGATCCTGGGGGTCGTGACCGCCGTCAGGACCGCGATCATCGCCCAGCGCTCGCCGATGGGCAGAACGATCATCCGGCGTACCCAGACCGTCCAGCCGACGCTGTCCAGCTTGTCGGAGAGCGCGGCGGTGGGGCTGGTGTTGGCGCTGGCGTCGTGGTTGGCCTCGTTGAAGGAGAAGTCGACCACGTGCCGGCAGGTCTGAAGGATCATCGCGCCCAGGGCCAGGGCCCAGACGTCGTCGCCGCCGCGGGCGGCGCCCAGCGCGAGGCCGGCGTAGTAGGCGTACTCCTTCGCCCGGTCGAAGGTGGCGTCCAGCCAGGCGCCGAGGGTGGAGTACTGAAGCGAGTAGCGGGCCAGCTGGCCGTCGGCGCAGTCCAGCACGAACGAGGCGATGAGCAGCACGCCGGCGGCGACGAAACCGCCGCGGGTGCCGGTGGCGGCGCAGCTCGCGGCTATGAGCGCGGTGAGCAGGGAGGCCGTGGTGACCTGGTTGGGGGTCAGGCCGCGGCGGGCGCACCAGCGGGCGACGTAGCGCGAGTACGGGCTGATGAAGAAGGTGGTGAAGAAGCCGTCGCGGGCCTTGACGGCCGACTTCAGGCGGACGGCCTCGTCGTCGACGGCGGCCACGGCCTGCCGTGCCTCGTTGCGGGTCTGGGGGTCCTCGGGTACGGCGGCGACGAGAGTCCCGAGCACGGGGCGGTGCACCTCGGAGCCGTCGGCGTCCAGGGCTTCGGAGATCCGGTCGGCGAGGCCGGCGACGGCGACCGCGGTGTTCCCGCCGGCGGAGTTCTCGCGGGCCATCGCGCGGGTCAGCGCCTGGCGGCCGGCCGGGCGGGCGGTCACCGCGCCGGGGACGGCGGCGAGCGGGAAGCGGGGGTCGGTCAGACCCAGACGCAGCGCGTGCAGATGGCCGACGAACCGGGCGTCGACGATGGCGACCCGCTGGTCACCGGGCACCTGGGCGAGCAGCGTCTCGGCGTCGGTGCCGTCGGAGGCGACCCGCACGCCGAATCCGAGGGACCGCAGATCGCCCTCGATCGACGATCCGGGGACCGGCTGACCGGTCAGGATGGCGGTCGACAACGAACTCACTCCCTGGGGGCCGACGCGCCCGCGCCGGTCATGTGCATATTGGGGCGCCGCCTGCCTTTGGCACCCGGGCGGCATGTCGGCAGAGGCTATCGGATGGCCGGAAGCCCGCGTTCACCGCCCGTTCACCGGCCTGATCGACGTGGTCTGCCGCAGCCTTCGCCTCGATCATCATGGGCGATCCGGCCGCCGGGTCACAAACTCCGCACCAGATCGGGCATTCCTCACATCCGGCCCCGGCATGGGCCGGACGGCCACGACATGGCTGATCACCAAACGGCCTCCTCGGTGTGCGGGTCCGGCTGCCGCACCACGGCGCCCGAGTCGTCCACGCACTCTGACCTGCGGTTCGTTTGCGCAGGTCAGGGCACATGACAACGGTGTTCAGTGCCGCGTTGCCCGATACCCCCCACCCGTAGTTCACTGTGATCCGGGACGCAATACGGAAAGGGCGGTCATCCCATGGGGGCCGGTCACGACCACGGGCACGCGCACGGCCTGGGAGCAGGCGGCACGGCCGGCGCCGCGCACCGCGGCACGCTGCGCATCGCGCTGTCGATCACGCTCACCGTGATGGTGGTGGAGATCGTCGGCGGCCTGCTCGCGGACTCGCTCGCGCTGGTCGCGGACGCCGCCCACATGGCCACCGACGCCGTCGGCCTCGGCATGGCGCTGCTGGCCATCCACTTCGCCAACCGCCCGCCGAGCCGGAACCGCACCTTCGGCTTCGCCCGCGCGGAGATCCTCGCCGCGCTCGCCAACTGCCTGCTGCTGCTCGGCGTCGGCAGCTATGTGCTCTACGAGGCGATCCAGCGGTTCCTCACCCCGGCTCCCACCCATGGCGGGCTGATGATCGTGTTCGGCGCGATCGGCCTGGTGGCGAACTCGATCTCCCTCATGCTGCTGATGCGCGGCCAGAAGGAGAGCCTGAACGTGCGCGGCGCCTTCCTGGAGGTGGCCGCGGACGCGCTCGGCTCGGTGGCCGTCATGCTCTCGGCGGCGGTGATCCTGCTCACCGGCTGGCAGGCCGCCGACCCCGTCGCCTCCCTCCTCATCGGTCTGCTGATCGTGCCGCGCACCTTCCGGCTGCTGCGCGAGACGCTCGACGTACTGCTGGAGGCGGCCCCGAAGAACGTCGACATGGAAGAGGTGCGGGAGCACATCCTGGCACTGGACGGCGTGGAGGACGTGCACGACCTGCACGCCTGGACGATCACCTCGGGTCTGCCGGTGCTCTCCGCGCACGTGGTCGTCCGGTCCGACGCGCTCACCGCCATCGGCCACGAGAAGCTGCTGCACGAGCTTCAGGGCTGCCTCGGGTACCACTTCGACGTGGAGCACTGCACCTTCCAGCTGGAGCCGAGCGGGCACGCGGAGCACGAGGCCCGGCTGTGCCACTGACGGGACACCCCCCGCGGACCTGACCGGAGAGGGCGCCCGGCGCGCACGGCGCCCGCGCCGGTACACGGAGGCGCGGTGTGCGCCCGCGTCCTCTCCGCGGGGGCTCCCGGACGGTTCCGGGCGTGCCCGTCCGGGCACGATCACCTACGGTGCCCGGCCCGTGACAGTCGCGGCCCACGGCGCCGCGCGGGACATGCGGAGTGCCGGGAAGTGCCGGGAGTGCCGGTTTCGTACGGCAGACTTGGGACTCGAGGACCGAAGTGAAGGATGGGTATGCCGACCACACCTGCCACCGCGAAGCACAGCTCGTCGAACGGCACCGCGGATGCGATCTTGCTGGAACTGGTCGACGAGGACGGCGTGACGATCGGCACCGCGGAGAAGCTGTCCGCCCACCAGCCACCGGGACGGCTGCACCGCGCCTTCTCCGTATTCCTGTTCGACAACCGCGGCCGGCTGCTGCTCCAGCAGCGCGCGCTGGGCAAGTACCACTCCCCCGGCGTGTGGTCCAACAGCTGCTGCGGACACCCCTACCCCGGTGAGGCGCCCATGGCGGCGGCGGCCCGGCGCACGTACGAGGAGCTGGGGATCTCCCCGTCGCTGCTCGCCGAGGCGGGCACGGTCCGCTACCACCACCCGGACCCGGACTCGGGCCTGGTGGAGCAGGAGTACAACCACCTCTTCGTCGGCCTGGTGCAGTCCCCGCTGCGGCCGGACCCGGAGGAGGTCGGCGCCACGGCGTTCGTGACGCCCGCCGAGCTGGCGGAGCGGCACGCGCGGGACACCTTCTCCGTCTGGTTCCCGACCGTGCTGGACGCGGCCCGTCCCGCGATCAGGGAACTGACGGGTCCCGCCGGCTGGTGAGTCCGGCGGCGGACCTCAGGAGTGCTGTTCCAGCTGGTGCGCGGGTTTGAGCGGCAGTGCGGCCCAGATCACCTTGCCGCCGCTCGCGGTGTGCTCGACGTCGCAGACCCCGCCGGCCTCCCGCGCGATCTCACGGACCAGGAGCAGCCCGCGCCCGCCGGTCCGCCCGTGGTCGGTCTCCAGGGCGGTCGGGCGGTAGGGGTGGTTGTCCTCCACGGACACCCGCACCCACTCGGCGCCGACCGCGACCTCAACGGCGAGCATCGGCGACAGCAGCGCCGCGTGCCGTACGGCGTTCGTGACCAGCTCGGACACGATCAGCAGCAGCCCGTGGACCAGGTCGTCCGAGACCGGGACGCCCTGGCGCAGCAGCAGGTCCCGGACCGCGTGCCGGGCCTGCGGGACCGAGGCGTCGGCGGCGGGCGCGGTGAACCGCCAGACTCCCTCGTACGGCAGCGGATCCGGGGGTACGTCGTGGAGGGGTGCCCCCGCGCCGCCCTCCGGGCGTGAGCCGTACCCGCGCCCGTGGTCGTCCATCGTCCGGTCGCCGCCCTCGCGCTCGATTGTCACCACACGTCGAGTGTTGGTAACGCACCGCTCTCAGCCCAAGGACTGAACACAAGTCAGCGTGTTTCAAGCGCCTTGTGACCGTTGGCGTACGAATCCGTCACGCCAGGGATCGGTCCTGTCCCGTCCCCGCCGACATCGCGAACTTTTCGGGTTGTACGGTCCACGTCTCCCCGCGCACGGACCGCCAGGACGGGCTGCTAGGCCGTCCGGTCGGAGACCATGCCGACGATGCGGCGGCCGCCGAAGCCGGTCGCGATCAGGCCGAGGCCGTCGAAGAGGAGGGCGAGGGAGAAGAACGCGCCGATGACGTACTGGCTGCTGCTCGGCCAGGAGGCCAGCACCATGACGCCCAGCAGCAGGTAGAAGGCGCCCAGCAGCAGCGTCCAGCCGAACTGGGGGCCGCGCACCACGACGCTGCCGACCACCCGGAACAGGCCGCCGGTCAGGAACAGCAGGGCCGCGAACATGGTGAGCGCGGCGGCGGTCGCGTGCGGATGACCGATGACCACCACGCCCGCCGCGATGTTCAGGGCGGCCACGATGACACCGAGCCAGAAGAAGTTCGAGCCGCGCGCCTGGACCGCGTGCAGCAGCCCGACCAGCCCACCGATCAGCAGCAGCCAGCCGAACAGCAGCATGGAGGTCAGCGTCACGGCGGCCGTGTAGACGAGCCCCACGAGTCCGGCGACCACCAGAAGCACCCCGAGTCCGGCCAGCCAGCCGAAACCGCGGCGCATCCTCGCCGTCTCGCTGCGGGGCTTGGTGAACCTGGCCATCGGCGCCTCCTCAAAGCCGCACGATCCCCCCGGTCTCCACCCTTTGTTCCGTTCGCTGCCGTGTCGTAACTGTCCCCCACCCCTTCTTGATCAAACGCTCGGCCGGACGGATAGCATCCGGCGCATGGAGCCGCAGTTGCTGCACGACGTCACCGACGCGGTGGCCACCGTCGTGGTCCACCACCCGGCCAAGCGCAATGCGATGACCGCCGCGATGTGGCGGGCGCTGCCACCGCTCCTGGACGGCCTCGCAGCCGATCCGGACGTCCGGGCGCTGGTGCTGACGGGGTCGGGCGCGACGTTCTGCGCCGGCGCCGACATCTCCACGCTGCGCGGCTCGCCACGGGAGGCGCAGCGCCTGGCGGGTCGGGCCGAGGAGGCGCTCGCCGCGTTCCCCAAGCCGACGCTGGCGGCGGTGCGCGGGTACTGCGTGGGCGGCGGCGCCCAGCTCGCGGCGGCCTGCGACCTGCGGTTCGCCGAGGCGGGCGCGCTGTTCGGGGTGACGCCGGCCAAGCTGGGCATCGTCTACCCCGCCTCCTCCACCCGCCGTCTGGTCTCCCTGGTGGGCCCGGCGACCGCCAAGTACCTGCTCTTCTCGGGCGAGTTGATCGACGCGGAGCGCGCGCTGCGCACCGGCCTGGTCGACGAGGTGCTGCCCGAGGGCGAACTCGCCAAGCGGATCACGGAGTTCACCAGGATCCTCACCACGCGCTCGCAGCTGACGCAGGCCGCGGCGAAGGAGTTCGCGGACGGCCGCACGGACCGCGACGCCCACTGGGCCGAGCAGGCACACGCGAGCGACGACACCGCGGAGGGGGTCGCCGCGTTCCTGGAACGGCGGACCCCCCGGTTCACCTGGAGCGTGCGGTAGGCGGCCGCCTACGTCAGCGCGAAGCGGCTGTTGGCGCGGAACTCCTCGACGAGGTGCGCGGGCGCCTTCTCCGGGGATCCGGCGTCGTAGGGCGGCTGCGGGTCGTACTCGGTCAGCAGTTGGACGGCCTGGGCGTGTTCGTCGCCGGCGATCCGGCCGAGCAGCGTCAGGCCCATGTCGATGCCCGAGGAGACGCCGGCGGCCGTGACGTACTTGCCGTCGAGGACGACCCGCTCTCCCGTGGGCTCGGCGCCGAAGCGCCTCAGCTGGTCGAGGGCCAGCCAGTGCGAGGTGGCGCGGCGGCCGTCCAGGAGCCCGGCGGCGGCCAGCAGCAGCGAGCCGGTGCACACGGAGGTGGTCCAGGCGCTGGTGGCGTCGGCGGTGCGCAGCCAGTCCAGCAGGGTCTCGTTCTCCATCTGCGACGACTGGCCGGGGCCGCCCGGGACGACGACGATGCCGGGGTCCGTGACCTCGTCCAGGGTCCGGTCGGCGGTGAGCGCGAGATGCCCGGTCTCGGTGCGGACGGGTCCGGTCCGTTCGGCGACGAAGACGGTCCGCGCGCCGGGGAGCCTGCCGAGGGTCTCGTACGGGCCCACGGCGTCCAGGGCGGTGAAGCGGTCGAAGAGGACGATGGCGATCTGCACGGATTTCCCTCCGGTGGGTGTCAGGTGGTGGCGGGAGCGGGGCGGAACCGCCGCCGGTACTCGGCCGGGGCGGCGCCCAGCGCCTTGACGAACGCGCGCCGCATGGCCTCCGGCGTGCCGTAGCCGCTGGCGCGGGAGATCTCCTCGACGCCGTCGGCGGTGTCCTCCAGGAGCCGGCGGGCGTGTTCGAGGCGGACCCGGTCGACGTAGCGGCCGGGGGTCGTACCGGTCTCCGCCCGGAAGGCGCGGGCGAAGTGCCGCGGCGAGAGGCGGGCACGGGCGGCGAGCGCCTCGACGGACAGGTCGTCCGCCGGATGCTCGGTGATCCACTGCTGTACGTCCCGCAGGGGCTCGCGCCGGGCCGTCTGCGCGGCGAGCTGGGCGCTGAACTGGGCCTGGTTGCCGGGCCGGCGCAGGAAGACCACCAGGTGGCGGGCGACGCTCAGCGCGACGTCGCGGCCGAGGTCCTCCTCGACGAGCGCGAGGGTCAGGTCGATGCCGCAGGTCACGCCGGCCGAGGTCGCCACGTCCCCGTCGCGCACGTAGACCGGGTCGGCGTGGACGTCGACGGCGGGGTGGTCGCGGGCGAGCTTGGCGCAGTACGCCCAGTGGGTCGTGGCCCGGCGGCCGTCCAGCAGGCCCGCCTCCGCCAGCAGGATCGCGCCGGTGCACACCGAGACCAGGCGCGCGGCGCCCGGCCCGTGCGCGCGGATCCAGTCGACCAGGCGCGGGTCCGGCCGGCGGGTGCCCTCCCCGCCGGGCACGAGCAGCGTGTGCGGCGGGGGCGCCTCGGCGAGCGGCGAGTCCGGTACCAGGGTCAGGCCGCTGGAGCTGCGTACGGGACCGCCGTCCAGGGAGGCCGTGTGGATGCGGTACGCCCCCGGTGCGTGCCGGGCGGCACCGGCGAATGCCTCCACGGGGCCGGTGACGTCGAGGCTCTGGACGCCGTCGAAGAGGACGACGAGAACGGTTCGCTGCGCCATGGGACCGATTCTTCGCGGGCCCGAGGATGGCCGCAATGACAGGTTTCCCACCTTTCCCGCCACACCCGGCCCCGTCTCCGCCGGTACGAGCGGCGGCAGGCTGCGCCTCGCCGGGTGGCGCCCTGCGGCCCGGTTGTCGGCGGGGCCTGCCACAATTGCGGCGCACACCGGAGTGGAGAAGGCGGTACGGGATCGTGACGACACCCCTCACAGCGTCCATCGAGGGCAGGATCGCCGAGGAGCTCGGCGTACGGGAGCGGCAGGTCAAGGCCGCCGTGGAGCTGCTGGACGGCGGTTCGACGGTGCCCTTCATCGCGCGCTACCGGAAGGAAGCGACCGAGATGCTCGACGACGCGCAACTGCGCACCGTCGAGGAGCGGCTGCGCTATCTGCGGGAACTGGAGGAGCGGCGGACGGCGATCCTGGAGTCGGTGCGCGAGCAGGGCAAGCTCACCGAGGAACTGGAGGCGCAGATCCGCGGCGCCGAGACCAAGGCGCGGCTGGAGGACGTGTACCTGCCGTACAAGCCGAAGCGGCGGACCAAGGCGCAGATCGCCCGGGAGGCGGGCCTGGAACCGCTGGCCGACGGCCTGCTCGGCGACCCGGGCGTGGAGCCGCTCGCCGCTGCCGCCGCCTTCCTCGACGCGGACAAGGGCGTCGCCGATCCGCAGTCGGCCCTGGACGGCGCGCGGGCGATCCTCACCGAGCGGTTCTCGGAGGACGCCGACCTGATCGGCGAACTGCGCGAGCGCATGTGGGTGCGCGGGCGGCTGGCCGCCAAGGTGCGGGAGGGCAAGGAGGAGGCGGGCGCCAAGTTCGCCGACTACTTCGACTTCGCCGAGCCGTTCACCGAGCTGCCCTCGCACCGGATCCTGGCGATGCTGCGGGGCGAGAAGGAGGAGGTCCTGGACCTCGTCCTGGAGCCGGAGGAGCCGGTGGACGGCCCGTCGTCGTACGAGGGGATGGTGGCCCACCGGTTCGGGATCGCCGACCGCGGCCGGCCCGCCGACAAGTGGCTCCAGGACACGGTCCGCTGGGCCTGGCGCACCCGGATCCTCGTCCACCTGGGCATCGACCTGCGCCTGCGGCTGCGCACGGCCGCGGAGGACGAGGCGGTGAACGTGTTCGCGGCCAACCTGCGCGACCTGCTGCTCGCCGCGCCCGCCGGCACCCGCTCGACCCTCGGCCTGGACCCCGGGTTCCGTACGGGTGTGAAGGTCGCCGTGGTCGACGCGACCGGCAAGGTCGTCGCCACCGACGTCGTCCACCCGCACGTGCCGGCCAACAGGTGGGACGAGGCCGTCGCCAAGCTGGCCCGGCTGGCCAAGGAGCACGCGGTCGAACTGATCGCGATCGGCAACGGCACGGCGTCCCGGGAGACCGACAAGCTGGCCGCCGACGTCATCACCAGGCACCCGGAGCTGAAGCTCACCAAGGTGATGGTGTCGGAGGCGGGCGCGTCGGTGTACTCGGCGTCGGCGTACGCCTCGCGGGAACTGCCCGAGATGGACGTCTCCCTGCGCGGCGCGGTCTCCATCGCCCGCCGGCTCCAGGACCCGCTGGCCGAACTGGTCAAGATCGACCCCAAGTCGATCGGTGTCGGCCAGTACCAGCACGACCTGTCCGAGGTGAAGCTGTCCCGCTCCCTGGACGCGGTGGTCGAGGACTGTGTGAACGGCGTCGGCGTGGACGTGAACACCGCGTCCGTGCCGCTGCTCGCGCGCGTCTCCGGCGTCACCTCGGGTCTCGCCGAGAACATCGTGGCGCACCGGGACGCCAATGGGCCGTTCACGTCGCGGGCGCAGCTGAAGAACGTCTCGCGGCTCGGTCCGAAGGCCTACGAGCAGTGCGCGGGCTTCCTGCGGATCCGCGGCGGCGACGACCCGCTGGACGCCTCCAGCGTGCACCCCGAGTCCTACCCCGTGGTCCGCCGGATGGTGAAGACCACGGGCCAGGAGGTGGCCTCGCTCGTCGGCAACACCGGGGTGCTGCGCTCGCTCAGGGCGGCCGACTTCGTGGACGACACGTTCGGTCTGCCGACGGTGACCGACATCCTGCGGGAGCTGGAGAAGCCGGGGCGCGACCCGCGGCCCGCGTTCAGGACGGCCACCTTCAAGGAGGGCGTCGAGAAGATCTCCGACCTGGCGTCCGGGATGGTCCTGGAGGGCGTGGTGACGAACGTGGCGGCGTTCGGCGCGTTCGTCGACGTCGGCGTCCACCAGGACGGTCTGGTGCACGTCTCGGCGATGTCGAAGCAGTTCGTGAAGGATCCGCGGGACGTCGTCAAGCCCGGTGACATCGTCAAGGTGAAGGTGCTGGACGTCGACATCCCGCGCAAGCGGATCTCGCTGACGCTGCGTCTGGACGACGAGGCGGCGGCGCAGGACCGTCAGGGTCAGGGCGATGGCGGCGAGCGGCGCCGGCGCGGCGGGCGCCCGCCGCAGCAGCGCCAGCGCCAGGGCCGCGGCGGCGGTGGCGGCGGTGGCGGCGGTGGCGGCGGCTCGCGCCAGGCACCCCCGCCCGCCAACAGCGCGATGGCCGACGCCCTGCGCCGCGCGGGCCTCCTCGACCCGAAGAACGCCCGCCGCTGACCCACCTGCCCGCCCCGGACTCGCACCACCGCCGGTGGGCGGGTCCGGGGCGGGCTCCCGAACCGGCCGGTGGCGGTGGACGGTTGACGACCGCTACGGGTGGACCGTCGACCGGACGATACGGGCCCACCGCCGGCGGGCTGGTGGCTGTCGGCAGTCGGCAGTCGGCCCGGGCCGTACCGGCTGGGCCCGTGACCGCCCCGTAGCTCCGGACCGTCGACGGGGCGACAGTGGCCACCCGTTGGCCCGGCCCGTGGGAGCGGGGCGGTGTGGCTGGTGCCAGTGGTGGCGTTATCGCGGCGGGTGCTGGCCCGGGGGGAGTTCGCTGTGGGGGCGTGGGGTCGCGCCCGGCGGTGGCGGGCCTGGCTGGAAGGCGGCGTTGGGCCGCCCTGTTCGCATCACGTCCTCCAGTTGCCTGTGTATGGCCGTGGCCGCGTCCCGTACGCGTGCGGGCACGTCGCCTCGTTCGGCTACGAGTTGGTGATAAATGGGGGCGTCTTGGAACATGGGCGACCATGCCTTCCGATCTGCGGTTTCGTTCCGCTGGGCAACGGTGACCGAGTGTAAGACCCCGCGTCGGCGCGTTCACCGCGGGTCCGGCCAAGGCAGGGAAAGGCCTGGGCCCTGCCGTCAGATTCCCGCCCGCCCTTCGGGCGGACGACGGGAATGTGACGCCAGGACCTAGTGTCCTGAGTTGTTAATTCGGTTCAGATATCCGGCGAGGCGTTCGAGGATCTCGTCTGCGGTCTTCGTCCAGACGAAGGGCTTGGGGTCT
>NZ_JBIAXS010000057.1:0-23693 GCF_042896885.1 Streptomyces sp. NPDC001231
CACCCCCCAGGTCATGCGTGCGACAGGGGGCAAACAGCCATACCGGGCCCGGGGGCCAGGCGCCCCGTTGCGGGGCCATGAGAAAGGTAACGGGGCAGCCGTTGCCAGTAAGCGAACAGCAGCTCGCTGCCTTCGCTGACACCCACGCCTGGCGCGTCCCGTTCGACGCCAGTCCACGCCACCTGGCCGGCCCCGGCGACGGCCGACACGTCACCCACGGCCTGGCCGCGGCGGATAGACACGCACGTCCGACCCGCTGAGCCCCGAGATCGTGCTGACGAGCCCGGACCACCGGCACAGGCTGCAGTTCGCCCCGCAGTCCGCCACCGCCGCTCGGTGGCGGCTGCGGACCGAGCCCACCGACACCGAACCAGGCTGGTACGCCGAATTCGGCGAACTCGTCCCCGCCGAGGTCCTCAGCGCTGTCACCGATGCCCTCGTCCCCCCCTCGACCGCCGAGCCACGAGACCCTCTGGACGCAGCAGACGTCGCGGGCTGGCTCATCGATGCACGCGGTGCGGCCAGCTCGCCGGACACCGCGTGCCGCATCGAACGGCACCCCGACCGGAACGGCACCGTGTCGTGGCACGTGGAAGCGTACGAGCCCGGACACGGCTCCCGTGGCCCCCGGCTGTGGCACGCCTGGTTCGATGCCCGAACGCCCACTCGCCTGGTGGAAGCCTTCGTCACCGCACTCGCCGACTCCGCCCCGCTCCAGCGCGGCATGTTCGACCGCACTGCCCACGGCGCCGTGCAGGAGCCGAGCCCCTTGTCCCCGCAGCACGTGGTCGACGCGCACACCGAGCGCGTCCACGCCCTTCGTGCCCGGGCCCGTGCCGTCCGGCGGCACCCCCAGCCCGAGACGGCCAAGGCCCCCGCTCCGCCGCCATCCCCGCCTGCCTCCCTGCGGCGATGACCGCCGAACGGGACTCCGAACGTCACCGCCCCTCAAGGACCCGTCATTTCCGCCATCCCCGCCTCCCACCGCGCCGCGCTGAAGCAGCTCTCCGCCTTCCTGCGCGAGAGCGCCTACATCCTGGCCAACTGGGACTACTACTCCGAAGAGAACACCGACCTCGACGGCTGGCCGTTCGACGAGCAGGCCTACGGCCTCCGACAGAGCCAGCGCGACCGCGAGACCGCCGAAGCAATCGAGGCCATCCGCCCCACCGCGCGACAACTCCTCGCCACCGCGGAAGAACAACTCGCCCAGCTGCCCGCCCGCGCGGTCCAGACCCGCTGGGCCTTGCAGCTCGGCACCCCGCGCGCCGCGCTCGACCGCCTGGACGCCCTGCACCAGGAGTGGCAGCAGACCCGCGCCGACCTCCCCCTCACCGCGCGGCCCGGCACGCCGACGTACGACGACGCACTCGCCGACCACGACGCCGAGGCGTGGAGCTACCTCGACGACTGGGCCACCCACGGCCACGCCGTCATCGACATCAACACCACTGCCCGCAGCACCCCGTCGCCCCTGGCCCCGCCGCCGACAGCGAAGCCGGCGCCCGTGGCCGACCGGACCGCCCCGGTACGGAGGTAGTGGTGCTCCCGTCTCCCGAGACCGTAGAGGTCGAGTACATCACGCCACGCCGCCTGGCCGGCGGCGGTGATCCCGCCTGGATCACCGTGCTCCTGCACCGCGCCTGCGGCTGGAGCCACGGCGACGACCCCTTGATGCCGCGCGTCATCCTCACCAGCCCCGACCAGAAGGCCCAACTCCGGCTGGATCCCGCCCCCGCCGGACAGTGGTGGACCCTCCACCACGCTCCCGACCGCGGCCGGCCCGCCTGGTACGCGAGCTTCGGTGCCCATACCCCGGTCGAAATCATCGCCGGTTTCGTCGACGCCCTCACCGGCCCGCGCCTCACGCACGACGAGGAGGCTGATCCGTACGGCCCACTCCGGCAAGCCGGCTGGGAGCCCGCCTGGGCCGAGAACGGCCTCGTCTCACCCGACGCAACGACCTACATCCAACACCCCGTCGGCGAAGAGACCGGCCCCTGGGTCGCCACGGCCACGCTCGGTGAATCCCGCCCGGTGTGGCAGGCCCGCTTCGACGAACACACACCCCCGCATCTGATCGCCGCGTTCACCGCCACCCTCGCCGCCCCGACCCCGGCCATCCGCACCGCCCCGGGGCGCCTGCCGCCCCTCGACCCGAACCGCATCACACGGACCGAGGCGAATATGCCCGTCGACCTGATCGCCTTCGCCCTGGAGAACCGCATCCGCACACTCGCCGCCCGCCGCGAAGTGCCGCCGGCGGCCCCGAGCGCCCCGCGCCGCCCGCCTGCCCACCCGCGCCGCACCCGCTGACCCACGGCTCCCGCCCTCCGCCCGGAAGCACACCACCCCTTGCCTCCTTCCACCAACAAGCCCTCCGACGGCTACGACATCGCCTTCCGCCTCCTCCTCGGCGTGGCCGCCGTCGTCGTCCCCCTGTCCCACCTCGCCTGGCTCTCCGGCAACATCACCGCCTGGCTGACCGACCGGCCCTGGGCCTCCTACGCGCCCACCACTGCGCTGCTCCACCCCGACCAGCTCTGGCCCCACACCGGAGAAACATCCCTGCTCATCGGGGCCCGCATCGTCCCCGCCGCCGCGCTGCTCGTGCTCGCCACCGCAGCCGGCGTCCTGTGGTCGCGCCACAAGACCAGCGGAGGACGGAAGAAGAAAATCGCCGGCATGGCCAAGCCCCGGGACATCGAGCCCCTGATGGCCAAGGCCATCACCGACAAGGCCCGCTCCCTCCGACCGAGCCTGAAGACCGCCAAGCACATCGACGCCCGTGACACCGGCATTCTCCTCGGCAACCTGCAGGGCACCAAGCACGAGGTCCGCATGGGATACGAGGACGTCGCCGTCGCGATCATGGCCCCGCGCTCCGGCAAGACCACATCGCTGGCAATCCCCTCCATCCTCAACGCGCCCGGCCCGGTCCTCCTGACCTCGAATAAGGCGGCGGGCGACGCGTACACCGCGACCATCGACGCCCGGGCCGCGGTGGGGCGGGTGTGGTCGATGGACCCGCAGCAGATCGCCCACGCCGCCCGCGAGATGTGGTGGAACCCCCTCGCGGACGCCAAGACGCTGGACGGTGCCGGCCGCCTGGCCGGGCACTTCCTCGCCGCCTCGGTGGACGCCTCTCAGCAGGGCGACTTCTGGTCCAAGGCTGGCAGCAACATTCTCGCCCAGTTGTTCCTCGCCGCCGCGCTCGATGACCGGCCCATCACCGACGTCATGCAGTGGCTCGCCTTCCCTGCCGACCGCACTCCGCTGGACATCCTCCGCGACCACGACTTCACCGCCGTCGCCGCCCAACTCAAGGGCACCGTCGAGGGCCCGTCCGAGACCCGCGACGGCATCTACGAGACCGCCCGCCAGTACGCCGCCGCTCTGCTGAACTCCGAGATCGCCGCCTGGGTCACCCCGCAGAAGGACGTCCCTGAGTTCCGCCCGTCGCAGTTCGTCACCTCCACCGACACGCTCTACCTGCTGAGCAAGGACGGCGGAGGCGGAGCGAGCGCCCTGATCGCGGCGTGCGCGGACTCCGTGATGCGGGCCGCGACCGCCCAGGCCGAGCGCGCCGGCGGGCGGCTCGATCCGCCGATGCTCGCGATCCTCGACGAGGCCGCCAACGTCTGCAAGATCTCCGACCTGCCGGACCTGTACTCCCACCTCGGCAGCCGCGGGATCATCCCGTTCACCATCCTCCAGTCCTACCGCCAGGGCCAGAAGGTCTGGGGCGACGCGGGAATGGACGCCATGTGGTCCGCCTCCACCGTGAAGGTCATCGGATCCGGCATCGACGACCCGGACTTCGCCGACAAGCTCTCCCGGCTGATCGGCGACCACGACGTCGAGACCACCTCCACCTCCCACTCCGAGTCCGGCAAGTCCACCTCGGTGTCGATGCGGCAGGAGCGAATCCTGCCCGCCGATGCCATCCGCGCCCTGCCCAAGGGCACCGCCCTGTGCTTCGCCACCGGCATGCGCGCCGCCATGCTCGACCTGCGCCCCTGGTACCTGGAACCCGGCGCCGACAGGCTGTCCGCAGCCTCCGCCCGCGCCTCGAAGGCCATCACCGCCCGCGCCGTCGCCAAGCACGCCCCCGCACAGGACGACTTCGGGCTGGCCTCTTGATCCTCGACCTCTTCGCGGGGCCGAGCGGCTGGAGTCACGCCCTGACCGTGCTCGGCGCACGCGACATCGGCCTGGAGTGGGACGAGTGGGCCTGCAAGACTCGCGCCGCCGGCCAGTTGACCATCCGGACAGACGTGGCTCTGTACCCGACGTGGCCGTGGGGGGGCCGGACGCGGGGGCTGATCGCGAGCCCGCCATGCCAGGCATGGTCGATGGCCGGCAAGCGCCTCGGCCTGGTGGACCAGCCGCTCGTGCACGAAGCGGTCGCCGACCTGGCCGGCGGCCGCGACACGCGTGACCGGCTCCTCGCCGCCTGCCGGGACGAACGCTCGCTTCTCGCGGCCGAACCGATGCGCTACCTCCACGCCCTGAACTTCGCCGGGGAGCCGGAATGGGTCGCCATGGAGGAAGTGCCGGACGTTCTGCCCCTGTGGAAGCAGTATGCGGCCATCCTGCGGTCCTGGGGCTTCTCCGTATGGACCGGCATCCTCAACGCCGCCGACTACGGGGTGCCGCAGACGCGGCGGCGGGCGATCCTGCTCGCCTCCCGGGTCCGCACCGCCGAACCGCCCCCACCGACCCACGCCCGAGAGGCAGAACCCGAGTCGCTGTTCGGGCCGGGGTGCGTCCGCTGGGTCAGCATGGCGGAGGCTCTGGGCTGGGGCGCAACCGACCGGCCCGTCCCCACGGTCTGCGCCGGCGGCGGCCCCGGGGGCGGGCCCGAGCCGTTCCCCTCCGGTTCCCGCCAGACTCTCGCCCACGCTCGCGACCGCGGCCACTGGCAGCCCCAGCACGCCGGCGCACACGTGGTGCTCGAACCCCAGACCCGCGGTGCGGGCCGGACCGCCCGGCACGGTGCACGCGCCGCCACTCCCGCCCACAAGCCGGCACCCACCTTCACCAGCAAGGCCACCCACTGGAAGTGGTCCCTGCGCAGCAACAACCAGGCCAACGCCACCGTCCGGCCAGCGACCGAGCCAGCAGGAACACTGTTCTTCGGACACCGCGCCAACGAGTGCACCTGGATCGCCGAGCCCGCCAGCGCCCCACCGCACGAGGAAGCCCATCCCACGCCCGCCCCCATCCGGATCACCGCCCCGGAGGCCGGCGTTCTGCAGAGCTTCCCCGCCAACTACCCCTGGCAGGGCAACAAGGGCCAGCAGTTCTCCCAGATCGGCAACGCCGTCCCCCCGCTGCTCGCCGCCCACCTCCTCGCACCGCACCTGCGCGTGCCCCTCAACCCCGACGACTTCACTCTGGCCGCCTGATGTCAGTCACCCCCGCGCCCGACGAGGACGACCACCCCGACACCCATCCGCCGCAACCGGTGTACTACGCCGAACAGGCTCTCCTCGGCGCCCTTCTCCTTCAACCTCACCGCCTGAACGACATCACCGAGATCGAGCCCGACGCGTTCTCCCACCCCGCGCATCGCGCCCTGTTCACCGCGATCCGCACCCTGGCAGCCCCCGACCCGGCCCAACACGCCAAGAACACAAAGTGGCTCGACGAGGTCCTCGCCACCGCACACGAGCACACCCGAGGACTGACCACCTCCTACCTGCACACACTGATCCAAATCTGCCCCTCGCCCAGCCACGCGTCCGCGTACACACGGATGATCGAGACCGATCACGCCCGCCGCACCCTGGAACACCACGCCCACCGCCTCACCCAAACCGCGACGGACGCCACCCTCTCCCAGCCCGTGGCAGCGACTCTCGCCGCAGCCGACGCGCTTACGGCCTGCCTTGCCGATCTCGCCGCACGGTTCCCTCCACACCCCGGCTCCCTGCCTCGCACACCCGCGCCACCGCCGCCCCAGGCGCAGGACGCCGACGACGAAGCGGTCGACGAGGAGCGGTTCCTGCTCGCGACCGCGACCGCCCACCCCGCTGAAACCGCGCAAATGCGGTGGCTGACCGTCCAGGACTTCACCCACCCTCTGCACGCCGGCCTGTGGCAGTGCCTGACTGCCCTGACCCGACGCGGCGCTCCCGTCGATCCGGTCACAGTCCTGTGGGAGGCCCAGCAGCGGGGCCTGCTCACCGCCGGAGTCGAGCCGGCCGGCCTGCTCAACCTCCTCACGGCAACGGCGGGTTCCCCGCAGTACTGGGGCGAGCGCATCCTCCAACGCTCCCTCCTGACGACCGCGCATGAGACCGGTCGCCGCATCGAGGCATACACCGACGACCCGGCGACCACCCCGTACCAGCTCGTCATCGGCAGCCGCCGCGCCCTGGCCGACCTCAACGCGCTCCGTACTCGCTGGGACCACGCCACCTCGCCGACACCCCCTGGCAGCCGCCCTACGCGTACCAGGGCCGCGACTCCGCCCCGGACCGGGCCGCCACGCACCGCCACGCCGCCTACCACCCGCATCTCCCGCTGACCCCGACCGCCGGTGGCCGGACTCCCGATAGTCCGGCCACCGGCAGAAGAGAGCGCCAACTTCGTGACGCCGCCTGTTGAAGACGCCCATGTCCGCCTCGATATCCACCCCACGCACCCCAGCGCCGTGACCGCCGTCGTCACCGGCACCAACCAGGACCTGGCCCGCAGTGTGCTGACCGCCTACGGCTTCGAATCCCTCGACGAGCACACCCTGGTCATGGCCCGCATCGACCACGAGGAGCCCTACTGGGCCGAGAAAGCCGCCCAGGCCCTCACCTCCCAGGGCATCACTACAGAGATCACCCCCCGGCTACGCGGAGCGATCGACGAAGAATGGGAATGGGCCAACTACCCCATGCCCTGGTGCACACGGGAGGAGGTCCGCGAGGTCTCCAACGAAGCCCAGAAGATCTACGACGACATCTGCCACGGACGGCTCCTCATCCACGCCCACGCCGAAGACGGCCACACCATCGTCGCGGTCGGCACCTACCTCGACAGCGGCAAAAGCGTCCACCTCCATGGCGAGAACCACCTGCGCCAGGTCGCCGACACCTTCGACTCACCCGCCCAGGCCCTGATGTCCTTCGAACGCGCCCACGAAGACACGATGCGCGCCGGCCCCGCACCGACGACCGACACCGAGCGCCAGGCCGCCGAAGCCCGCACCTCGCTCACTACAACACCCGAGCCCGAACCGGCCACCCCGGAGCCGGAGACTGTCCCGGCCTACACCGCAGATCCCGGCGACCACGACGCCGCCCTCGACCAGTTCCTCAACACCCACGGCGACTGGGAGAAGTGGCGGACCTGGTCCGACGACACCACCCACGCCATCCACGAATCCCAGACCCTGCGCATCGAGCGCGTCCACGAAGCACATCCCCGCGAGGCCGCCTGGACCGTGGCCGCCTACGAGACCCCCGTCTCCGACCGCATGTGGCACCTCACCATGGCCGGCACCACGCCCGCACCCATACTTCAGACCCTGCTGGACAGCCTCGCGGAAGGGGACGCATGGGAGAGGGCGATCGGCAGCCCCACCACGGAGAAGACCGTCACCCAGGCCACCCGCCCCCTCACCGACGCTGGCTGGCGGCACACCGTGGACGGACGCTGGATTCGCTGGGAGACCGCCCAGGGCGACGCAGGCGTCCAGTTCGACGCCTTCGCCGCCCAGAGCCCGCACAGCACTCTCGCCACCTGGACCCTGTGGGCCGGACCCAGCATCAGCCACCCCGCCTGGGCCATCCACGCCTCTCCGTACACGCCCGCCCCGGTGATCGCCCGCCTGACCGAGGAACTCGCCCACGGCACCGGCACGCGTCAGCCCGCATCCGGCGCACGCCGGCAGCTGCCGCTCACCACCGCACCACCGGTACCCACCGCTCGCTCCGCGTCCAGAACGGCGCCAAGAAGGTAACCACAGCATCTGCCACGGCATCACTCGTAACGGCGAATTGATACCAGGCGACTCAGGTTGCGCGCGTGGAGGTCGGCCGCTGCGACAGTGTCCGGGTGATTCCCGCAGACGTGAGTGATGCCCCGCCCCTAACCTACGCCGACAGCGTGGACGTGCCCGTGCTGTTCCGCAGCGGGCCGGCGAAGCGGCCCTACAAACAGTGGCGGACTGCCAAGCACCAACCGTGGACCTCACCGGGCGCGTTCCCGGCGAAGAACAGCTGGTACCTGCCGACGACCACGTGGCGGGAGATCGTCAAGGCTGCCACCGAAGTGGGCCGTGACGTCACACCTTGGCTGCACCAAGCGCAGCAGCTGGCCCGCGGCGAACTGGTCGCCCGCGTCGCCCCGCTGTACGCCTACCTCGGCATGCACGACGTCACCCCGAAGCATCCACTCCCGCACAGCGCCGGTCAGCGCCTGACCGTGAACGCCGTATACGAGCACGGCACCGAGCGCACCGCCAAGAGCATGCTCGGATACCGCCTGGGCATGACCATGGCCGAATGGGCCTGCCGCTCGCTGATGGGCCTCGGGCAGACTTGGCACCTGGAAGATGGTGGCCCCATCCCCTCCCTCGCCACCGACTTCAAAGATCCGGCCCGAACCCTTCCCGACCTGTGGGGTTTCCACGAGGCCGAGAACGCGTATTGGCTGATCGAGGCCAAAGGCGGCAACGTCCGCAAGAACCGTCTCGTCGAGGGATGGGAGCAGCTCGAAGAAGGCAGCAAAGTGCTGCACGCCTACGCACACCGCCGCATCCTGTGCGGCGCGTCCGTGCAGCCCCAAGGCGACCTGTTCATCACCATCGACCACGACCAGCACCCGGGCCAGCCACCGCAACCGGTCGGCGCCCACACCACCCCCGCGGCGCTGGGCACCCCTGAGGACCATCTCACTGACAGCGACGACGCCCTCCTGAGCACCGCCCGCACACAGATGCTGGCCTACCTTGTTTTGCGCTCCGCCCCGCCCTCGCAGCTGCGCACCGTCGGTCTGTCCGCAGACCGCTCCCCCCGCCGCCGCAACGGACTCACCACGCCCCTGGAACGGGACCCCGCAACGCGTGCGCTACGGGCTCACGCCCGCGCCGAGACCACACAGGCCGATCCGGAGACCCTTCGCCTGCACGCACGGACCATCGGCATGGACGACTTCCTCACCTGCCGCATCCCCGGCACCGAACTGCGCCTGGGCATGTCGCGCCGCCTGTTCGCCGCCTGCGAGCAACTGCACCGTGAAGATCGGCTGATCGCCGAACGCACCCCGGGCTTGCGTGCAGAGGACCAGCGCATCGCGGACGAGCCAGCCGACGAAGAGGCCGAGGAACAGCGCCGCCGCACCCAGCGGCGCATCTTCCGTGAGGAGTTGGAGCTGGGACGCCAACGCATCGAGCCACGGGTCCGCGATGCATACGAGCAGGCGACCACGCGCCAGTGGAGTGACCTCCTGTCCGGACATCCGGAGCCGCCATTGGACGTTGACGACCACCCTGACCTTCTCGAAGCAGCCACCCCTGAGACCTATCTGGCGCTGCGCGCAGACGACCTCCCGCACCACCACCGCTGACTGACAGTTTCGCCCAGCCACCGCAGCGCAGACGCACGTGACCCCGCGGACGGGGGACACCGCAGGGTCACATTCGCAGGGTAGCGCGCAGGGTCACCTGTGGGCGTCCGCCGCGCAGAACTCCCCATGCATGGGCTCGGTCGGCAGAGCAGCGGGCAACGCACCGTGGGATTGCTGGTTGGCCAAACCGGCGATCCCGCGGATCATCAATGGCCCACCGCCGCTACCTATCCCAGCGTTGAAAGAATCCGCGGAGCTCCACCGCCGGCTGCCGAGCCGCTCAGGGCCTCTACGCCTCTCCGTCCTGCACACCTCATGCCGCCCCGTATGCGAGTCGGAACAGATCCTGAGCCCGATCCAGTTCCCGCTCGCCTCGCAGCTGGACCTCCAGATCGCCTGTGCCATGGTGACCGAGACCCCTCACATCCCGCGTGAATCCCGACACCAAGTCGACCTGCCTCGGGTCGGCCTTCAGATAGACCAGAAGCTTGGTCTTCTGCGGCGGGCACACGCAGGCGAAGTTCCGCAGACGCTGATACGCCCGGTAGTGCTTGCGCTGCACCCGGCTCACCCCGTCCCCGAGGCCGAGCAGCGTCTCGTCAACCGCCTGCGCAAGGCTCGCCAGCGCAGCGCCCTGTTCATCAACCACGGAACCGGCCGACTGCCGCGGCACCCGCCGTACGACCAGCGCACGCCCGCCGACGGACGCCACCGTCTCAAGGCCAAGCAGGTCTCTGCTTCCGCAACACCTACATGCTGAACGGGTCAGCAGACGAGGAGTTCAGGCAGGCGCGCATAGCGGTAGGGTGCCGCTGCACCCGATCTTCGCCGACGCTCCGGACGAGGACGGGGCCTGACCGAGATGATGCCGCAGATCCGGTAACGACGTCGACCAGGGCCACCTGTCCATCTCCACCACACGGTCGGCGGTGTCGATGCAGAGGACTACCTCCTCCGTGACTGTGATCTCCACACTCTCCGGCCGAGGACTGTCAGATGCGCCTGGCACGATGCCTGGCATGAGCCCGACACCAGAGCTGACGCAGAAGACCCTGACCGAACGCGGCTTTCGCGGCTTCGTGCCGTTCCGTGAACTGCCCGACAGCAACGTCCCCACCGGGCACGGAATCTACGTGGTGATCCGCACGGACACCTCGCCCCCGTCGTTCCTGCCCACCAGCCCTGCCGGACACCTCAAAGGCCGCGACCCGTCCGTGACGGCCGACAAGCTCGGCGACGCCTGGGTGGACGGGGCAACGGTCGTGTACATCGGCAAGGCCGCGGGCCAGGACGGACTGAATCAGCGGCTTGCCGACTACCGCCGCCACGGCACCGGACTGCTGGCTGGCCATTGGGGCGGTCGCTACATCTGGCAGCTGGTCGACTCGGACGCATTGCTCGTCGCCTGGCGGCCGATGACCGAGGACGACGCGGGTGAGGCTGAGCAGGACCTGATCGACGAGTTCAAAGAGCTCCACGGAGGATCTCTGCCCTTCGCCAACCTCAGGAACAACGCCCGAAAGGCTCCGGAGACGGACACCAACATCGACTAACCCCGGTCACCCTGCACCGCCCAGGGGCCGTGCGCCGCGCCGACACCGGCCGCGGCCCTTGGGCGTTCACAAGCGCATGCGTGCAAGATCAACTCAATGTCCCTTTGACCCGGCCCCGGTGGGCATGGGAACTGTCCGGTGCGAAGGACGCCGTCGGCAAGACCACAGTCATCGCGGACGGCGGCTACCGAGGAACCGGCCTGGTCATCCCACACCGCCGCGAACCAGGTCAGACCGAACTCCCCGCTTGGAAGGAGGAGCACAACACCTCCCACCGCAAAGTCCGAGCCCGCATCGAGCACGCCTTCGCCCGGATGAAACCCTGGAGGGTCCTCCGCGACTGCCGCCTCAAGGGCGACGGCGTCCACCACGCCATGCTCGGCATCGCCCGCCTCCACAACCTCACCACCGCCGGGTGGCGGAGAAACAAGCAGGCTAACAAGCACGTCCGAGATCATTTACGGGACAGGCCTCAGCGACGGTAAGCGGTGGCTGCGGCCAATCGGGCAGGAGGGCCGCTGGCAGGCGATAGGTCGTACGATTGGTCGCCGCTTCGGCCTATGCATAGCGTTGATCACCAGGGGGAGCCGTTGTGTCCGACCGTATTCAGACGCTGCAGCAAGGCGACCCGCTTCGCATAGGTTCCTACCGCGTCGTGGGACGACTGGGCACAGGAGGCATGGGCACCGTCTACGCCGCTGTCGAGTCTGCGGGAATCCGGATGGCGGTCAAGGTCGTACATCCGGCACAGGCCGCGGACGACGAGTTCCGCGCCCGCTTCCGGCGCGAAGTGCATCTCTCCCAACAGGTCACGGGGCCGTGCCTTGTCCCGGTCTGTGACGCCGACACCGAAAGCCCAACCCCCTGGCTAGCAACACCCTTCGTCCCTGGCCCCACCCTGGACCGGCACGTGACCACCGTGGGCCCCCTGGGCGGAGCTGCACTGTGTGCGCTGGCGGCCGGCACAGCAGCAGCACTCACCGCGATCCACGACGCAGGCATCGTCCACCGGGATGTGAAACCGCAGAACGTCATCCTCTCCCCCACAGGGCCGAAAGTGCTGGACTTCGGCATCGCCCACGCCCTGGACGGCACCTCCGTGACCCGCACCGGAGTGATGACCGGCACTCCGGGCTGGATCAGCCCCGAGCAGTACCGCACTGGCGAAGTCGGTGCAGAAGCGGACATCTTCGCGTGGGGTGCCCTCATCGCCTACGCCTCCACCGGTCGTCTGCCCTTCGGCAGCGGCGCTGCCGACGTCGTGGCCTTTCGAGTCCTGTCCGCCGAGCCGGATCTGGACGGCGTACCAGACGATCTACGGCCTTTGGTGAAGCAGGCCCTGTCCAAAGAGCCGTCCGGCCGGCCGACCGCTGCCGAACTCGCCCAGGCCAGCACAGAGTTGCTCGCCTCACAGGAAACAGCCGTCCTGCCCGCCGCCGGTGCTGGCCAGCAGCCCACCCTCGTCGCCGATCTGATCAGCCTCAATTGGAACCTGCCAGTCGAAGCCGAACCCGGCTGGCCGGCTCCGCCACGGAACCGTAACCGTATGCGGCTGTACCTGGCAGTCGCTGCAGCGGCTGCCGTTCTCGGCGGCCTGGGCGGCGCCATCGCCGCCTCCCAGGCATCAGAGACCGGGGAAGGACAAGCCCCTGCGACAAGCGGTGCGTCCACCGTGGCAGCCGGCAGTGCGGCTGCCACTGCTCAGCGTTCCCCCAGCCAGGTCGAAAGCTCGACAGCGTCTGCTCCCGCAGTGCCGACCGCTACACCGCACACGCTCGAGGCGGCTCCGGCACCCGCCTACACCCGCACCGACAATGCGCAGCCCACCATCGACGAATGGACTGCCGCCCGCGTACCGGTCACACCCGCAGAGAAAGCAGCCGCCCAGCGCCTGATCAACGACGCAGCCCCCGTCCTCAAAGGACAGAACTACATGGGCGACGACGTCGTCGTCACCTTCAACCCCCAAGCACAAACCATGTTCGTCACCTTCGGACCCGGAACTTTCCCCGAAGGACAGGACTACCAGGACGACCCCAACTGGACCGACATCCGCCGCGGGCTGATGTTCGGCAGCTGCTCCGAAGCACAGCAAGACTTCCACAACGACATCACCTGGCCATACGGCCGCGCCGTCGTCGTCTACCGAGAATCCATGGCCAGCCCACTCATCGCTGACTTCCGCGACGCCACCCACATCGACAGCTGCCGCGTCTGACCGGTCCATTGCCGGGTAAAGCGCTCCGGGTCCGATGGAGGCTCCACCGATCCCGGAGCGCTTCATAACGCTGGTGGATGCAGCGTGTGAGTGCTCGCGCGGCGGCTTCCTGGCCGGCTTCGCTGGCGATCAGATAGAAGGTGAGGCCGAGCTCGCTGGCCCCACACATCCTCGATGAACCACCGCAGGGCGTACATGCCTGGACGAGGGCTGAAGGGATCGTGGCTGTCGGTGGGAAGCCCTATGGTCGTTCCCACGCCACGACCGGACCGATCGCCGAGGGGGACACGATGCAGGCGAAGGAGACGCTGTTCGCTGATCTCGTGCAGGGGAGGGCCCAGCAGTTCCAGGTGCCTCTCTATCAGCGGACGTATTCCTGGACGGAGAAGCAGCTGGGACAGCTGTGGAGTGACATCTTGGAGCAGGCGGAGCTGCTGGGGTCCGAGGAGAAGGCAAGCACGCACTTCCTTGGTTCCGTCGTGCTCGCGCCATCCCCGCAGAACGAGGCGACGTTCCCCCGCTGGCTTGTCGTCGACGGTCAGCAGCGGCTGACCACGCTCTCCCTCGCCCTGGCCGCAGTCCGCGATCACATCGCGGACGCCGAGCCGGACGAGGCAGAGCGCATCGACGAGGAATACCTGATCAACAAGCGCAAAAGCGGCAACGACCACTTCCGGCTGCTGCCGACCCAGGCCGACCGGCCGCAGTTCGCCGCGCACGTCCGAGGGCCGCGCGCGGAGCAGACCGTCGGCGGAAGTGTCGCCACGGCCTATGCCTTCTTCCGCCGCAAGCTCGTCGAGGCGGCCGACCCGGCAGCCCCGCAGGACGTGTTCCGCATCGAGCAGGCCATCACCTCCCGGCTCACGCTGGTGGCGGTGACCGCCGAGCGCGGGGACAACGTGCACCGCATCTTCGAGTCCCTCAACAACACCGGCCTCAAGCTCAGCCAGGCCGATCTGCTGCGCAACTACCTGTTCATGCGGCTCCCCACCCGCGGGGAGCACGTCTACGAGACCTACTGGCTGCCCCTGCAGGACAGTCTGAGCAACGACGAGCTCGAACAGCTCATGTGGCTGCAGCTGGTGCTCGACGGGGACGACCGGGTGCGCCGTCAGGACCTGTACGCGGCTCAGCAGCAGCGCTTCGAACGCGGAGAGGTGAGCGAAGAGGAGATCGAGGCGTACATCAAGGAGCTGCACCGTCGCGGCGCTCTCTTCCGCCGGCTGCTCCACCCCGAAGAAGAGCCGGACACGGCGGTCCGCGCCCATCTGCACCGTCTGGACACCTGGCAGGCCCAGGTCACCTACCCCGCACTCATACTGTTGTTCGACCAGCGCGAGCGCGGAGAGCTCGACTCCGCGGACACGGCCCGCGCGATGTCGTACATCGAGAGCTTCCTGGTACGCCGGATGATCTGCCGGGTACCGACGAACAACCTCAACAGGATCTTCCAGGCCGTGCCCGGACAGCTCCCGCTCGACATGCCGGTCGCCGACGGCCTGCACCAGCTCCTCTCCGCCAACAACCGCTTCTGGCCCGACGACGAAGAGCTGCGCGAGAAGATCCGAACGGCGCCCTTCTACCAGTACGGGCGCTGGCACCAGCGCAAGATGGTGCTGCAGCGGCTGGAGGAGAGCTACGAACATCCCGAACCGGTGGACTTCGCCGCCGCCCAGCTCACCATCGAGCACGTCATGCCGCAGTCGCCCGGCAACGAGTGGATCCGGATGTTGAGCGAGGACGTGGCCGACGGAGAAAGCGCGGAAGACCTGCACTCCCGGTTGCAGCACACGCTCGGGAACCTGACACTCACCGCGGTCAACTCGGAGCTGTCGAACCACCCCTTCGAGCGCAAGCAGGACTTGCTGCAGGGCAGCCACCTGGAGATGAACCGCCGCATCGCCGCCACCGAGCGCTGGGGCGCGAAGGAGATCCGCGCCCGCGCCGACGAACTCGCCGACCGTGCGATCGCGCTGTGGCCGGCCCCGCTGCGCGGAGTGGGCCGCGCGGAGCGCAGCCGGGACTGGCAGCTGGCCCACCAGGTCCTCGCGGCGCTCCCCCACGGCACCTGGACCTCCTACGGCGACCTGGCCGCCTTCCTCGGCTCCGGCGCCCAGGCCGTGGGCAACCACCTGGCCAACACTCCCGGAGTGGCGTACGCGTACCGGGTCCTCACCTCCGAGGGCAAGGTCTCCGACGGATTCCGGTGGGCGGCGCCCCAGGACGCCGGGAGCGACGACGTCCGCGCCCGGCTGGCCACCGACGGCGTCCGCTTCACGGCCACCGGAGCCGCCGACCCGGCCCAGCGACTCACCGCCGACGATCTCGCCGCACTACTCGCCGGCACGGACGACGACGAGACGGACGGCGAGAACACCGCTGAGGACAGCACCGTGGTGGCACCGGGCGAGGAGACCCGCGCCGAACGGTTCTTCCGCCAGCTCACTGCGGACGACTCCCCTGAAACCGTCGAAGCGGTACGCGCGCTCTTCGCCCACTGGGAGGGACTCGGCGGCTGGATCGGCCACGGCGCGGGGCGCGTCACCACCAGTGCGTTCCTCATGCTCGGCGAAGCGGGCGGACCCGGCCGCGGCATCTGGCCGCTGACGTTCTACCCCGGTACCGGGCGCGGAGGCACGGCGGAGGTGATGTTCCAGTACCTCGCCGCGCGTGAGCCGTTCACCGACCGCGCCCTGCGCGCCGCACTCCTCGCGCGTTTCAACGCATTGGACGGCGTCGACATCCCGGAGGGCAAGCTGGAGCTGCGCCCCAACATCCGGCTGTCCATCTTGGAGAAGGACTGCAACCGCGTACTCCTCGCCGAGACGCTGACGTGGTTCCGGGACCGCTGGGAGGAGCGGAGCACGTCCTGAGACAGGCTGCAGCCAAGCTGTGGTAAGGGAGCGGCTGGATACGTCCGGGCGGCAAGAGACCGCCCGGATTCGCCGTCTGCACCGGCTCCCGGTGGCATGGCGTGCGGCGTGCGCGCCCCGCGCGGTCGTGGGAAACAAGGAACGCATCGGTACCCAACTCGCATGCGCTCGGAGCCGCATGGTCCGGGTTCGTCGCGGGCCTGAGGGGGTCGCCATATCATCCGCCGCGAAAACAACGGATATCACTGACCTGACCTCCTAATGAGGTTGTCAAGCCGCAGAGGTGACGGGGACGGCGGGGTCGTAGCACCGTCCGTCACGGATCAGGGCCCACAGGACGTTCACGCGTCGCCGGGCCAGGGCGAGGACGGCCTGGGTGTGCCGCTTGCCCTCGGCGCGCTTGCGTTCATAGAACCGGCGAGAGGCGTCGCAGGTGCGGATGCTGATGAGCGCGGAGGTGTAGAAGACGCGCTGCAGTCCGCGGTCGTAGCGGCGGGGCCGGTGCAGATTGCCGCTGACGCGGCCGGAGTCGCGGGGCACGGGAGCGACGCCGGCGAGGCTGGCCAGCCGGTCGGGGGTGCCGAAGCGGCGAAGGTCGCCGGCGGTGGCGGCCAGGAACTCCGCGCCCAGCAGCGGCCCGATGCCGGGCATGCTGCCGATGACCTTGGCGAGGTCGTGGGCGCGGAACCGGGCCTCGATGAGCTTGTCGATCTGGGCGATCTCCTCGCTCAGCTCCAGGACCTCCTTGGCCAGGGTGCGGACCACTTGGGCGGTGATCTGTTCCCCGGGCAGGGCGGTGTACTGACGCTCGGCCGCGTCCAGGGCGGCGACGGCCAGGGCTTCGGCGCCGCGGACCTTGCGGTTGCGCAGCCAGGTCTCCAGACGCCTGCGGCCGAGTCGGCGCAGGGCGGCCGGGGTCTGGTAGCCGCTCAGCAGGGTCAGTGGGCCGAGGTTGCCCAGCTCCAGCTCTCGTTCCAACGCGGGGAAGATGCTGGAGAGTTGGCCGCGCAGACGGTTGATCTTCCGGGTGCGGTCGGCAACGAGGTCGGCCCGCCGGTTGGTGAGGACGCGCAGCTCGACGACCTGCTCGTCCTCTGGTCGCAGGATGGTCAGGTCGCGGCGCATCCGGGCCTGGTCGGCGATGACGGTGGCGTCCTTGGCGTCGGTCTTGCCGGTGCCCCGGTAGCCGGCGGAGGCCCGGTTGACCGCGAGGCCGGGTATGTAGACGAGCTGCTGGCCGTGGTTGAGCAGGGTATTGACCCACAGGGCGGCCATGCCGTCGGCGACGTCGACCGCCCAGACGACGTCCTCGTCCAGGGCCAGGACGTCGGCGATCAGGGCCAGCAGTTCCGGCTCGTCGTTCAGCACCCGCCGGGACAGCAGTCGGTTGCCTTCGCTGTCCAGCACCACGGCGTGGTGGTGGGTCTTGCCGATGTCCGTCCCCGCCCAGATTCGGGCCATGGGTTCCTCCGGTCGTTCGATGTACACGTGCGTGCCGACAACGACCGCGCCGACGTGGTCCTACACAGCGATGCACCCGCAGGGGCCCGCAGCTCCTAATTAGTGGCCGGGTCGTCGTGAGACGCCGGGCGGCCAGGTCAGGTGAACCATCGCGGGCAACCCTATGAGAGCCATACCCGGTGTCTCTGGGCCTCTGGACCTTACGACTGGCCCGTCCAACCCGTTCAAGAAGGTAGGACTCTATGAGGGCCGGGCCCCCTTCCCCGCACAGCCCGGTGGATTCTGGTTCCGGGACCCCATACGTGCTCGGAAAGGAGGCCCTCAATGTCGGTCTACGTCGGCATCGACGTGCACCGCAAGCGCTCGCAGATCGCGGTCGTTGATCATGATGGTGCGGTGCAGGTGAATCGGAACGTGCCCAACGGGGTCGAGACGGTGCTCTCGGTGATCGGGGATCTTCCGATCGGAGCCCCGGTGGCCTTCGAGGCCGCCTACGGCTGGGGCTGGCTGGTGGAACTGCTGGAGGACTACGGCTTCGAGCCGCACCTGGTGCACCCGCTGCGGTGCAAGGCCATCGCCTCCGCGCGGCTGAAGAACGACAAGGTCGACGCGGCGACCCTCGCCCATCTGCTGCGTGCGGATCTGCTGCCGGAGGCGTGGATCGCCCCGCTGGGGGTGCGCCAGCAACGGGCTCTACTGCGCCACCGCTGCCAGCTGGTGCGTCTGCGCACGCTGCTGCGCAACCGTGTCCATGCCGTCCTGGCGGACTATGGCTGTGACCGCTCCGGCAGCTACTTCACCACTCCGGGACGGGTCTGGCTCGACGGCTTGGACCTGCCGGACGCCTCGCGCCGCGTGGTCGACGATCTTCTGGTCCTGATGGACGCCCTCAAAAAGCCGATCGACGCCCTGGACCAGCAGCTGGTCGCGCACGCCCGTGGTGATCCGCGGGTCAAAACCCTCACCCAGCTGCCGGGGGTGGGTACGCTCACCGCCCTGGTCATCGTGGCCGAGATCGGTGACGTCAGCCGTTTCCCCTCCGCCCGCAAGCTCGCCGCGTGGGCGGGGCTCACCCCGACGGTCCGCAGCTCGGATATGACGGTCCCGCACGGCCACATCTCCAAGCAGGGTTCGGACTGGCTGCGGTGGATCTTGTGTGAGGCCGCCCGGACCGCCAAGCGGTCTCCGGAGTTCGCCGCCTCCTACCAGCGCCTCGCCCGGCGCCGTGGCAAGAAGATCGCCACCACCGCGATCGCCCGCCGTCTGCTCACCCACGCATACCACCTGCTGCGCGCGGTCCAGGCGCAACACGTCCGGCAGGGGACTCGATGACACCAGCCGACGACAACCGCCAGGGGTGGTCGCAGACTCCGGGTCCGCTCGCATCTTCCCATGAGACGGGCTGTCGCTCGTGCTCGATGACCTGACTGAGCAGCCCGGATCCCCGAACCAACCACGGTCATGGCGCCGGCCCACCCGGCCAGACGCCGAATGGGTGGATGTGAGCTCACTCCGCCAGGCCATCAGCGCATCGGGGGCGTCAACGACCTAATCCCTGAACATTGGTGACGCTTCCTCGCCCCCGACTCAGGGCTGCCGCTCGTCGGCCCTGCCACAAGCACGAGGAAGACCCACCATGGAAAGCACCTCGGCTAAGAACAAAAAGCCGCAGGCCGGGGTCACTTCTACGCTTGACAGGCCCGGCCCTCATGGGTGGGACGATGCTGCTCGGAGCGCGCTGCCGTCCGCGAGGCTGCCGTGAAGGCTCCGGTTCAGCCCCGTTGGCGGGCTGCCGGGTGAGTGCACGTGCATCTCCGGACGGTCACGCTGGCCGCCGCTCTACCGGGGGTGGGTCTTTTCACGCCGGACCCCGCGTTGGTATATCTGGGCGACACTAGGGGGTGGCTGGCCACTTCCGCCGTGCCGGAAGGTCGGGCATCTTGAATACCGCACCCATATGCGGTCGCTGCCGTCAGATCGTCGAACTGCGGAGCGGGATCATCGTCCTGCATTGGAGAGAGGGTTTCTCTTCTTCCCCGTGTCCTGGGTCCTACCGCGCGTCCACGAACGTCCGCTGGCTGAAGGGCGAAGAGCTCGAGCGCTACCAGCTCGAACGGGCAGGGAGGGCCAACCGCCGCCGCCAGCGCCTTCGGGCCGCCCACGACGCTGCCCGCCGCGCCATGAACCCCTACGACGACGACCCAGTTCCAGCGCCGGAATTGCTCCCCATGCACGAAGGTCGCCGCTACGTGGCCGTCATGCTTCCCGGCTCGGGCCCGGCGGACGTGTGGCTCCCGGGCAAGACCCGAGGCGAACAGCAGCGCTTCATCGGCCGCTTCCTGCCCAGCACACACGGCCTCAGGTGGAACGAGAAGCGGGGCTGCTGGAGTGTGCCTACCCGTCACTTCCTCGAGCTGGCTCGACACCTGCTGCGCTACAACCAGGTAATCATGCTTGGGCGTGAGTTCAACCCGTACGAGAGGTGCAACGGCGCCTGCCGTCACGCATTAGGCCCCGACTGCCAGTGCTCATGCAGGGCGAAGTATCACGGTCGAGGGCGATGGAAGGCAGGATGGATCGAGGTGAACGAGTTCGACACCGACTACCGCGGGGACTCCTGGCACTGGACCATCTTCACCCGCGCTACCGACAGGCGATAGTGATATTGGCGTGTTATCTGTGGGACGTCTCCACGCCTCCCCGGGGCACCGACTGCCCGTCAGCTGTCCACCAGGACTGATCGAGACTTAGCGCACGATCCAAACGCGGATGTTCCTCAACCCCCGCCTCCAGCACGCCAGAACTTACCTTCGGCAAATCTCTTGTACTCACTCAAAATCTTGTGCATTCTTCAAGCGTGACTTCAGAGGAACTGCTGGACGACATCTTCGCCATCCGCTGGCCGCTGCCGCACTTCCCCGAGGACGACCAAACCCCTCCGCACGCACGCGGCGCCGCAGTGGACGACGCGTGGAGGCCCCGCGTGGCCTTCCTCCGGAGACTGGGAGCCGCAGCGGCAGACCACGGCCCGGACTACGATCCGCTCCTCGCCGCTCTTGAGGACCTCGTCGCGATCAAGAAGGCCGCCGATGAGCAGATTCGCCTGCTCCTGGCCTACGGCCGGGTCTACGTCACCCCGCGCCCGCACACACTGGAAACCCTCGGCCAGGCCGCCGGCCTCACCCCCTCAGGCGTCAGCCGCGCCTTCGGCGCCAAGGAGATCCTCGCCGTCGGGAACCTAACCGGCCAGCGCCCCGCCGCAGTCGAGATCAACGATCACCACCCCGATATCTTCCCCGGTGATGACAGCCGACGGCGGTGCACCTGGGGAGGCAGCAAGAACAACCCCTGCACCGACGAGCCCAAGTACGCTGTCACCGACAAGTCCGGCACCAAGTGGGCCTGCTGTGACAGCCACCTGCCCGGCTACCTCCGCTCCCGCCCCGCGCCTGAGCCGAACGGGCACTCCGCGTAGGCCCTGTACTGCCGAAGCTGCCGCCAAGTAGCGCTGTGTAGTCGAGCCTTTGCCGCCGACCCGGTCATTTGCCGTCCACATGGGGGCGGGCCAAGTGGCGCAATGGGGAGGTCTTGTCCCACACGTGCCAGCGCGCACCGCACACGGGGTCGGTCTCATACGTCACCTTCGCCGGGAAGCCGTCGGCCCTGACCCGCTCGACGGGCGGACCGGAGAGCACCCTGCCGCATCGGGGGCAACGGTCTGGGGTGCGCATGGGGTGCATGCCCATCGTTGTTCCTGTTCCTGGTCCTGGTCCTGTTGTTTCGGCGTGCGTGTTCGCGGGCTTCGGCGGCCGGTCGCGGGTCCGTGAGGCGGGTGGCCAAGTGACGGAGCTCCAGCTCCCGCCCCTGTTGGTGAACGCTATCCATCCTTGGACGTCCGTCGCGCCGCCGTCGCAGGACAGCAGACGCCAGGCGCCGGGGGTCCAGGCGAAGACCGCGTCCTGGCCGAAGCACCGACCCAGTTCACGCGCCGCCGAGTCGCTCAGGCCGGCGACGGCGGCGCTCTGCTCGATGTGCGTGCCGTGCGCATCACCTCCCGCTGCGGGCCACCACGCGAGCCCTCGCCGGTCGAGATCGTCGAGGAGCAGGGCCTGAGCGCGGGCGTTGTCCTCGTCGAGGGCGGGACGGCCGTGGGCGTCGCACGCCGTGACGACGTGGAGGGCGGCGGTGCCGGCAGGTTCCGGAAGTTCGGGGAAAAGGCCGTCGGCCGTGCCCCGCGGACGCGGTCTGACCCGTACCGTCCGGTCCGGGAATCGGATATCGACGACCGTCCGCCGGTAGAGTTCCCAGTTCGGGGGTGTGGTCGCAGGGTCAGTGACCTGCATGAGGGCCTCCTGTGGACGAAGGACCCCCTTACCCACCGGCAGGGAGATCGGTGCTCGCTCCCACAGGGCCGTGGGAGCAGATTCTCGGCGCTATCGGCGTCGTGACCGAGCGGAACGATGCCACAACACCGGTCAAGGGACAAAGCATTGTGGATCACATTGTGCAGAATCCGGACAGGTGTTACTTTCGCGTCCGGTCACGAGTTCCAGCGTCAAGTCCCGGCTTGCTGGACGACATCCCGCTCGCTGCGGATGCCCCGGGTGACGGCCAGCCCGGCGCGCGGTGCGTTGGGGAACCGCAGATCACCGGGGTGCGGACGTGCACTACCGGGGTCCATCGACTCCGGAAGGTTGACCGCCCGTGCCCGTTTCCGACGCGATCCCCGAATTGCCGATGAGGCTGCAGGTCCAGAAGCCTGAGCCGACACCCGAACCCGCCATGTCCGCAGTCGCAGAGCCGGGCCGCGCGGGCCTGGTGACGATCGGCCTAGATGCTGCCCGGGCGCTGTTCTCCACGGCCGAGGCGAGCGGCTTCGGCCGACCAGGAACTGACGAGATCTTCGACCAGTGGCTCGACAGCGGATTCGACGTCGCCTTCTATCGCAACGCAGACCGCCCCCTTCAGGCACGTGCCGTCAGCCAGGAGGATCGTGTTCCCGAGTCGCTGACCAACAGCCCTATCGGAGAGGCCTGGTTGGAGTCGGTCTGCCTCAATCCTCGCCGGCTCGCACCAGTCGAGCCTCGGGAGCCGGACCCGGTATCCGCGGAGGGCGAGGAGGCTGACGGAACAGATGCCCGGACCGGTGCCGGCATGCCCGGCAACCGCTGGGGAGACGAGGAGGACAAGCGGCGGTACGCGAAGGTGGAGTATCAGGATGACGGCTGCGTTCTGACGGTCGTGGGCGACTTCACCGAAGGAACGGGGAAGGAGTCGGCCTATCACCTGGGTGGCGAAATCACCTCGTACACCGGCGGAGATTGGTTCGAAACGCTCAGCACCCTCACTGAACTCGCTCAGGCAAGGCTGGAAATGGAGGGATGGACCCCGGACGGCCAATGGCAGATCCGGTGGTCCTCCAGCGTGTGTGACGTCACGAACCCGCCGAACGGGACCATTGAGGTGTTCGAGCAGTACGGCTTCGATCCGGACGAGATCACGCAGCACTATGTGTGCATCTACAGCCAGGGCAGCAACGGCTACACCGTCGAGTTCATCGCGGAGCACCGGGGAGAGGACCACGTCATGTACCTCCAGCTGGGGTTGGATCCTGGCAGTGAGGAGCCGGGCAGAGGCAGTCTCGAAGAACTGCGGAGCCACCTGGAGCAAGCGACGGAGCGGGTGCGGGAGGCCGGCTACACCACGCTCGATGGCGACTGGACCGTCCACTGGACACGCTGCCACGTGCCTCTGGCCGAGCTGTGATCGACTGACGGCCCCAGGCTGCGGTGTCCTGTGCCTGTTGTTTCCTTCCAGCCGAAGGACGAAGAGGGCGAGCAGCTGCCGCCCGAGTCCACACTCCTGGCACAGCACCACCACCAACGGGCCGGGGCAGCCCAACACGGCAGAGGCAAACCGCGGTCAATCTCAGCTTGAATTTAAAGGTTCCCCCTCGGCCTTCAAGGTCGGGGGGTGTCTTGTTTGTGGGGGTGTTTGCCGACGGGGTGGCGGGGTGCGGGG
>NZ_JBIAXS010000058.1:0-21692 GCF_042896885.1 Streptomyces sp. NPDC001231
TTCCCCCGGCTGCTGCGCGACGTGGCCGCCAGCCACCCCGACCTGAAAGAGCTCGCGCCCACGCTGCACCCGGACGTCGTCGCACACTCGCCGTCTCCATTCGCCGACGAAACCAGCGCGGACGCGCCGTGACCCCGTACCGGGCGATCCTTCAGCTCGAGGAGGACAGCCCCGCGGCCACCGGCGAACGGCAGAACAACGACGTGGCCCGTGCGGCCTACAAGGCATGGATCGGGCTCTACACCAAGGACCCCGCCGCCGTCGTCCAGCTCACCGCCGAAACCTGACGGACGCGCCGCTGCGTCGGCGGGTGACCGCGGCGACGAACAAGGTCGAGTCGTTCAACCGGTTCTCGGCGTGGGTCGGCTTCGGCAACGGCGGCGTGATCGCCGACAACGACCCCGTCGAGCAGGAGAGGACCGCGAAATTCAACGCGCTGCTGTCCAACGCGGTGATCTTCCACAACGCGCTCGACATCGCCGAGATCGTGCGCCAGCTGCAGGCCGAAGGGATGGAGATCGATCCGGAGGACCTGGCGCAGGTCTCTCCGTACCTGACCGAGCACATCCGCCGCTTCGGCGAATACTCCACCCACGAACTCGGCAACGAACCAGCCGCCTACGACCCGCGCCTGGACATCGACTTCACCCCGCTGCGCGGCGAGGAACCCGCCGCGGCCGGCTACGACACCGCCGCCTGAACGCGGAGCCCTGCCATGCCTGCAGAACAAATCGGCCGCTGGACCAGCGTCGACAACACCCTCGACTTCGCGGCAGACAGCGGCCCGGACGCCGCCCTCGCGCTGGCGTGCAGCCTGCACGCCCTCAACGAGGTTTCCTCCGGCGTCGCCCCGGCCCCGGCGGCCGCACGTCTGATCATCGCCCGCCCGGACGGCACCCCGCTCGGCGTCCTGGGCCTGGACGAGCAGGACGCCGAGATCCTGGCCAAGCGCGTCCACACGATGTCGGCCGACCGCTACGGGCCGCTGAACGCCGATGACCTGGCCACCCTCGCCCGCCAGCTGGACGGCCGCTGGCACCTGTTCGTCCACCGCCACGGGGCGATCGAGCCGCCCGCCGAAGTGCCCGCCGGCCCCGGCGGCGTGCCGCCGTCGCAGTCCGACTGTGCCCGCGCGCTCGCCCGCCTCGGCTACGCGGTGGCCGGCGAGTGGCAGAGCACCACGGGCCAGGCCCGCGACGACCTGTCTTCCGGGTGGAGGTGCGCGCGCACGTCCCGGGCGAGAGCCGGAGCGAGTGGCAGCTGGTCCGCGACACCAACGGCGACGAAGTCACCGTCACCCTCATCGCGTCCGCCGACGGTCAGCGGGTGAGCGTCCAGGGCGGCGCCGGCGAGACGTTCCACGGCGAGCGGGCCCGGCAGCGGGCGGTGGAGGAGCTCGTCCCGGCGTATCAAGCCTGCGGCTACCGGCTTGGCGCCGTACGCGCCACCCGCTGAGCACCCGGCCCCGTTTCATAGGTGACCTATGAAACGCGGGGTGCTGCGCCTGGCCGCGGTAGGCGTCGGGTCACCACTGGCTGATGAGTGGCGTGTCTGGTTCGTGTTGCCGCCAGGCTTCGGCGAGGCGGATGAGGCGGGCGGGGGCGGCGATGCCGCGCACGGTGGCGATTCTTCCGCCCGTGATGTCGAAGGTCACGGAGCCGACGACCTGATCGCCGACCACCGTGAGGATGGCGGGGGTGCCGTTGACGACCGCATAGTGGATGGCGGGCATGCCGCCGGCCAGTCTCCGCTTCGCGGGGGTGGGTTTGAAGCCGGCCCGTGCGACGGCGGCGACGCGTTGCGGAGTGTCGAACCGGAGCAGCTTCTCGGCCAGGCCTGCGCCGTCGGAGATCGCGATCACGTCATCGGTGAGCAGCGCTACCAGCCGTTCGGTGTGGCCCGAGGAGGCGGCGGCGAGGAATTCCTCGACGATCCTGCGGGCGGACGCCAGGTCGACCTCGCCGCCGCGGCGGCGGGCGGCGGTGACACGGTGTCGGGCCCGGTGCAGGTGCTGCTGGCTCGCAGACTCCGTGATGTCGAGGATCTCGGCGATCTCGGCGTGGCCGTACGAGAAGGCCTCGCGCAGGACGTAGACGGCCCGCTCGTGGGGTGACAGGCGCTCCATGAGGGTCAGCACGGCCAGGGAGACCGATTCGCGCTGCTCGAAGGTGTCGGCGGGGCCGAGCATCGGGTCGCCGTCGAGGAGCGGTTCGGGCAGCCAGGCGCCGGCGGTGCGTTCGCGGCGGGCCTGTGCCGAGCGGAGCCGGTCGAGGCAGAGGTTGGTGACGACCTTGGTCAGCCAGGCTTCCGGCACCTTGATCCGCTGCCGGTCGGCGGCCTGCCAGTGCAGGAACGCATCCTGCACGGCGTCCTCGGCGTCGACGGCGGACCCGAGCAGCCGGTACGCCAGCGAGGCCAGCCGGGTCCGGCCGGCCTCGAACCGCTCCGTGTCGAAGCGATCAGTGGCGGTGCTGTCCACGCGGACCACCCTAGAGGATCTTGCAGAAGTGAATGGAGGGGTCAGGCCGTCGCATGGGCAGCCGGGTCCTCGACAGTGGCGGTGGTGGGGCGGGCGCGCAGGCCGCCGGCCAGGCGCAAGGCGACCGCCCTGGCCACGGTCGGCCACGGTGAGGGCGACACGTCGGCTGCGGGCGCGGCCTGAGTGGATACGGCTCGCACGGCTACGCCACCGCCGTCTCGGCGGACGATGCGACGGGCGCGGCAGCCAGGCGGTGCTTCCGCTTGGGCAGGCCGAAGGTCGGGTGCGAGGTGGCCCACAGTGACATCCGGACGATGCCCGCCTTGATCCGCGCGGCCTTCCGGCCGCCCATGTACTTCGGCTTCGCCTGCCCTTCGTCATCGACCATCTGCACGATCCCGTCCCGCCGCCCGAGGCTGATGTGGTTGCCCAGGTACTCCAGCTTGGTGTTCGCGATCGTGCGGCCGGTCAGGCGTCCCACGATCGCATCCGTGGCCTGCCGGCCGGTGTAGCCGGCCGAGGCGCAGGACATCGGCAGCGGCCGGCCGTTGTCGCCGACGGCGTAGGCGCTGTCGCCGACGGCGTAGACGTTCGGGTGCGAGACCGACCGCATGGTGCGGTCGACGACGATCCGACCGTTCTCGGTGACCTCCAGCCCTGCGGCGGTGGCGAGGGGGTCGACCACGAACCCGGCTGTCCACACGGTTGCGTCGGACGCCAGGACGGTGCCGTCGGCGCACAGCACCCGCGCTGCTTCGACGGCTTCGACCTCGGCGTGTTCCCAGACGGCGGTGCCCAGCCGCTCGCACGCCTGGCGCAGGTGGCCGCGGGCTCCTGCCGAGAGCCGGGCGCCCAGCTCCCCGCGGGCGACCAGCGCCACCGACAGGCCGGGCCGGGACTCGGCGATCTCGGTGGCGGTCTCGATGCCGGTCAACCCGTCGCCGACGACCACCACACGCCCGCCGTCGCCCAGGCCGGCCAGGCGCTCGCGCAGGCGCAGCGCCGAGGGCCGGGCGGCTACGTCGAACGCGTGCTCGGCGACGCCGGGGACGCCGTGGGCGTCGCCGTGACTGCCGAGCGCGTAGACAAGCGTGTCGTAGCCGAGCTCGCCGCCGCCGTCGGCGTCGGCCACGGCGACGACCTGCCGCTCGGGGTCGACAGCTGTGACACGGGCCAGGCGCAGCCGGATCCCCGTGCCCGCGAAGACGTCGGCAAGCTTCGGGGCCTCGATCTCCTGGCCGGCCGCGAGCTGGTGCAGCCGCAGCCGCTGGACGAAGTCCGGTTCGGCGTTGACCACGGTCATCTCGATGCCCTCCGGGGACAGCCGACGGGCCAGGGTCCCGGCCACGTAGGCCCCGGCATAGCCGGCGCCGAGGACGACGATGCGGTGCTTCATCTCTCGCTCCTGTCGTTCTGCCTGCTCTCGGTGGCTTGAGCGGGGCAGCGCCCCGATTCCTGACAGGAAGCGAATGTGACGTGGGTCACAGGATGGAAGGGGCGTCATCCGGCTGCGCGCGACGCCGAGGCGGTGCAGACGCAGGCCGAGCCGAACAAGGCGATCTGACGCCGATCACCGTCGAAGTCGGCGTCAGATCGCCAAGCGGAAGATGTTTGCGGGCGAACTCGCCGAACGCGTCGGTGTCACACCTGCCAGCCTGGCCGTACTGCCAGGCTGGCTCGGGAAAGCCTCCTCGGTATCCCGCCCCAGCTGCGGCGGACGCTCACCTGGGACCGCGGGCGCGAGATGGCCGAGCACCAGGCCGTCACCGCCGCGACCGGCATGCCGATCTACCTGGGGTGTGACCCAGATACGCGTCAAAGGGGCAATGAGATCGTTAGCTGAATATGCCGTAGACCTCTCGGTATTGCGAGCGCGGCTCCTACCGGCTGGTGACGTCGAGCTCGTCGTACATGCCGGCCGCGTAGTGGCCGGGGATGTTGCACACCAGCTCGTAACGGCCGGGCCGCAACGCCAGGGTGGTCCAGCCCGCAGCGCCGGAGGTGATGCCGTCCCCCGCGCCCGCCGCGCAGCTGTGCGAGGCTTCGCCCACGTTGCCCGCCTCGCTGACCTTCCCGTCGGGGCCGACCTGTCGTTCACCTGCGGCCTGGCCGCTTGGCAGCGGCAGCACGACCACCTCGTGGGTGAGCGCTCCCGCGTTGAATACCCGCAGTGAGATCGTGCCGGAAGTAATCACGTGCGGTGTCACGCGCAGCCACATCATGCCCATGCCGTACCCCGCGGGACTGCCGCCTGCCGGACCGTGCCCGCCGGGGCCGCCCATCGTCCCAGGCATCATGCCGCCCATGTCGCCAACGGTCACATCGACCACATGGCCCGCCAGCGAAGGCGGGCCGCAGCGCGGGCCCGGCGTCGTCCAGCGCGCTGCTGCCGGACCGCGGAAGGTACCGGCCGCGGTGAGCGACACCATGGTGGCGATGCCCAGCACCAGCGCGGCGATCGCACCGGCGACGCCCAGCCACACCCTGCGGCGGCGGTGCACGTTCACCGGTGCTCCCGCAGCAGTGCGAGGCGGCGCTTGTACTCCTCCTCGTCGATCTCCCCGCGGGCGAACCGCTCGGCCAGCAGGTCTTCCGCTCGCCGGTTGCCACCCCACCCCGGCTCACCGGTTAGGGGGCGCGGGCCTGCCTGGTGGCCGTGGTGCGTGCCCGTGAAGTACCGCACGAGTGCGACGACAGCGGCGATCACCACGGCCCAGAACAGCACCGTGATCGCCAGCATGATCAACCAGCCGAAACCCCAGCCGCCGTACCACATCACGCCGATCACCTTCCCTCGGCTGATGGCGCGCTCAGAGTGTCCTACTACCCAGGGTCGGTCACCAACCGCTCCGGTGGACAGGGGAAACCGGTCCCCTGCCCGGAGCCAAGCGGCCCTCCCAACGCCAGCTGGTAGATCGCCAGGACCTACTCGGCGTGCTCGGGCCGCATCGGCTCGATGCGCACGTCCGTCGTGGCGACCATCGCCGCGTTCGCGGCCCTGGCCGCCTGGGTGGCCGTCGACCGGTTGCTCAACCCTCGCAACATCACCCACCTCGCGCGGGCGATTAGCTGGTCAGTACAGGTAGACGTCGACGAGCAGGGCTGCGACGGCGGCCAGGAGCGCGTAGCGGATGCTGGTGCGGGTCGGCTGCGCGGCGAGCGGACCGAGCCCGTAGCCGAGGGAGGCGGCGGCGAGGGTGAAGACGCCGGAGCCGGTGTCCTGCCAGCTGACGGGGAAGACGATCACGGGTGCGTCGGTGAAGAACTGGTCTCCGTGGGCGGCGCGCAGGATCGCGTTCCAGGCCAGGGGCCCGACGGCCGCAGCGAGCGCACCGGTCGCGACGACGGCGCGACTGCGGCCACGGGGGAGGGTGCTCAGGACGGCGGCGACGACGGCCGACAGCACGGCGCCGTAGACGATCTGGCCCCAGCCGATCACGACATGGGAGCCAGCGCGGTGGCGTCGAGGGCCGGGCGGAGTGCCTTGGCCAGGGTGGCGCCGTCGCCGGTGGCCCAGAAGTGCATGTAGAACAGGCGTGGCTGGTCGTTCAGGGTGTGGTTGTGCAGTTCGACGATGTCGATGCCTCCCTTGCGCAGCGCGCGGATGACCTTCTGCACCTCGGGGGCGGTCATGACGAAGTCGCCGTTGATGGCCGCCTTGTTGCCCCCCAGGGGCTGGAAGTTGACGGCGGTGGTGATACCGAGGGCGGGCGGCAGCACGTGCATGCCGTCGGTGACGGTGTCCTTGCGGGGGATGGAGAACTTGTAGATGCCGCCGTCGGCGGTGCCCTTGCGGCCGAGCGCCTTGTCGATGCCGGCGGTGTCCAGGGCGATGGGTGGCTGGGTGGCCGGGGGCGGCGAGGCGGGCGGGGTGGCGGTGGCGGCCAGCGCGGACTTCAGGCTCTTGGCCAGGGTGACCGGGTCGCCCATGGCATGGACGTGTGTCCACCAGATCGCCGGGGACTGCTGCAGCAGGTGCTTGTGCAGCGCGGTCTGCTCGATCCCGGCGGTCTGCAGCGCGTCGGTGACCTTGGGCAGTTCGTCCTCGGTGACGACCAGGTCGCCCATGAGCATGGTCCCGTTGTGGTACTTGGCGAAGGTCGCGTAGCCGCCGAGCGCGAGGCCCGGCTTGATGGCGACGCCCTGGGTGGTGACGGTGAGGTCCTTGCGGGGCAGTGAGACGCGGTAGACGGTGCCCTTCGTCAGGGTGCCGGTGCGGCCGAGGGCGTCGGCGAGCGGCTTCCAGTCGGCCTCCGTGGTCTGCACGGGCTGCTGCGCCTGGCCGTGGGTGGCGGTCGGGGCCGGGTCCGTCTGCGTACCGCCCCCAGCAGCGCCCTCTGTCCTCGCGGTGCCGCAGCCCGCCAGCAGGCCGGAGCCCGCTATCAGAAGGCACGTGGCCGCTGCCCCTGCGACCGGCTTCATGTGCGAACGGGGTGACATGGCCACTCCTCGTCGAGTTCGTCGTCGATGGTGCCTGTGTGGCCAGACAAACCGCCGCCGATGAAGCTGGCATGAAGAGCGCCCCCATCCGGGTGGCTTCATGACAGCTTCACCCGCGGCCGGGACCGTGAGGGCAAACGGCGCACAGCAGCGGAAGCAGAAGGAAGGCAGCATGCGGATTCTGGTGGTCGGGGACGTGCCGAAGATGCGGGACCTGTTGCGCCGGGCCCTGACCGAGGAGGGCTACGCCGTTGACGGTCCACAGGCGCTCGCCCTGACCGATGTGGCTGCCTTCGACGCGATGGTGGAAGCGGCGGGTTCCAGACGCACGCTGGTCAGTTCCTTTGAGCCCGACGCAGCTGGCTGGCACCTGTGGCTGTCCCGCTAGATCCGCAACACTCCAGGTGCCCGGGCGGGGGGTTGATGGACCCCGACCGGGCACCTGGCCATGAGGGTCATGCCGCTGGGGCCTGCTCGTCCACCAGCACGCTGAAGTCGACATCGAGGTGGGTGTCGTAGTCCTCCGGGGCGATACCTATCTCATGGGTGGAGTAGGCGCCGAACCGGTTGACGTGCTCAGTCAGGTAAGGCGAGATCTGGGCCAGGTTCAGCGGGTCGATGACCCAGCCCTCGGCCTGCAACTGCCGCACCACGTCGGCGATGTCGAGAGTGTTGTGGAAGATGAGCAGGTTGGCGAGCAGAGAGGTGAACTTCACGTCCTTCTCCTGCTCGCCCGGGTCGTTGGCCGCCACCGTGCCACGCTGGCCGAACCGCACCCAATCGCAAAAGCCGTTGAACGCCTCGACCTTGTTGGTCGCGGCCGTCACCCGGCCGCGCAGCGGCGCGTCCGAGAGGTACCGAAGCAGCTGGACGGTGCGGATCACCCGCCCGACCTCTCGGAAGGCGGTGTAGGTGGCGTTCTTGTGGGAGCCGGAGCGCAGTCGCTTGAGCAGCAGGGTGGAGGAGATGGTGCCCTCGCGGACCGAGACGGTCACCCTCATCAAGTCCTTGAAGTGAGTCTCGATCAATTCCCAGTCGATCACGTTACGGCCCACCTCGCCGAACAGGGCGTCGATGTGCTCGTAGACGGTGCTGCGGTCATCCCCACCCCACTCGGCGCCAGCCCCTGCCGAAGGCGCCACACGCGCCCGCGTGATCATCCCGGGCCTACAACGCTGCGAAGATCAGAACTGCGGAACGCAGGACACGCATCGGGGCGCGGTGGTGGAGGAGCGGCAGGGGGGCAAGGCTTCAAGATCACTCCGTGGCGGCTTTTGAGCTCACCTTGGCTGGACCCGAGGCACTGCTCCATATGCGTGCACGACTCCTGCACACGGACGCATCTGTCACAGAATGCCTGAAGCAGTAGATTTTTGGGCGAATGTTCCTTGCGTACCCGTTGGAGGAGATTCCGTGGATGTTGGGCTGATCAACGGCCTTCCCGGCCATCCCCTCTTCGTTCACGGCGCAGTGGTGCTGGTCCCGCTGACGGCGTTGGCGCTCGTGGTCTGTGCGCTGTGGTCTTCGGCGGCGCGCAGGCTCAGCTGGGTGCTGCCGGTCATGGGGCTGATCACTCTTGTCCTGGTGGTGCTGACCACCGAATCCGGCGAGTGGCTGGAGGACCGGGTGCGGGAGAGTGCACTGGCGGAAGAGCACGCCGAGATGGGATCCGATCTCACTCCATGGGCGATCGCCCTGTTCGTGCTGACGGTCGCCGTCTGGCTGCTCGGCCGCGCCGGCCCCCGCCGGGAACGAGACCGCGGCGGGGAGGCCGGACGCCCCGCCGCGGGCGGGGCGTCCGCCGTGGCCCGGCTGGCCTCTTCTGTTGTGGTGCGCGTCGTGGCGCTGGTGGTCGCCCTGGTCGTGGCCGTCGGCGCGGCCGTCCAGGTGTACCGGATCGGTGACTCGGGTGCGAAGGCGGCCTGGCAGGGCCGTTTCTCGACGAGCCGGTCCGGCGCCGGGCGGTGACGCGGCGGCAGCCGCGCCGGAGGCAGTCCGGCCGGCCTGGGTGAGGCGTCGGCCGGTCGGACTGCCTGGCGTGGTGCGTGCGGCCGGTCTCCGGGTGCGGCCAGGGCAGTCAGCGCAGCTGGTCGAGCGCCTTCTGGAAGGCGGCAGCGTGCTTGGCCTCGTCCGCGGCGGTGTCGCGGAAGTAGCGGGCGGCGGCGGTGTCGCCGACGGCGGTGGCCCGCCTGGCGAACCCCGGGTACACGGTGGTCGCCTCGTTGTGCTCCCCGGTGATGGCCGTGCGCAGGTTCTCCCTCGTCGTGCGGACCAGGCCGGCCAGCACCGCCTCACCGGCGAAGTGCTCCTGCCGCTCGACCTCGGCGGTGCCCTCCCACAGGCGGGCCAGCGCGGCGTTGCCGGTCTGCCGGGCGTGGGCGGCGAAGAGCATGTACTTGGCGTGGGCGAGACCCTCGCCGTGCATCGCCATGTCCAGGTTGGCCTTGGTGCGGGCGGCCTTCACCTTCGGCAGCCCGGCGGGCACCGCCACCACGTCGGCCTTCGGCGGCGCCGGGATGGTGCCGCGGCCGGTGGTCACGGCCGTGAGGGCCGTGCGGAAGGCGTCGCGGTGGCGGCCCTCGTCCGCGGCGATCTCGCTGAAGAGCTTCGCGGCCTCGAGGTCCCCGTCCGCGCGGGCCTGCTCGGCGAAGCGGCGGTACATGACCTGGTGCTCGTAGGTCTCGCCGTTGATGGCCTGGCGCAGGTTGGCGGCGTTGGAGCCGACCAGGCCGGCCAGGGTGGCCGCCTCGCGCAGGTGCTCGTTCAACTCGGTGTGCGCCGTGGAGCGGAAGAGCTTGCCGACGGCCGGCAGGCCCTGGCGGTCGGCCTCGGCGGCGAAGAGGCTGTAGGCGGCGTAGGCGTACCCCTCGCCCTTCATGGTGGTGGTCAGGTCGGTGAGCGTCTGCGCGTGGAGCGCCCGGGCGGCGGTGTGCGGTGCCGGGGACGCCCCGGCCGGGTCGCCCCCGGCCAGGGCCGGGGCCGCCGGCGCGGCGGCGGCCAGCGCGCACAGACCCACCAGAAGCGTACGTGTCGAATGGCGGACCATGATGTCCTCCTTCCAGGGCACACCCTTCTGGGTGCGAACGCCCCCTCCTCATGCCACCCGTGTATGCACACCACCGCCCCTTCACGTCCCCCATCCGAGTGAATACGCACAGTCATCATGTGCCTTTTCGGCGACGTGCTCCGCTCGTCTCAGCAGGCCGCGTTCCTGTCCTTTTTCATGGACAACCGCCTCCGGCTGAACGCCGACGCGTACGTACAAAGCGGCGATGTCCTTGGGCGCATACATCTTGTGCCCGACGACGGTCAGCAGGGCCACGCCCAGCTCGCCGATGTAGAGAGGGACCTGACCACGGAGAAGGGCCTGCGGTAGGCGCTGGCCCGCTTCGAGGGCGACTACGCGGGCTCCAGCTTCCCCGTCGAGGGGTGGGACCTGTACCGGTACTGCCCGTGGTTCCTGCTGTCCTGTGTGCTCCTGCCGTGGGCTGTCGCACAGTACGACGCTGCCCTGACGCCCACCGTCGGCTGAACCCGCCCGCAGCTCACCCGCCTTCATCCTCGTCGGTGTCGACGGTGGCCGGGTCGCGCAGCGGGCGCAGACCGCCGCCCGTCGGCACGGAGGCGCGGAAACTGTAGCGGCCGAGCACATTGAGGTTCGCGTGGCGGAGCGGGGAGAGCCGGGCGACGTTGGCGTCCAGGACGTCGTGCTCGCGCTCGTTGGCCGGCAGCGCCCGCAGTTGGGCGACCGCGGCGTCCAGGTAGCGGGTGGTCCACAGCACGGCGGCGTTGAGGACCAGGCCGAGCGCGCCGAGCTGGTCCTCCTGCCCTGTCCGGTACGCCTGCATGATCTGCCCACGCTTGCCGTGGCAGATGTCCCGGGCGAGCTTATGGCGGGATTCCTGCACGGTGAGCTGCCGGTTCATCTGGCGGCGGTAGGTGTCGTCGACCGGGTCGACCACGCGCAGCAGGTGGAGGGTCTTGGCGATCCGTCCGTACTCGGCGAACGCGGTGCCCAGCGGGGTGGGGCGTCCCTCCCGCCCGAACATCCGCAGCAGGTCGTAGGCACGCACCTGCCCGGTCACCAGGGAGCCGGCCACCCGCAGGATGTCCGGCCAGTGCGTAATCACCTTGTTCAGATTGACCTTGTTGCAGGCCAGCGGCTCCAGCGGCCCGTAGCCGCCGGTGGCCACCCCGGGCATCTCCGCACGCCAGAACCGCTGGTCGGCCAGGTCGCGGAAGCGGGGCGAGAAGTTGTAGCCGAGCAGGGCGAACAGGCCGAAGACCATGTCGGAGTAGGAGGCGTTGTCGGTGGCCACCATCTCCGGCTTCGCCCCGGCGTCCAGGTTCAGCAGGGTGTCCAAGATGTGCAGGGAGTCGCGCGGGGTGCCGGGCACCACCATCTGCCCGATGCCCGCGACCTGGTCGTTCACCGCGTTCAGCCAGGTGATGCCGCGTTTGAAGTGGTAGTACTTCGGCGACGGACCGGCGTTGATGGTCCGCTTCGGCACGACGAACCGCAGACCGTCCACGGAGGCGAGCAGTCCCTCACCCCAGTGCTCCACGATCGGCACCCGCCCCTGGGCCTCGATCAGCTTCGCGTTCGCCGCGGCGATGGTGTCGGCCCGCAGGTAGTACTGGTCGACGTGCACCAGCCTCGCCCGGGTGAGGGCGTCCTCCTCAGGGTCGATGACGGGGGTCAGGCCGATGTTGCACGCCTCGGCGACCAGCAGCGCGACCAGGGAGGTCTTCAGATCCTCCATGCGGGTCCGGCCGTCGCCCAGGTGCACGAAGGCGTCCAGGAACCCGGTCCAGGCATCGACCTCGAACAGCAGGTCCGGCAGGTCGATCTTCGGGAGTATCGCCGCGGTGGTCGACCGCAGCCAGCGCAGCGACGCGGGTTCGCCGACGGCGCCGAGCCGGTCCACGTTCAGCTTCAGGCGGCCGTTGGGCTGAACCTCGAAGCTGAGCTTCGCGTCCTGGCCGGCCTCCTCCAGGCGCTCGGCCATCAACTGCCAGGCCGCGTCCAACGCGCGCACCCGCCCGGCCAGGTGCTCCTCGACCGGCTCGTCCAGGCTCAGCCCGTGCAGCACGTCCTCGGCAACGGCCTCCCACCGCTTGCCGTCCAGCAGCCGCGCCCGCGGGTCCGCCCACCGGTTCGACGGCGAAGCGAACACATCCCGCCGGTTCAGCGCGCGGAACAGCTGCTCCAGCACGCACACCACGTACGCGTCCCGGTCCACCGCTCCCTCGGGCAGTCCCGGGTTGGCGTACACCGCCTTCTTCCACGCCGGCGGCACCAGCCTGCCGTCGATCTCGCGCGGCAGCAGCGGCTTGACCTTCACCTTCCGCCGGGCCAGCGCCGGAAGACACCTCACCGCCTCCAAGACCCGCCTCCCGCCGGAGGCCGCCCCCAGCGCGGGCGACTCCCCCAGCAGCGACAGGAACGGACGGACCGTGTTGTAGCGGGTGGCCAGCAGACGCCGCATCTCCGCCTCCGCCTCCTGATCCGCAGGCCCGATCAGCTCCCCCAACAGCGCGGAGGCGGCCATCACCTCCTCGCGCGGCCCGATCTGCGCCTCCAGCGCCCGCCACATCGCCCCCGGATCGAGGTCGGCCCCGTGCTTGGCGACCAGATCCAGCTGCTCACTCCACAGCCGGAACACCCCATCGAGCATCCGCGACGCCTTCGCCACCCGGCCCCGGGCCGCGATCCAGTCCCGGTCCGTCGCCCGCCGCGCGGCGCCGATAAGCTTCACCTGCATCAGCACCGAGAACAGATCCAGCGCGTCATCGATCGCCGACGCCTCCAGGTGCCGCACCACCGACGTCAGCAACGCGGTGCGCTTCGGCTCCGGCGTACGCTCCAAGACCGGCGCCTTCGATCCCAGCCCGACCCGCGCCAGCGTCGCCAGCCGGTTCGGCGGCACCTTGTCCAGCCTCACCCGGCCCAGCCGGAACGCGGAGATCTCATCCACCCGCTCCAGCGCCTTCGCCATACTCGCGCCCGTCGTCCGCGTCGGCGGCCGGCGCAGCCGCTCCAGCTCCGAAACCCGCCGCCCCTCCGGCACCCCGAGCAACCCCACCAGGTCCGCCGACAACGACGCGTCCGCCCGCCGCACAGCGCCCGCCACCGTGGCGTACATCCGCTTCTCCGCCACCTGCCGCACGGACGCGACCTGCTTGGCTAGCACGCTCACGCCCGGCAGCAGCACCCGGTTGCGCCGCAGCCAGCCCACCGCCTGGTTGAACAGCGACACCGGCCCCTCAGCTCCCGTCCACGCCCGCCCGTGCAGGAACGCACGGAACTTCCGCCCCCACACGGGGTCCTCGAACGGGTGGTAGCCGTAGGCGTCCCGGATCTCCCACGCGTGCTCTTACGCCGTCTTGGCCCGCTCGGTGTACCGCTTCACCACCGACGGGTCCTCGATCCGCAACTGCGCGGCCAGGTGCTCGACGACCGACCACGGCACGTCCAGCGGATCGTCCACCAGGAACCGGCCGACATACCGGACGGTGCACATCTGCACCGCGAACCCCAACTGGTGGGCCGTCGTCCGCCTTAGCGCGATCAGGTCCCGGTCCACGTCGTCCAGGAAGAAGAACCGCTCCAGCTCCGGCCGCGTCGGCTCCTCCACGAACCGCCCGTACGCCGCGGCCTGCTCATCAGTTAAAAACTCCACCGGCATCCGGCGGACGGTAGCCACTGGGCGTCCACGACCAACGATCTTCCGAAGAAACCCGACGAGGCGCCCCGACCGCGTGCTACACGACCAAGATCGACCTCAGCGCCAACCACGGTTCCATTGATCCCCGGGGCCGGACTACGAGCCCGTCAAGCGCATCGCGCTGATTGCGTGCCTGACGCACAAGGCGAGGATGCGGGTCCGCGACGACCTGGCGACGATGTGCTGCAAGCGGGTGGCGACGAAGATCAAGAAGGCCAAGGCCGAGCTGGAGGAGATCCGCCTGCGCCAGCAGGAGATGGTCGAGGCCCTCATCGGGAACTACCGCACCGTGCTGAAGCACATCGACGAAGGCGGCCCCGCCCAGGGGGCCCTGGCGAAGGCCGCGGCCATGACCACCGAGGCGGTGAAGGCCCTGGACGGGCTGGACGAGCAAGCGTCGGCCGAGGAGGTCGCCAAGCGGCTGAACGGCAAGGTCTCCCGGGCGGTGCTCGCCATGGCGAAGGCCTTGGTGGTGCAGGCCGGTGGGCTCGGCGCGGTCACCAGGGCCGTGGAGGGCTTCGGCGGGTTCGCGAAGCAGTACGAGCAGATCGAGAAGGTCTCCGCCCACCACGGGAACTTCTGGGAGGTGCTGCTGTACGGGCAGATCGGCCGGGACCGCGCGGTGATGTTCGACCTGGCCGAGAAGCTGGAGTCACCGCGACATCCGAGGACGGGCGGGTGCTGGACGCGCTCGCACACGCCCAACGGCACCAGAGCGCACGCGGCGAGTACATCACCGCCCTCGACGAGGAGGGCAAGGAGGTGGACATCTCCTTCGCCACGCAGAACTGGCGCAGGGCCGTGGCGGACAAGACCCGGTCCGGGCAGTTCGTCCGCAAGCATTTCGAGGCGATGGTGTTCACCGCCCTCGCGGAGGAACTGCGCACCGGCGACGTCGCGGTGGTCGGCTCGGAGGAGTACGCGGACTGGTCCGAGCAGCTGCTCGCGTGGGAGGTCGTCCAGGAGAAGCTGGCGGCCTACCTGGTGGAGGTCGGCCTCGCCGAGGAGGGCGAGACGGCCGAGTTCGACGCACAGTTCTTCCGCCGGCAGCTGGAGGACAAGCTGCGAGGCGCCACCGCGGCGGCGGACGCCGGATACCCGGACAACGAGGGCCTGGTCATCGACCCGGAGACCGGTACCCCGGCGCTGAAGCCGCACCGCTCGGAGGGGCAGCGGCCGTCGGCGAAGCGGCTGGAGCAGGAGATCAAGGCCCGGATGCCGGAACGCTCGCTGATGGGGATCGTGGCCCGCACTGCGTACTGGGTGGAATGGTGGCGCCGCTTCGGCCCTGCGTCCGGCAACGAGCCGAAGCTGGAGGACCCGTTCGGCCGGTACGTCATCACCACCTTCGTCAAGGGCACCAACATGGGCCCGTACGAGGCCGCTCGTCACATCCCCGGAGTCTCGGGGCACGAGCTGTCGTACGTGGCAAACCGACACTTCTCGATCGCGCTGCTGAACGAGGCGATCGCTGACCTGGTCAACGCGCACGCCCGCCTGGACATCTCGCAGGCGTGGGGCGACGGCACGGCCGTGGCCGCCGACGGCACCCACATGGACACCTACCTCGACAACCTGCTGGCCGAGACGAGCGTCCGGTACGGCAAACCGGGCGGGATCGCCTACCACCACATCTCCGACACCTACGTCGCGCTGTTCACGCACTTCATCCCGTGCGGGGTGTGGGAGGCCGTCTACATCATCGTGGGCCTGCTGAAGAACACCTCCGAGGTGCAGCCGACCACGGTGCACGCCGATACGCAGGGCCAGTCGCAGCCGGTGTTCGCCCTCGCCCACCTGCTGGGCTTCGACCTGATGCCCCGCATCCGGAACTGGAAGGACTGCATGTTCTACCGACCGTCCAGGCAGAGCGAGTACGTGCACATCGACGCCCTGTTCGGGGAGCCGGGCAAGCATGTCATCGACTTCGACCTGATCGAATCCCAGTTCCGGCACCTGATGCGGGTGGCCGTCTCCGTACGGGAGGGGGCGATCTCCTCCTCCACGCTGCTGAAGCGCCTGCGCTCGGGCTCGCGGAAGAACGCCACCTACACCGCCTTCCGCGAGGTCGGCCGCGTGATCCGCACCGCGCAGCTGCTGCGCTACCTCTCGGACGCCCCGCTGCGTCGACGGGTGACGGCGGCGACGAACAAGGTGGAGTCGTTCAACCGGTTCTGCCAGTGGATCGGGTTCGGCAACCGCGGGGTCATCGCGGACAACGACCCGGTCGAGCAGGAGAAGGCGATGAAATTCAATGCTCTGCTCACAAACGCGGTCATCTTCCACAACGCCCTGGACATCGCGGAGATCGTGCGGCAGCTGCTGGAGGAGGGTTGGCAGATCGAGCCGGAGGACCTGGCCCAGATCTCGCCGTACCTGACCGAACACATCAACCGGTTCGGCGAGTACCCCACCCACGAGCTCGGCATCCAACCCGAGGCGTATGACCCGCGCCTGGACGTCGACTTCACGGTACTCAGAGGCGATGCCCCGACGAGCGAGAGCTACTCACCGGCCGCCTGAACCGAACATCCACCGTCCAGGAAAGCGCCCTGGTCACGGCTACTGCTTTGCGCGGCCGGCTGAGGCCAGTTGGGTGTCCGCGCCGGAGCTGACGTGCCGCTGGGTCTCCTGGGGACCGTGCCAGTCCAGGCACATCACGGTGGCATCGTCCTCCAGCTGGCCGTCGGCGGCGTCCCGTACCGCGGACGTCAGCATCAGCGCGGCCTCCCGCGGGTGCAGGTCCCGGGTGCGCTCCAGCAGGGCGGGCAGGTCGACTTTCTCCCCATGACGTTCGAGCATGCCGTCGGTGAACATGAGCAGACGGTCACCGGGGCGCAGATCGAGGTCCTGAACGCGGTAGGGGTGGGGCGCGAGCTCGGACAGCCCGAAGGGATGGTCCACCTCGCAGGTGATCGCCTCCGTGGCCCCCTCACGCATGCGCAGTGGCCAGGGATGGCCGGCGTTGACGAGCCGGGCCTGCCCGGTGTGGAGGTTGATGCGCAGCAGCTGCCCGGTGGCGTGACCGTGGCCGTGGTCGATCAGTGCCTGGTCGGCCCGGTGGGCCTGCTCGGCCAGGTCGGCTCCTGCGCGGCGGGCGCCGCGCAGGGCGCTCACCAGGACCGTGGCGGCCAGCGCGGCGTCGATGTCGTGGCCCATGGGGTCGGTCACCGAGACATGCAGGGTGTCGTGGTCCAGGGTGTAGTCGAAGGTGTCACCGCTGAGGCTCTCGGAGGGCTCCAGGCTCCCGCACAGGGTGAACTGTGCAGCCTCGCACGACAGTGACGGGGGCAGTAGCTGGTACTGGATCTCTGCTGCCAGGGTGGGGGGCCGGGAGCGTTTGCCCCAGATGTAGAGGTCGGTGAAGCGCCCGTTGGCGATCACGATATAGGCCAGGACGTGGGCGGCTTCCCTGACCGCATCGAGGACGTCCTCGCCGGGGGCGGCCGGAAGGAGCAGTTCCAGCAGTCCGATGGCATCCCCCCGGTTGGTGACCGGCACGATCACCCGCTGTCCCCGGCCGGTCTCCTCCTGGTACAGCCGCTGGGTACGGATCACCTGCTCGTAGACACTGCCGAGCATGGGGATCCGCTCCGCTTCCCGCCCACCCTCCGCAGCATCAGTGGTGGACAGCCGCGCCACTGCCTTCCCTGTCAGGTCCACGATAAGGAAGGAGACATTCGTGGCCTCGAGACGCCGCCGCAGGTCCTGGGCGACCACGTCGACTGCCTCCACCGGCGCGGCCGTCTCCGCTGCCGTCAGCAGCCGGGGAAGTTCACTCTGCCCACCACTCACGACCACGGTCCCTTTCGCCGGCCCCTCATACCAGCCTGGGAACCACAACGGTAAGCGTCAATTTGTGACCAGTCACAGTAAGAGCTCGCGCAGATAGGCGGCGTGGGCAGCCCCGGCAACAAGGTGGGCACCCCGGCTCCGATCGGCGGTGGGCTCGGAAAGGGAGGCATGCTTCACCGAGCTCGGCGGCGTCGACGGGGCGGAGACAGGAGCCCCGCCGAGCCGGGCGGGCCTTTGGTGTCAGCGGCCGTGTTGTTGAGGCCGGATGAGGAGCAGGGCGATGTCGTCGTTGCGGGGGGCGGACCGTTGGGCGTGGTGGATGAGGGTGTCGGCGAGGTCGTCCAGGGTCTGGCCTCGGGCTTGTGCGAGCTGGGCGGCGAGGTCGGCGGTGGCGTCCTCGATGTCGATGCCGGGGGTTTCGACGAGTCCATCGGTGTACAGGGCGAGCACGGCCCCGGGCGGTAGGGGGATGTCGGTCTCCGGGTAGTCGGCGGCGGGGTCAATGCCGAGCAGGAGCCCGGGCGTCAGCGGGAGGATCTCGGCGTGTAGGTCGGGGTGGCGCAGGAGTGGGGGCGGGTGGCCGGCGGTGGCCAGGCAGGCGCGGTGGCGTGCCAGGTCGAGCTGGACGTAGAGGCAACTGGTGAACAGGCCGGGGTCAAGGTCGGTGAGCAGATGGTTGGTGCGGGCGAGGACTTGGCCGGGCGATGCGCCGGCGGTGGCGTGGACGGCGGTGCGGACCTGCCCCATGAGGGCGGCGGCGTTCACGTTGTGGCCTTGGACGTCGCCGATTGCTGCGGCGGCGAGGTCGGTGTCGAGATGAATGAGGTCGTAGAAGTCGCCGCCGACGTCGATGCCGTGAGCGGTGGGGAGGTAGCGGGTGGCCACGTCCAGGCCAGGGACGCGGGGCAGTGCTTGGGGCAGCAGGCTGGCTTGCAAGCTGTGGGCGAGAGCCTGTTTGGCGTCGTAGAGGCGGGCGCGGTCCAGGGCCTGGGCGATCAGCCCGGCGGTCGCGGTGAGGACAGCTCGTTCCTCGGGCGTGAAGGGATGCGGCCGGTCGTACGCGAGGACCAGCGAGCCGACGGGGCGGCCGGAGGTGATCAGGGGCAGGAAGGCCCAGGCGGCCTTGCCGTCCTGCAGGACGGCGGGGGGATAAGCGCGCTTGAGGTCCGCGAAGGTGGCGTAGAAGTGAGGGACGCCGCTGGTCAGGACACGCACGGCAGGGGTGTCCGAGGCCAGGGGGGTGCCGTCGAAGCGGTCCATGAGTTCGGCGGTGTAGCCGCGGTAACCGATGATCCGCAGCCGGCCCTCCTCGGCGATCATCAGGGCGAGGGCTTGGGCCTCGAAGGCGGTCGGGACCAGGTCATCGATCCGGGCGATCACGTCCATGACCCCGACGGCCTCGGTCAGCGTGGCGGCGAGGTGCATCAGGAGGTGGTGGGCGGTCGACCGACCCGGTGCGGCCGACGGTGCGGGGTGCAGAACCTCTGACGTCTCCGAGGCAGGGGACGGGGAGGCCGGGGCGATGCGGACGCTGATGCCGCAGACGTCCGGGTACAGGTGGAAGGACAGCCACCGGTCCGGTGGGCGCAGGGCGGTGAAGGAGGTGGCCTCCTGGCTGAGCACCGCGGCCCGGTAGCGGTCTTCGACGACTGGGTCGTCCAGCCACGGCAGGACCTGCCGGGGCAGGACGCCCAGCAGGTCGACGGCGCTGGCGCCGAGGAGGTCGGCGGCGGCGGTGGTGATGAAGGTGATCCGGCCGTCAAGGTCCAAGGTGCAGCATCCTCCGGGCAGGCGCTCGGCGAAGTCCGCCGCTGCCGCCTCCTGGGTTGGCCCGCGAGCGCGGGCACGCAGGGGGGCCAGGACCTGCGGCTCGGACCCGGGCAGCAGCGGGTGGCCGCTGTCGGCGGCCTGCCGCAGGACAAGGCCCAGGCGGCGGCAGGAGGTACGGACCGCGTTGCGTTCGTGTCGGGTCAGCGGCGATGGATGCGAGCTGGGCCACCGCACCAGCAGGGCGCCCCAAGTGGTGGTGCCGGTGGTGATCGGGGCAGCGGCCACCGAGAAGGGATAGGGCAGCGCGAGCGCCATCTGCGGGTAGTGCCGCGCCATCTCTTCCTGGCCGCCTACCCACACCAGACGCCGCTCGCGCACGGCGTCGGTCGCCGGGGTGCGGGCCGCCAGCGGCACCTGCGTCCAGTGCGCGGCGATCTGCCGGGGAACCCCCCTCTGCACCGCCAGTCGCAGCACCCGCTCGCCCGGCGGCAGCAGGTATACCAGGCCTCCGGAGGCGCCTGTCTCCCGCATGAATTGGTCCAAAGCGGAGCAGAGCACATGCGTGCCCGAGCCTGTGCCGGTGCCGAAGCCGGCAAGGTCCCTCGTGCTCTCACCCTCCCGAGCGGCACCAGGCAGGGATTCCTCCAGGCGCCTGAAGCGATATCTGGCCGCCTCCGCGCTGATGCCCAGGCCAGCACCGATCTGCGCCCAGCTGGCCCCGGTTCGTCGGTCCGCCAACACCGCACAGCGCACCAGCTGCCCGGCCAGCCCGGGCAGCTCCACCACGGTGGCAACATGGCAGCCCTCCGCTCCTCGCCCCGGGCGCGAGTCGCTTGCCTGCTGGGTTGCGGCCTGCACCTGCGTCAGGAGATTCGTTTCCGCGAACACCAGCGCCTGCCGCGCCTCCGCCGCCGCCTGCCAGCGACGCCTGGCTCGCCAGGCCGCTTGCCGGTGCGCCTGATGGCAATACCGCCGCCCCGGGCCTGCCGACTCCGGCAGTGGAGCTTCGCACCAGCCACACCGATCGTCACCCATATACCGATCGTCGCCCCTATAGGGAAAATATGCTCTACTGCCGCGACGACGTGCTGCACATGTCCACCGGGGCGGTGGCGGCTGTACCTATCACCGGGACCTGTGCCCACCTTGTTGCCGGGGCTGCCCGGTTTGCTCCTGATCTTCGCTCTCACAACCCCTCGCAAAACAGCTTTCGCACAATGCCCCGCGCGATAGGTTCTGCGACATGCCAGAGCTCGCCGAACCGGCCGCCGCTGACGTACTCGATGCGCACGTCCTCGTCCTGCTCCCGCAGCACGTACAGCGTGCCCTGCCATGGGGCCCAGTACCGTGGCACGAGGAACAGGCGGTCACCGGAGACGTGGAACAGGCGCAGCCCGGCGTAGCGGTAGTGGTACGGGCTGCCTTTCTGGTCGACGGCGGCGACGCAGCTGCCGCCGCCCCGGATCAGTAGGTCCTGCTTGCTGAACACGACGACCGCAGGGAGCTCCCCGGCCACGGTCGCGGCGGTCTCCTCGGCCCGGCCCCGCCCCACGAGTCCCGCGTACCCGGACACCGCCCAGAACAGGAATACCAGCGCCACCAGCAGGGCCGGCGCCCAGATCTGTGCCGCCCGGCGCCGGTCGGCGGGCGCGTCGGGCTGCGGGCGGGTGCGGGCGTATGTGCTGAGCAGCACGCCGGCCAGGGCCGCCAGCGGGATGACCAGCTCGAAGATGGCCGGCGCGAGGTAGTACGACGGCACGAGCAGCAGTGCCGGCAGCCAGGCGTGCCGCAGCACGCGTGTTGCCCGCGTTGGGTCGCTCTGCACCCGTTGGTGCAGTGCCGCGGCCGCCATCGAGACGGCGGCCGCCACCAAGGCGGGGATGTACAGCGCGTCCACACTGCGCAGCAGATAGTCCGCGGTCGAAAACCGGAACAGCGTGTCCCGCAGACCGAGGGCCTTCGTCTCGGCGTCGGTGCTCGCCCAGCCGAAGTAGAAGAGGACCGCGGTGAAGAGGGAGAGCAGGGAGCCGGCGGTGCCGACGAACTCCAGCCACTTCGGGGACGTGGGGGCGGCGGGCGGCTCGGGTGGGGTTGGTGGGTTCGGTGGTGCCGGCGCGGGGGCGGGGACAGGGATCGGTGGCACTGGTGACGGGGACGGCGGCCGTGGTGGTCCGGGTGCCGGGCCCGGCGTGGGCGGCGTACGGCGGAGTACCGCGTGCGCGCGGGCCAGTGCCGTACGCAGGCCGCGTGGCCAGGCGCGGGCGCTCACCGGGAGCTGGCGGTGCCGGTCGAGTCGGACTCTTCCGATGAGGTGACTGGGCAATCGTCCGGAGACGGACCGGGGACGCTGCCCGGGTCGGGGGCGACCAGGGTGAAGGCGTCCTTAGAGGTCATCTCATTTGGCTCGCTAGGCTGTTGGCTGTGACAGTGATCGTTGAGCGGCTGGTGCCGGACGAGTTGTGGGAGCTGTTCCAGCGCGT
>NZ_JBIAXS010000059.1:0-15594 GCF_042896885.1 Streptomyces sp. NPDC001231
GCTACAGACACTACTCGCGGTCTGGACCGGCACCTGTCCGACCTGCCACCGCGACATACCAGCACCAATACGGACCTGACCAAGCCCTACTAGAGGCTCTTCGGAGCCTGGGCCGGGGCCGTCTGTGGGCCGTCCGAGGGTGGCCAACGTCGACAGATGACGACAGTCAACGACGGATCTTCCCCTGCTCACAGACGGTGCTTCGGGCACCGGTGCAGGTGCCAATCCATGAAGCTGCGCCATCTTGAAATAGCTGGTCAGGGGGCTGGTGTGACGTTGTTTCGGGGTGCTCGTGCTGGTCGTGGGCGGCAGTCTGCGGTGTAGATCGTCTGGCGGGGCGGTTTTGCGGATTCCCACCCGTCGTCGCGGGTGCCGCTCCTACGCTCCGGCGCATGACGGCCCCCGAGGTGCTGGAGCGGATCGCCGCGCGATGTGCGGAGCTGGACGGGCTCGAAGAACAGCTGTGCCGCAGCACGGCCAGGACGATCACCGCGATCCTCCCCGGTGGCAGCACCCGCCACCGGGACCGTATCGCCTTCAGATGCCGTCGCAGCAGGTCGGCGAGGTGGTTGACGGTGTGCGAGGACAGCGGCAGTCGGCACTGGTAGACCAGGGACACGGTGTCCCCGGCATGGTCGTTGGTTTTCGTCACCCCCGCAGAGAAGGAGGCCAACCGGGTCCTTGCCGCCGGACGTGCCCCCGTTGAGCGCGGCTTCGCCCACCTGAAGAACTGGAGGATCCTCACCAAGCTCCGTACTGACCCTGCCCGCGCCACCCACCTGTTTCGCGCGCTGCTCGTCCTGACGAACATCGAGGCCACTACCGACAATTGATCTCTACCGCAGGTAGCCCACGATCAGCACATGCCCCCGGAACAGCGTCATCGGGCCGGGATCGGCTGAGTGAGGTTCACCGGGTTGCCGTCGGGGTCCTGGATGTGGGCGACGCGCTGTCCCCACGGCATGTCGTTGGGGCCGCCGCGGACCGAGCCGCCCAGCGCCGCCACCCGGCCGAGCGTCTCGTCGACGTCGTCGACACCGATGCTGAGCAGGATCCGCGGCGCCGCCCCAGTCCCCGGGTTCGCCTTGGCTACCAGCCCGAGGTCGGTGTCGCCGATGCGCAAGCCGAGGTAGAAGGCCGGGCCTTCCGCCGGCACCCGGAAGATCTCCTCAGCGCCGAACAATTTCGTATAGAAGCCGAGCAGAACGTCCTGGTCGGCAGTCACGATCACTGGCTGGATGGTGGACATGGCACTCCTGTCGAGAACGGTCGTGTCGCTGGATAGACCGTTCGAGGACGGTGAACTCATCGGCAAAACCACCCCGCCGGACGATCTACAACGCAGACTGCTGATCTTGCTGGTGGGCGTGACTGAGTGCGCTGGTCGGGCACCGAGGGTCTCAGCTGGCCGACGTCGTGTCGTGCCGAGGGAGCCTGGGTTGTCGGGCCGTTCCTGAGCCCGTCGGGACGGCAACAGTGGGACCCGCAACCCGGGTGTCGGTGGCTGCACGTACGGTCTGCGCATGACTGATCAGTGGTGGGCGGGCGTACGTCAGCGGGTCGAGGCAGCGGGCGCAGGGCCTGGGGGCGGCAAGGTGTTCGGGGCATTGGGGCACAAGTGGGTCTTGGAGGAGCCGCTCACCCGGGGCGGGCTTGCCGAACTCGAGGCTCAGATAGGCGTGCAGCTACCGGAGGAGTACCGGGCCTTCCTGCTCCACGTTGGCACGGGTGGCGCCGGCCCCGCGTACGGCCTGTTCCCCGTTCGGCGCGTGCAAGGCCGCTGGCGTTGGGAAGGCGACGGCGCGGACCTGGCCGACCTGACGAGGCTGGCCGAGCCGTTTCCCGACCAGGGCCCGGACCCGAAGCTGCTCGACGACCTCCTTGCCCAACGTCCCGAGGAAGAGGACTTCGACGATATCGAGGACTTCGACGACGCCATCGAGGCGTGGGACGAACGGTGGGATGCCGTCATGTTCGCTCCCGAACGCACTGAGGGTGCGATCGTGATCTGTCATCTGGGGTGTGCCCTGCGGGAGTGGCTGATCATCAGTGGCAGTCACCGCGGCACGATCTGGTCCGACGGCCGGGCGGACGACGTCGACCTCGTGCCGCTCCTCGATGACGACGGGAAGCCGGTGACCTTCGCCCGTTGGTACAGCGACTGGCTGGAGAAGGCCGAGCAAACCGCCCTGTCGGCACCGTAGGCCCGTCGCCCTGGCCAACGACAACTTGACCAGCGGAAACGGGACGACCCCCTGACATCGGCGCCTGACATCAACAGCCACGTACAGCGGCGCACAACGGCAGACCAGTTCCGGTCCACCGCTCTGAACTGACGGCGCTGAATTGCTGGTCGGCGCCATACGCATCCGGGGTTAACGCGCCTACGGATCAGGTGGCAGGGCTCCGTCGTCAAAGGTCGCCGGTTCGATCCCGGCCCCAGCCACAACCGCCCTATTAGGGCAAACACCCCCTCCGAGACCTTTCGGAGGGGGTGTTTTCGTGTCGCCTGCGCCAACCGGCACGCCAGCGGCTCCCAGTTCAGCCGGTGGGAAGCCCGGCTCGGTTTCTGCTCTGTCGAGCGCGGATCTCGTACAGCGAAGTGACGACGACCGCGAGGTTCAGGGGGAAGGCAATGGCGTTGGCTATCTGGGGGATGTCGAAGGCGCGCAGGAGGCTGGCGCTGAGCGCGATCAGGAAGAGGGACAGGGGGAGGTATCGGCGCCACGTGGGGAGGTCCTGCATCCGGGCAACGGTGAGCGAGCACCAGAGCGTGAGGCAGAAGACCGTGATACCCACGGCGGCGATTGCGATCAGCATGAGGACACGTTGTCTCTGTAGGGAGTAGGAAGTTGTTACGTTCGCGTGTGGAGTCCGTGCGGCAGGGGGCTGGGCGAGAAGACCTCGCCGACCTGATCGCCCGGAACTGGGCGGCCGGCGGCACGGTGGGGCGCCGGCTGCATCACTCACACCCCAACCCCGCCACGGCCATCGCAGCCCAGCCCACAGCCCCCCAAGGCCACGACCAGCCACAAGAGCTCCCACCGAATTAACCAGCAGCATCCTTCAGGCCGAGTACCGCGCGATTTTCCGGAAGCGGTCGGGGCTGGCATGCTGGCATGACTTCGACCGCACTGGATCCGAGAGCGCCCCGTTCGGGCGACTTTCCGCGATGGAGCTCACGGCCCCGCCCCATCTGCGCCGGTGCAGCTCGGGCCGGGCTCGAACAGCACGCTCATGGGGCGCACAGTTCCCGACAAGCAGTATGCGGAGGGGGCAATTCGTCCCTGGGACGTGAACACGCCGGGCCGCTCCTTCGGGATAGCGGCAGGGCGCCCGACGCCTGCAGCAGCGGGCGCCCCGGCCGTGGGCCTGCAGGCAACCGGTGCCGCCTACTGTCGGGCCTTGTTGATGGCGTTGTGGAGCTTGTTGAACCCCACCCATCCCCAGTAGACGCGGTGGTGGGTGATCAGCCCGTTCTCGAGATCCATGGACTCGACCACGTCCGTCTGGTCGCCCTTCGGGGTTTCGCGCGGGTACTCCCAGATCAGCAACCGCCCGTCGGAGAAGTATTGCCCGCTGCGGAACCAGTCCTCGAAGACCCCTTCGCCGCTGCGGGCTTGGAAGCTTTGCGCGAAGAACTGCGCGATGGCGTCACTGCCGTGCACGACGGCGTCCTCGCGCTCGGGCCACAGGGCCAGCACGGCCGGGGTCTCGAGCACCCCGTCCTGCGCGTAGAGGGCGGCCATGCCCTCGGCGTCCTGGTCCTTGACGGCCCGGTGCCACTCGTCGAAGACGTGGCGGATCTGCTCGTCGGTGTTGTTCGGCGTCATCTCTGCGCCCTCCTCGTGTTCGTCTATCGCCGGATCGCGTTCGGCGCCGGCCTGGGCGCGGGGGCGCCGGTGCCTGGTGCCTGCATGAGCGTCCCGTCACGTGCGTCGGACTCGTTCCGCACCGTCGTGAGACGCTCTCCTTCATTGGGCAGCGCAACCCACTTTATGCACTTTTTTGGGCTGTCAAACCCAAAGAATTGGGAGGGCGCTGAGGAGTGTCAAGCGCACGCGCCGACTGTGACGGTGCAGGTGAAAGGCTTGATAGCAGCGGTCTTGTGCCGGGCCGAGCCTGGAGCACGGCGGTGGTCCTCAGCGAGAGACGGCCGCCTCGTCGATCTGGGCGCGGTAGCCCGCGCGCAGGATCGCGGGGATCGAGGGCGGGGTGATGACCTCGGCCTGCCCGTGCGTGGGGCGGGACCTGCGGTTCTGGTAGCCGCGTTCGGTCCACTCGATTAGCTCCGAGTCCAGCACCAGTGCCGGTGTCCCGTCGTGCGGGACGAAGGCCCCGTTCGGCAGTGTGTTCCATTCCAGGTCGTGAAGGCGCCGGCGCCAGGTGCCCTCGATCATGCGTTCGCCGTGCAGGCGCCGGCTCATCTGCCGTGCGCTCGGCGGTCCCTCGTCGCCGCTCTCTCGCGGCCAGGCGTTTTGTTGAACGTCGACAAGGCACCGGCGGCTGAGAGCGTGTCGTCTGGCGAGGCGGGCGGCTGGCCGGTGGCTCACGGGGGAGCAGCGGCGACCGAGCCCCGGCGGAGCCCTGCCCGCCAGGCAGGATGCCAGAGTCCCGCGGTGACTAGTTCGAAGGAGGTACTGGAAAGAGCAAGCCCGAAGTCATCTGCTCCCCGTGTCGGAGCGGATCGGCCACGATGCGGATGCGGTTCGCGTTCCGCCCGGCTACGAGCTGATCCTCGTGTCGGGAACGCCTGGGCTGAACGAGAACGGCGCGCTGGCGGACAACATCACCGATCAGGCGAGACAGGCGGTGACGCAACATCGAGGGCATCCTCCCGAAGGCCGGAGCGAGCCTGACGGACATCGTGAGCGTGCGCCAGTGGCTGGTCGACGAAAATGACGTCGACGCGTACTGGGTCGTCCGGCGCGAGGTGATCAAGCACGAGATAGCGTCGATGATGGCGGTGGTGGACAGGTTCATATGGCCGAGCTTCAAGGTCGATCTCGAAGCCATCGCGGCGAAGCCGGCCACGAGCTGAGCAGCCAGCATCACCGCGCCGGCACGGCGCAAGCCACGGCGCCGACCGCGATCCACACCGTGATGGCGAACAGGATGAACAGAACGCTCCCCACCGAGCCCTAGCGTCACCCGGCACGAGTTCCGTAGGTAGGGTTGACTGGGTGCCGCAGGAATGGTGGAAACCGACCTGGTCAGTACCAGCCGCGATGCGCGCCGTGCGGGCGGCCATCGTTGTCCCGTCGCTGTTCGCGATCGCCTACAAGGTGATCGGCAGCCCGCAGACCGCGCTGTACGCCACCTTCGGCGGGATCGCCACGCTGGTCATCGCCGGATTCGGCGGTACCAGGACCAACAAGCTGTCCGCGCACACGCAGCTCGCCGTCGTCGGCAGCCTCGCGCTGATCATCGGCACGCTGGTGAGCGGGACAACCTGGCTCGCCGCCCTGGTCACGGTCCCCGTCACGTTCGCGATCTTCTTCGGCGGAATCGTCGGCCCGAACGCGGCGACCGGCGCCATCGCGGCCATGTTCGCCTACGTGCTGCCGGTTGTCTCCGCGGGCGGCGCCGCCACGATTCCGAGCCGGCTTGAGGGCTGGTGGATGGCGTCCGTCGCCGGAACCATCGCGGTGCTGCTGCTCTCGCCGCCCGCGCCGGGGGACCGGCTGCGCGCCGCCACCGCCGAACTGGCGGGCGAGCTGGCCGGCCGGCTGCGAGCCGCCGCCGACGGCCAGACGACGACGCCCGCGGCGATGCGCGCGGCCAAGGAGCGACTGCGCGCCGCGTTCGACGCCGCGCCGTATCGCCCGACCATGCTTGGCACCGCCGACCAAGCGCTGGGCAGCTTGGTGCAGCTGCTGGAGTGGGGCGCGTCGCAGGTTGGCGACGCGTTCGACGGGCACATCGACCTGGCCCGTTCCTGCCCGCAAGACCGCGCGCTGCTGCGCGCCGCCGCAGGCCTGTTCGCCGATACGCAGGCGCTGCTCGCCGGCCAGGCGGCCAACCTCGATTTCGCCGCTTTGGAGAAGGCGCGGACGCTGTCGGCGGAGCGTCTGCGTGACCTGTCCGGCCGCGCCGGCGAGCCGGACGCACGGGTCGCGGCGGCGCAGGCGGTGCACGCGCAGTCGATCGCGGTCGTCGCCCGCGGCGCCGCCGCGGACGCGCTGATCGTCAGCCACCGTGCCTCCGCCGAGGCGGTCGAGGCGGAGCGCCGTGACTGGTTCGGCTTCTCCACCGACGCTGCCACCGCCGCGGCGGCCCCGGCCGCCATCGTGCCTGCAAACGCCACGCCTGCCACCGCCGCGCTGGCCGCAGCGGCCAACTCACCCCGAATGCAGGGCCTGATCGGTGCGGTCACACTGGTGCGGCGCCACGCGTCCGTCCGCTCGGTCTGGTTCCTCAACTCGCTGCGCGCGGCGGTGGCGCTCGCCGCTGCCGTCGCCGTCGCGGACGCGTCCGGGGTGCAGCACGCGTTCTGGGTGGTGCTTGGCACGCTGTCGGTGCTGCGCACCAGCGCCGCGGCGACCGGATCGACGGCGTTGCGCGCGCTGGGCGGCACCGTCGTCGGCTTCGTGGTGGGGACGGCGCTGCTCATCGCGATCGGGACCCATCCCGGCGCGCTGTGGGCGGTATTCCCGGTGGCGGTGCTCGTCGCCGCGTACGCGCCGGGAACCACGCCGTTCCTGGTCGGGCAGGCCGCCTTCACGGTGACGGTCGTGGTGGTGTTCAACCTGCTCGCCCCGGTCGGCTGGACGATCGGGCTGCTGCGGATCGAGGACGTGGCGATCGGCTGCGGTGTCAGCCTGGCGGTCGGCGTGCTGCTGTGGCCACGCGGGGTGTCGTCGGTGGTCGGCGACGATCTCGCCGACGCCTTCCGCTCCGGCGCGGCGTTCCTGACCCAGGCGGTGGACTGGGCGCTCAGCGAGCTGATGGTGCCGCCGGCCGCCTCGATCGCCGTGGTGAGGGCGGGCATCAGGCTCGACGATGCGATGCGCTGCTTCCTCACCGAGCAGGGAAGCAAGAAGTTGGGCAAGGAAGACCTGTGGACGCTGGTCAACGCCGCGACCCGGCTGCGGCTGACCGCGCATACCCTGGCTGCGCTGCGGCCGGCCACGTCGGCCGCCCCCGGGAGCGCCTGCCTGCCGCTGGCGGGGTCGGACGGGTACGCGGGTGCGCCGGCCTGCACCGGACTCCGGATCGAGGCGGTGGACCTGGCCGGGTTCTACGGAACGATCGCCCAGGAGGTGAGCCGGCCATCACCCGGACCGACGACGGTTTCGCCGCCGCTGTTGATGACGCCAGCCATGCCAAGGCAGGCGTCAACGGTCGACGCGAACGCACCAGTCGAAGCGTCGCCGGAGCTTGAACTGCCGCACCCGCACCTGCTCTGGGTGCAAGAGCACCTGCATCACCTGAGCAAAGACGCCCAGTCGGTGAGCGAGCCCGCGCAGCACATGGCGGAGGTCCGCCGCCGCCCCTGGTGGCGGTAGCACAAGGTCGGTTAACGGCAACCCCCGGGCCGCGGAGAGGATCAGGCGGTGCAGGCTCGGCGCGGACACGGACAGCGCGGACGCCGACTGCGCCCCGGCACCGAACCGCCCCTGCTCACGGGCGCCCAGGCCCACGCCCGCATCCGGTACGGCCTTTCCCAAGGATGGGCACAACGCCGCATCGGGGAATTCGCTGGACGCAGCGCCACAGTTGTCAATCGAGTCAACAAGAGGAAATAGCAGGCCGCTTTTAGCTCGGGGTGTTCGGGTGTTTCTCTCGGATTGTGTGCGATCTCTCCGTTTGGTGTCAGTGAACCTTTCTCATCCTGAGCGCCAGCCGATCTCGATGGCGTGAACGGCGGCGACGGTGCGGCTGATCCGGTTCGTGCTGCAGCGGGCTTCGCGGATGATGCGCCACTGCTTGAGCCGGGCGAAGGCCCGTTCGCCGGGTGCCCGCAGGCGGGCGTGGTCGGCGTTGAACTGCTTGTACCGTTCCGGCAGGTCACGCCCGTAGTACGGGGTGCGGACAGTCGCATGGGCTCCGCGGTATGCCTTGTCGGCCAGGACGAGGATCTGTCGGGTCAGGCACGCCTGGACGATGCCGTGCGCGCGGGCCGCGGTCAGATCATGGTCCGGCCGGGCAACGCCCGCGAGAACCACAACGGGGTCCCGTTGGCAGAGGCGATGACCTGCACGTTTATCCCGTGGCGCTTCTGCTTGGCCGAGTAGTAGGGCTCGTCGGTCCTGACCCGGTCAGTCGGGATCAAGGTCCCGTCCACGATGGCGGAGTCTGGCGGATCCACCGCGGCCAATGCGGAATGCAGGTCGGGGGCGTGCTCCGCCAGTGCCTCGACGGCCTCACGTTGACACGGCCGTCCTCCACGCTTCGTGTCCATCAAGGCGGACGCCGTGGTCGGAACGGACAGCCGGGGCTTCGACGGCGGTAAGCTGGTCAACGGGCGCAAGCGGCACGTCGTGGTCGACACGCTCGGCTTGCTGCTGGGCGTGATGGTCACGAGCGTGGATGTCGGCGATCGCACCGCCGCCCAGGTCCTGCTGGGGCGGGTGGCCGACGCGCACCACCGCCTGGCCCTGGTCTGGGCCGACGGCGGCTATACCGGCAGCCTCGTCGAGTACTGCCTGGCCGCGCTCGCGCTGGTGCTGGCGATCGTCAAACGCAGCGACGACCAGAAGGGGTTCGTGGTCCTGCCCAAGCGGTGGATCGTCGAGCGCCTCTTCGCGTGGCTGATGCGCACCCGCCGCCTGGTCCGCGACTTCGAGCGCCGCACCACCAGCGCCGAAGCGATGGTCTCCTGGTCGATGACCCTGGTCATGACCCGCCGACTGGCCTGGCCACACCCTGCGCGGGCGTGAACCGGCGCGGCTGCGGCTCGGCCAGCCAGCCGCGGGCCACCAGTCGTTTCGCCTTCGACCGCAGTGCCTCCACCCGCGCCGGCACGACGTCCATGCCGAATTCCGCGGCCATCTCCTGGCAGCCCACCAGCTCCTGGCCCAGCCGTGCCCGGTCCGCCAGGACCTTAAGGATGCGCTGGTGGTCCACCGACGGTGCCGACCAGGCCAGCCCCTCGCACCACACCGGCACCTGCGACTTCGCCTTCGCCGCCTCCGGCACCCGCGACGCCTTCCCGGCTCGCTCCACGACGGCCTGCGCGGTGCGGTCGGCCCGGCCATGGTCCTGCCCGGTTTCGTCCGCAGGAGCCAGCACCTCGCCGACCCGCGAGCGGGCGATGGCCCACTCCTTCCATTCCCGCTCGGCCACGGCCAACTCGGCCTGGACGCGGTTGGCCTCCTCTCCCAGCTCGTCCACGCGACGGCGAGCACCCAGCTCATGCTGCTCCAACAGTCCAACCACCGACTGCATCCACGACCTCCCGAGGAGCGACAGCACGACAGGCCATTACTCCCACGGGGCCGCCGACTCTACGCCCGACCAGCGGAAACGCAGTCCTCAAGTCCGGAAAGACAACAGCTTCTTACACTGGGATGCCGCACGCTCAGGATGCAGCCGTGGGCGTGCCGGCTCAGGAGCAGGGGTGGAATGCGTCGGTGGTGCCGGCGGTGGTGACGAGGCCCGTGCCCTGGTCAAGCACCACGATGGTGGCTGGGTACGGTCCGCTGTCGCAGTGGAGGGCCGCAACCTGCTGCCATCCCTGCAGGGTTCCGGCGGCGTCGGCTGTCAGTCGGCCCAGCGAGACCGGCCAGGTCGTCGGGGCACTGTAGAACCGCACCGTGCTGTAGGGCGTGAGCCCGCTGCCGGTGGCGAACAGGCGACCGCCGGTCGGGGACGACGTGGTGGTGACGGACACTCCGCCGCGCGGCGTCGCACCCGGGTCAGCCAGCCGCGAGACTGCGTTGGCGTTGTCGCTGCTGGCCTGGTCGCGGCTGTCCGGCGGCACGCACACGTGATCCGAGGGTCGCGTTGCGCGCCAGACGAAGCCCTGCCTACAGGTGTCCGGGCCGTAAATGCCGCCGTTCGGCTCGCGGCGTGAGGGGCCCAGCGCGTGTTCCGTCGCGGTCTGGGTGCGGATCGCCGGCGTCACGCAGACTTGGTCGCCCGCGTACGCATCCCGCCACACGTAGCCTGCGGCGCAGGTGTACGGCCCGTACGGCAGGTCGGTTGCCATGGCGGATGAGCTCGTCGCCATCAGGCCGGCCAACAGCGCCACCGCCGCTATCAGCCACGCCAACACACGCCGCGGGTAGCGGGAGTCCGCTGTCTCTGTGGCCCTTCCTTTGTCTCGCATACGTCCTCCTCGGTCGGTCCGGTTCAAGCGGTCGCTGAGACCGGCCCGTGGGGCCCAGAGGCGGGGCAAACTCGCCGGGGTATCGGGATGATCCCTGGTGTTTGTGCACCTGTGCGCCCGACCTCCGTGGTGGGGTGTCGATCTGGTCGGGGCAGCATCTGCTCGACTATTTGCTGACTGTGAGGGGCCGTTATGCGTTCTGTCTACCCTGCTGCACCATTCGCGGTGCTCGTCTGCCCTGTGCTGGCAAGTGTGACGCCTGCGGCGAGTCCGGCTCCGAGGTGGTGTGGGACCTTTAGCGCAGGTTGACCGCTGCACGGCGAAGCCCCGCCGCAGTCGAGTTGCGGCGGGGCTTCGTGTTGCCCGCGGGTGCTGTCCCTTCGGGCGCTGTAGCAGGCTGTCAGCCGTGCAGCAGCGTGAACGACAGGCAGCGGTTTGAACCGCCCCGGGTTTGATGGAGACATCGAAGACCCGGAAGGATGCCGTTCATGGCTGCTCCCCGTAAGTACCCCGACGAACTGCGCGAGCGCGCGACGCGCTTGGCGGTCGAGGCGCGCAAGGACCCGGCCGGCCGGGCCGGTGCGATCAAGCGCATCGCCGACCAGCTCGATATGCATCCCGAGGCCCTGCGCGGGTGGGTCAAGCGGGCCGAGACCTACGAAGGCATCATGCCTGGCACCACCAGTGCCGACGCCGCCCGGATCGCGGAGCTCGAGCGGGAGATGAAGGAACTGCGGCGGGCGAACGCGCCATTGAAGTCCACCTCGGCTTTCTTCGCAGCGGAGCTGGACCGTTCACTGCGATGAAGGTCGCCTGCATCGACCAGTACAAGGAGACGTTCGGCGTCCAGCCTATCTGCTACGTTCTCGCCGAGACGGACACGCCGATCGCGCCGAGCACCTACTACGCCTTCCGCACCCGCCCGCCCTCGGCCCGCAGCCTGCGCGACGAGGAACTCACTTGGGAGATCCGCCGGATCCACGAGGCCAACTACGGTGTCTACGGGGCACGCAAGGTCCACGCAGCCCTGGTACGCGAGGGATTCGAGGTGGCCCGCTACACGGTCGAGCGCCTCATGCGCGCGGCCGGACCGCGTGGGGTGATCCGGGCCAAGAGCCCGTGCACCACCCGGCCGTCCCCCGAGACCGCCCGGCCCGCCGACCTGGTCGAGCGGCAGTTCACCGCGACCGCGCCGAACCAGCTGTGCGTAGCGGACATCACCTACATCCGCACCTTCTCCGGCTGGGTGTACGCCGCCTTCGTGATCGACGTCTTCTCCCGCATGGTCGTCGGCTGGCAGGTCGCCACCAGTCTCTACACCGACCTCGCCCTCGACGCGCTGGAGATGGCGATCTGGCGCCGCCGGCACACCGGCGCCGACCTCACCGGCCGCACACACCACTCGGACCGCGGAGTCCAATACCGAGCTCTGCGGCGACGCCCGCCGATGTGGGCCAGGGCGACGCGCCGTGGACGGTGATGGCCGACCCGGAAGGCAACGTGTTCAGCGTCCTGGAGCCCCGGGAGCTCTACCGGGACACCGGGCCGATAGCCGCCGTGGTCGTCGACTGCGCCGACCCACGGGCCATGGTCCGGTTCTGGGGCGAGGCGATCGACTGGACCGTCCACGAGCTGACCGACGACCGCGCCCTGCTGCGCTCCGTCAAGGGCGTCGGGCCGTACCTGGAGTTCCGCCGCACGCCCGACGACGAGGTCGTATGGAACCGCGTCCATCTCGACGTGATGTCCGACCCCGTCGAGGATCAGGCGAGGGAGGTCGCCCGGCTCGAAGGCCTCGGCGCGATACGGGCCGACGTGAGTCAGGGTGACGTCCCCTGGGGCGTCCTGGCCGACCCGGCGGGCAACGAGTTCTGCGTCCTCGGCCGGGGCTGACGCGGAACTCCGTCCACTCCCTCATGGCAGTGCAGCAGTGCGCGGCGCCGGGCCCCGCCCTCCCCAGCCGCCAACTCACGACAGCCTGACCCGCACAAACGGCAGGAGAGCCCTCTTTCCGCTGTTGGTGGGTAGCGCCCAGGCTTCGACGGGGGTCAGTACAAGAAGTCTCGGCGAGTAGTCGTTGTAGGAGTGGAGGCAGACACCTTCGGCATCGGCTGGCATCGGCGCCCGGCTGTCGCGGAGCAGGATGTGGACCAACAGGAGTGGGAGTCGGACGAGTCGGCCCCGGACGTACTACGGGTACACGTTGATGTTCCGATCGCGCGAGGTCTTGACCTGGATCGGTTGCGTCCAACCGTGGTCGGCTGGGGAGACGAGCAGGTCGATGCCGTTGTCCCGGATCGGGTCCGCGGTCTCCATTCCGGCGCGCACGAGTTCACCGATGAGCCAGTGAGACTTTTCCAACCTGTCACAGCAGCTTGTCAGTTGGTCTGGCAACCTGGTGAAGTCCCTGGTCGCCGGGGCGCGGCGCGTTGCGTATCAGCCCTGTCAGCGACGCTCGAAAGCGACAGGGGGCCCGGACTCATGTGCGGGCTATGGTGCTCGCATGGCGCTACCTATCCTCATATCCGTCAGACTCTGCCTGCAACCTGCCCAGTTGACCACGGCCACGATGCCCGGGCTCACAAATGGAGGCCGGCCATGAACCGGCCTTTGCGGGCGGTCGCTGTCTTCTGCGGCCTGCTGATGCTGGCCTTGCTGATACGGGCGAACTGGCTGCAGTACGTGCACGCTGACGAGCTGGCGTCGGACACGAATAATCGCCGCGTCCTGATCGAACGGTTCGCCTCTCCGCGGGGTGACATCATCGTCGGCGGCAAGGCGGTGACCGGGTCCGAGGCGGTCGCGGGCAGGGAACTCAAGTACAAGCGCACCTACGTCAATGGGCCGATGTACGCGCCGGTGACCGGCTTCGCGTCGCAGGCGCAGGGCATGTCGCTGCTGGAGAAGACTTATGACGGCATCCTGTCAGGGCAGGACGACCGTCTGGCGTTCCAGCACTTCTTGGACGTGGCGACGGGCAAGGACCGTGGCACAGGGGCCGTGGTAACCACGATCGACCCGCGGGCGCAGAAGGCGGCCTATGAGGGCCTGACCGGTCTGAAGGGTGCACGGGGGGCTGTGGTCGCTCTGGATCCGAAGACCGGGAAGGTGCTGGCCCTGGCATCGGCGCCGTCCTACGATCCGTCGGTGTTCGCGGGCAACACCTTCAAGGAGTCCGATAGGTTCGTGGCCCTGGACAAGGACAAGCGCAAGCCGCTGGCGAACCGGCCGCTGCGGGAGACCTATCCGCCCGGATCCACGTTCAAGATCCTCACGGCCGCCGCGGCCCTTGAGCACGGCGTGGTCACGGACATCGACGCCCCGAGCGAGGCGGAATCCCCCTACAAGCTGCCCCAGTCGACGAACCGGATCGGCAGCGAGGCCGGCGACGCGGTCTGCAGCAAGGCTTCCATGAAGACCGCCATGCAGTACTCCTGCAACAACGTCTTCCTCGACGCCGCCGCCAAACTGGGACAGGACCGGATGCGCGAGACGGCGGAGAAATTCGGGTTCAATGAGGACGTTTACTCGCCGGACTTCGCAGACCTGCGCGCCACGAAGAGCATCTATCCCCAGGACCTGGACAAGCCAGGAACCGCTCTGACCGGCATGGGTCAAGGCAGCCTCACCAGCACCCCCATGCAGATGGCCATGGTCACCGCGGCACTGGCCAACGACGGCAAACTCATGCAGCCCTACATCGTCGACGAGATCCGCGGACCCGACCTGAGCACCCTGGAGAAGACTGAGCCGGCCGTCATGAACCAGGCCGTCTCCGCCGCCACCGCCCAGAAGGTGCAGCAGATGATGGAGCACACTGCCAAAGAAGGCAGCGCCCAGCGCGCGCTGATCGACGGCATCGTTGTCGGCGGCAAGACCGGCACCGCGCAGCGAGGCGTAAACGTCGCCGATGAAGTGCCCTACGGCTGGTTCGTCTCCTACGGCAAAAGGCCAGACGGCGCCTCGGTCGCCGTCGCCGTGTTCATCGACCCCACCGACATGAACATCTCCCGCCAGGACATCTCCGGCGGCCGACTCGGCGCTCCCATCGCCCGCAGCGTCATGAAGGCAGTACTACAGCAGTAGAGGGCTCGCACCAGGCCGGACATCCAAGGATGAGGTGTCTGACCGGCAACGGTTAGACACCTCCCTGTCGCGGAAAGCATCTCCCACCTGCCGCGGTAGGGAACGCGAACCGTGCCTCCGGCGCCCTGGATGCTGCCCAGCACTTGATGCCGGCCTCGACGAGGGCGTCGACGATGCCGTGTGCGCGGGCCGCGCGGATGTCGTGGACGGCGCCGGGCAGGGCCGGTGAGGCCCACAGCACTCGACCGAAGGGGTCGGCGATGACCTGCACGTTCATGCCGTGTTTCTTGTGTTTGATGTCCCTATGTTTGTCAAGCAGCGGTCATGGGGGCTGATGGGTCGTCAGGCCGCTGGCGGCATGTGATCATGTCGGCGCATATCAGGGCGTGGACTTCGCGGGCCGCGTAGCGCTTCAAGCAGCGCATTATCCCGCGCTTTCCTCGGCCCGCGGCGGTGCGTCGCTCCAGGTAAGCGCGGGTGCGCTCGTCCTGGCGCATGCAGGTGACCACGATGCGATGCAATGCGGCGTTGGCCTGCCGGTCCCCGCCCCGGTTGAGCCGACGGCGCTGGGTCTTCCCCGAGGGCTTCTCGACCGGGCTGGCGCCGCACAGTGCGGCAAAGGATGCCTCGCTCAGCCGCTCAGGGTTGTCGCCGGCGGCGATCAGCAGGGCCGCAGCGCTGTCCGGTCCGATCCCGAACCGCTCCAGCAGGCTGGGTGCGCTGGCCCGCACCGCTGCGGTGATTCGCCGCGCGAGCTCGGTGACCTCGTGCCGAAGCCGCAACACGCGCTGTGCGAGCAGTCGGAGCGTGAAGACTGCCGTCTCGGCTGCCAGGTTGCCCCTCACCGGGGTCGACCAGCTCCGCGCAACGGCGGGCCAGTACTCAGGCTGAGAGCGGCTCCAGAGTCTCGCGCAGGGCGGATGGAGCGTTGACCAGCACGGCCTTGAGCTGGTTGAGCGCCTGGGTGCGGGCCTTGACCGCGGAGTTCAACGAAGTCCTTCTCTTTCGCGGAGAAGTAGCCAACCACCACCACATCAGCCCCCACGACCGTGAGCCGCGAAGCCTGGCGCCGGGCCGGCTCCGGCCGCGCACGACGAGCCAGGCGCCGGTCGCGCCTTCGGGTCTGATGCATGCATCACAGGCTAGTAGGGCTTGGTCAGGTCCGTATTGGTGCTGGTATGTCGCGGTGGCAGGTCGGACAGGTGCCGGTCCAGACCGCGAGTAGTGTCTGTAGC
>NZ_JBIAXS010000060.1:0-14569 GCF_042896885.1 Streptomyces sp. NPDC001231
CCCGCGGAGCGGGTACCACATCGCTGCGCGATGTGCAAGCGAACGCCCGTGCTGCGCACGGTTGTTGCGCACCCGCTCCGCGGGTGCGAACCCCGTTGCTACGCAACGGGGTTGACGGCGGTCGCTGCGCTCCCGCCGGCCCGCTACGCGGGCCGGTCCTCTCCGCTGCGCTCCGGGGACTAGTTGGGGGCCGGCCGCTGCGCGCCCGGCGGGCCGCGCGGTGCGCGGCTGCGGCTGAGTGGGTGTCAGTGCGGCTAGTAGGGTCTCTGATATCGGAGTTGAGAGAGTGCTGAGCTTCCCGGGCGGGTCCGCTGCGCTCCCCCGCCTGACGGTCCTTCCGGCTGCGCCTCCAGAACCGTTGGGCCCGCTGACGCGGGCCGGGCTGGCTGCGAGGGGGTGGGGGGTCGTTCGTTTCGGGTTCTGGTGTAGTGGATGCATCAGGTTGATGCATCATGTACCGTTGGCGGAAACACGGGACACCCTCCAACCACCTGATGCGGGCCCTGCTGCTCGCGCTTCCGGAAAAGGGAAAACGCATGTGGAGTGCTCAGGACGTGGCGCGGGATCAGGTCCGGCGTCAGGCGAATGGCCTGGACGTCGCCGCCGTTGCGGAAAAGGTCGCGGAGGCCGCTGTCCGTGAGCGGGAGACCGCGGAGCAGTTGAGGGGAAACGGTTCCTTCTACGAGTTCGAGATGGACCGGGAGCGTTTGGCTGCCATCTGGCTGGCCAAACACGCTGAGTGGCAGCGCGTCAGGGACTTGATGATTGCAGCCGGTTGGAGCGTGTACGAGCCGGAACAGGACGCTCAAGGCTCGGTGTGGGCTCGCGAGCGTGAGGAACGGCTTGCTGGTGCTCTTGCGGCACAGGCCGCCTCCGGGGAACGGCAGGGGGAGGAAGCGGATGAACTGCGAGCGGAGGTCCGGCTGTCCGCCGCGCCCAGCCGGCTGATCCAGACGGTCGCCAGCCGGGCGGGGCTGCGCCCCTCTCAGGTCCTGGCCCAGCTTGCCGAACAAATCGTCGTGGCCGAGGACGGTACAGTGTCCGTCCCGCCCTTCACGCCGTCCTGGTGATTTCCGAAGCGAGTAGAAAAGAAGGCAGAGGAGGAGCGTGGGAATGCTGGGTATTCAGCTTCGGGAACACCAGGTAGCCCAGAAAGCAAGTTTCCGTAAGTGGGTAGGATTCCCCGCAAGATCATCTGTGCCCCCTCAGGGGGCACGGGGCACGATCGTGTCCGCGACCGGGTCAGGGAAGACGATCACTGCCGCCGCGTGCGCGCTGGAGTGCTTCCCAGGCGGCCGGATCCTCGTCACCGTCCCGACCCTGGATCTGCTCGCGCAGACCGCCCAGGCGTGGCGCCTGGTGGGCCACCGGGCCCCGATGGTCGCCGTGTGCTCGCTGGAGAACGACCCAGTGCTCAACTCGCTCGGGGTGCGCACCACCACCAACCCCATCCAGCTCGCCCTGTGGGCCGGGAAGGGACCGGTGGTCGTGTTCGCCACGTACGCCTCCCTGGTGGACCGCGAGGACATCGACGCACCGATGGGCCAACGGAAGGTTCGCGGGCCGCTGGAAGCCGCCCTAGCGGGCGGGGAACGGCTGTACGGACAGCAGATGAGCGGTTTTGACCTCGCGATCGTGGATGAGGCCCACGGCACGGCAGGTGATCTCGGTCGGCCGTGGGCAGTGATCCACGACAACACCCGCATCCCCGCCGACTTCCGGCTCTACCTCACCGCGACCCCGCGCATCCTCGCCGCGCCCCGGCCACAGAAGGGCACGGGCGGCCAGGAGCAGGAGATCGCGACCATGGGCCAGGACTCCGAGACCTACGGGCCCTGGCTGGCCGAACTCGGGCTGAGCGAGGCGATCGAACGGGGCATCCTCGCCGGATTCGAAATCGACGTACTCGAGATCCGCGACCCCTCACCCGTCCTCGGGGAGTCCGAGGAGGCGCAGCGGGGCCGGCGCCTGGCGCTGCTGCAGACCGCACTTTTGGAGCACGCCGCGGCGTACAACCTGCGCACAGTCATGACGTTCCACCAGAAGGTCGAGGAGGCCGACGCGTTCGCGGAGAAGCTGCCGCAGACGGCGGCGGAGCTGTACGCCGACGACGCCTCCGACGACGACCTGGCGGCCGCCGACCGGCTGCCGAAGTCGTCGATCGACGCGGAGTTCTACGAGCTGGAGGCCGGCCGACACGTACCCCCGGACCGCGTCTGGTCGGCGTGGCTGTGCGGCGACCACCTCGTCACCGAACGCCGCAAGGTCCTGCGCCAGTTCGCGAACGGCATCGATGCCGCGGGCCGGCGGGTCCACCGCGCGTTCCTCGCGAGCTGCCGCGTACTCGGGGAAGGCGTCGACATCACCGGCGAGCGGGGCGTGGAAGCCGTCTGCTTCGCCGACACCCGCGGCTCCCAGGTGGAAATCGTGCAGAACATCGGCCGGGCACTCCGGCTGAATCGTGACGGCACCACCAAGGTCGCACGCATCATCGTGCCGGTCTTCCTGGAGCCGGGTGAGGACCCGACCGACATGGTCACCTCCTCCTCGTATGCGGGACTGGTCGCTGTACTCCAGGGCCTGCGCTCGCATGATGAACGACTCGTGGAGCAGCTCGCCTCCCGCGCCCTCACCCGCGGCAAGCACGCGCGCAAGGTGCACGTCCGGCGCGATGAGGACGGGCGAATCATCGGGGCCGGCGGCGAGGGCGACGGCGAGGACCAGGAGCAGGACAACACCGACGCCGCCGCCAAGTCCGCACTGCTCCACTTCTCCTCCCCCCGGGACGCCGCCACCATCGCCGCCTTCCTGCGCACCCGCGTCTACCGACCCGAATCACTGGTCTGGCTGCAGGGCTACCAAGCCCTCATCCGGTGGCGAGCCGAGAATGGCATCACCGGCCTCTACGCCGTGCCCTACGACGTTGAGGTCGAAGTCGGCGTCACGAAGGACTTTCCCCTGGGGCGATGGGTGCACCAGCAGCGCAAGGCGCTGCGGGCCGGAGAGTTGGAGGAACGGCGCAAGGAACTGCTGGACGCCCCCGAGGCCGGGATGGTGTGGGAGCCCGGCGAGGAAGCCTGGGAAACCAAACTCGCAGCACTCCGGTCCTACCGGCGGGCCACCGGACACCTCGCCCCCCGACAAGACGCCGTATGGGACGACCCGGCCGACGGAGTGAAGCTGCCGATCGGGCAGCACATCGCCAACCTCCGCCGGAAAGGCCAGAAGAACGGCCTCGGCAAAGACCCAGAGCGCGCCGCGAAGCGCGCGGCACAGCTCACTGCGATCGACCCGGACTGGAACTGCCCCTGGCCACTCGACTGGCAACGCCGCCACCGCATCCTCGCCGACCTGGTCCACGCCGACGGCCACCTCCCCGACATCGCCCCCGGCGTCCTCATGGACGGCGACGACATCGGACGATGGCTCCAACGGCAACAGGAAGCGAGCACCTGGGCGCAGCTCATGCCCGAACAGCAAGAGCGGCTCTCCAAACTGGGGGTGAAGCCCACTGAGCGGCTCGCCCCAGCCGCCCCTGCGGCCAAGAGCGCCGGGAAGGGCCCGAGCAAGGCACAACAGGCCTTCCAACGCGGACTCGCGGCCCTCGCACAGTGGGTGGAACGGGAAGGCGCCCACCGGCCCGTACCACGCAGCCACAGCGAGGAAATCGTGGTCGGCGGCGAGACAGAGCCCGTGGCCGTCAAGCTCGGCGTATGGGTATCCAACACCAAGCAGCGGCGCGACAAACTCACGGCGGAGCAGCTGGATGCACTCACCCAGCTCGGCGTGGACTGGGCCTGATGCTCCGCCAGCTGGCCGGGCTGGGGAAGGTTGTTCTGCACCCGGAAGTTCCCAGCGGGCCGTATAGCGACTCCTTGACCGGCAGGTGTTCCGTGCGTACCTCGCCGACTGCTGGGTCGAGAGGGGACTATGGAGACTGAGCGGATGATCGAGCGCCGCCCGCTGAGCGCCGGCCCGCGCTACCACGCGGACCGCAGCCGAGCCTGGCCGACGCCGCCTGAGCCCCGGCGCCAGGAGGCCTTGCCCGCCGCCCGGTCGGCCCCGGTGGGCGGGTCGCTTTAGGAGTAGCCGCACGAGGCGTGCACGCCCCTGGGGCTCTCGTAGCCGATGTCGGCCGGTGCTGTCCCGAAGACGCCGGAACCAGCGGGCAGGGGCGGGCGGGTGTGGGAGACCTGATACCACGGGGCCGCGGGAAGCCGGCCCTGTCGGCAAGCCGCTTGGAGACCGGACGAGGGAGAGATCGCGCAGGGGCTGGAGCGTGCCTTGCGCACCCGCCCCGTCCCCTCAAGCACCGAGGCCCGCCTGCGGTTTCTGCTCGTAGCGCACCAGGGTTCCACCCGGAGGGTCGCCGCCGTGCTGGGGGTGTCGCAGCGCACCGTGCAACGGTGGGTGACGAAGAAGCCCGGAGCGCGGCGCCCGCCGGGCCCGCTGCAGGACCGGGCGATCGAGGAAGCGGTCCTGGCCCGATGGTAACCCCGGATACGGGCCCGCCGGCGTGCGCAGGCCGAAGCGGAAGGCTTCGTCTTCCACACCAGGGCGCGATTCGGGTTCGCCGCACCGGCAGGATCCTCGGACGATCCGCGGGTGCGGCGGATCACCCAGTACCTACCAGGAGAGGTCGCCCGCGAGCTGTTCGCCGCCCGAGACGCCGGCGCGGGCGAGCAGCAGCAGATGGTGGTCCTCGCCCGCGCGCTCGGGCACTCCTACTTCCGCGGCGGGGGCCGCCGCGCCCACGGCCTGCACATCGCCGTCATTGACGTCGAGTTCGCCGACTTCTCGATCGGATGGCCTCCCCTCCGATCGGGAATCGGCAAGGTGCGTTGAGCGGGCGCGTGTTCTCGGCTCCGGCTGGGGCGTCCGGGTGCGTGGGCACCCTCCACGACCGCCGTCACGCTAGACCGCCACGAGGTGTGCTGCCGTTATCTCGCTTCGGCGCATTCGTCGACGAAGGCGCAGAGCCGGCGAATCAGGCTCAGGTAGGTAGCGGGCGGTGGGCCGGGCACGGAAAGTGATCTTGCGGACGTCCTCATGCGGTTCGAGCCCGCGCAGGCAGATGTTGACGGCGAGCGTCTTTCCGAAGCCAGCGCCGCCGTGGATGCACATCATGGCGCGGGCAGCGACGCTATCGGTGATGTTCTCCCGGGCGGTGAGCAGGGCACGGGTGGTGACCACGGACGCATCGGGCAGGTCGACGTACTGGTAGGTGGCCGCGGTCACGAGGCGTTTCCACGGACCCACGTAGTCGCGCTTTTTGAAGCGGATGCCGCGGGTGGTCAGGGGTCGTCGCGTTCATCGCCGTGATGAGTGCCCTGACCATCCTCACTGTCGGGCTGGCCCGCGAGACCCGGCACACCTCCCGCCCGGACACGGCATCGAGGCGCCCGCGCGACCTCCAGAAAGCACACTGACCACCGGCGCCACGGCTCGGCAGGGGAGCGCCGCGGGGCTGTCAGCGGTCCGGCCGGCGCTCGGCGAGCGCTGTGGTCATGCGTTCGAGCAGCAGCCGGCGCTCATGCCGGGTGGGCGCGAGTTCGGCGGCGCGCTCGAGTTGTTCGGCCGCCTCGGCGTTCCGGCCGAGGCGGAGCAGGAGGTCGCCCCGGACCGCGCCGAGCAGGTGGTAGCGGGCCATCCGTCGGTCGTCCAGGAGCGAGTCGACCACCGCCAGCGCGGTCTCCGGTCCGTCGCTGTGGAGGAGGGCCACCGCCCGGTTCAGCTCGACCACGGGGGACGGCGCCAGTTGGGCGAGGGCGTCGTAGAGCGCGACGATGCCGGCCCAGTCGGTGTCGGCGAAGGTGACCGCCCGGGCGTGGTATCCGGCGATGGCGGCCTGGAGCGTGTAGGGACCGAGCGGGCGGCCCAGACCGGTCGCCTGGTCGAGTATGGCGAGACCGTGGGTGATGAGTGTCCGGTCCCAGCGCCGCCGGTCCTGGTGTTCGAGCAGCACCGGCGCGCCGTCCGCGTCGGTACGGGTGGGGAACCGCGAGGCCTGCAACTCCATGAGCGCGACCAGCCCGAAGACCTCGGGTTCGCGCGGCAGCAGTCCGGCGAGTACGCGTCCGAGCCGCATCGCCTCCCGCGCCAGGTCCCGTCGTACCCACTGGTCGCCGGAGGTGGCCGCGTACCCCTCGTTGAAGACGAGGTAGATGACTTCGAGCACCGCGCCGACCCGGGCCGGCAACTCCTCGGCCGGCGGGGGCTCGAAGGGAACGCGCGCTTCCGACAGCGTGCGCTTCGCCCGGGAGACACGCTGACCGAGCGTCGCGGAGGGCACGAGGAAGGCCCGGGCGATCTCGTCGGTGGTGAGCCCGGCGACCAGGCGCAGGGTGAGTGCCACCCGCGACTCGGGGGCGAGTACGGGATGGCAGGCGATGAAGACGAGGGTGAGCAGGTCGTCGGGGATCCGGTCGAGTGCCTGCTCGGCAGTGTCGGGGGCCCGGTCGTCCAGGTCGGCGGCCATGAGGGCCGCCTTGCGCCGGCCGGTCTCCTCCCGTCGGGCACGGTCGATCGCCTTGTGCCGGGCGGTGGACATGAGCCACGCGCCCGGCCGCGGCGGGACGCCGTCGGAGGGCCACTGTTCGAGGGCGGCCACGAACGCCTCGGAGGCGAGGTCCTCGGCCACCGCGACATCCCCGATCTGCCGGGCGAGCGTGGCGATGATCCGCGGCGACTCGATCCGCCACAGCGCCTCGATCGACCGGCGGACGTCCATGATCAGCCCTCGCCGCCCCGCTCCTGGAGCTGCCGGCTCTTTTCGAGGGTCGCGGGGTCGACGGTCTCGGCGAAGTCCGCCATGTCGAAGAACGGCCGGATCTCAAGCGTCTGCGTCGCACCGTACTGCGGGTCGAAGGGGCACCGCTTCGCCCATTCCACGGCCTCCGCGAGCGAGCTGACCTCCCAGATCCAGTAACCGGCGATGATCTCCTTCGACTCCGTGAACGGCCCGTCGACCACCGAGGTGCCGCCCGCCGTGAAGACCACCTGGGCCCCGGCCCCGCTGGGTTTCAGCCCCTCTCCGCCGAGCAGGATGCCGGCGTTGACGAGCAGTTCGTTGTAGGCCTGCATCTTCTCGAACATCTCCTGTGACGGCCGGCCCTTGCCTTCGTCGGCGCCGGTCCCCTTCGTCGTCACCATGACACGCACGATGTGGTTCCCTCCCCTGTCGGTCAGTGCACGCCGCAGGTCCGGCGCAGGACGTCGGCGATGAGGTCGTAGTCGACCTCGTCGTCCTCCCGGATGTCGACGGCCTTCCGGTCACCGTTGCCGAGCGGCCGAAGCAGCCCTGGCACGGCGTCGACGCCGGCCGCGTCGAACACCATGAACGAGACCTTGTCCTTCGCGACGTGGATCGCCGCCGCATGACCGCCGTCGCGAAGGAAGTGGGGCTTACCGTACTGGAAGGCCTCCTTGACGCCGGGGATCGTGCGGTGCGCCATCTGCCGCAGCCTCGTGCACACCTGTTTCTGCCAGGGTTTCGCCTTCTCGATGTAGTCCGTGACGTCGTCGTTCATGCTGTCCTCCTGGGTGGGCGCGGGTTCGGTCGCCGGTGCCGTCGCGTCCGTCACCGCGTGGTCGGGCGGTAGGTGAGGACTACCACGCCGGAGTCGAAGGTCACCGTGTCCGCCAGCTCGACCGGGCATGTGCTCGCCGGCCGGAAGAGCGGCCGGCCGTCGCCTTTGATCACCGGGTAGACCCAGATGCGGTACTCGTCGAGCAGTCCGGCCGCGGCGAGATCGTCGGTGAGCCGGCCGCTTCCCCAGACGAGGATGTCGGCGCCGTCCTGCTGCTTGAGCCTGTCGACCGTGCCGACCAGCTCGCCCCCGGGGATCACCGTCGCCGGTCCCCACGCGGCGGTGTCGACCGGCTCGGAGGCGACGACGTACTTGGGAATCGCGTTGACGTGGTCGGCGTACGGATTGCCGCCCATGTTCGGCCACGCCTGAGCCATGCCCTCGTAGGTGACGCGGCCCAGGAGCAGCGTGTCGGCGCCGAGGGTCAGCTCGAAGGCGTGCTTCTGCGCCGCCTCGTCGTTGTACTGGAGCGACCACTCGTGCGGGTCGTCGATGTAGCCGTCGAGCGTCGTGTAGGTGGAAGCGATGATCCTGCGCATAGGAGTCCTCCCTGATGAAGTGATCGGGCCCGGTGGCCCTGCCGCCAGGTCTTCGAACGGGAGGCCGCGTTTTCGACATCGGCGGGAGACAACGCGGCGGACGGGCCCTAGCCGGCGGACGTTTTCCATGCATTGATGGACGTGTAAGGGTTTTGTGCCCTCTGTCATCGGGCGACGGGCTCGACTGGTACGGGTTCCGGCGCGACGACGTCGGCAGACAGACATGGGCCGCTTGAGCACTGCGAACCGGGCGACACGGAGAAAGTCCGAGCTGGACGGACGCCTGTCCGTGCTGGCTGCCGTGTGCGAGGAGCTGGCGCACCGGGAGGCCGTGCCGTACGCGCTGGACCAGGCCGTCGCCGGGCTGCGCGGGCTCGCGGCCACGCTGCACGTCGCGGACGGGGGCCGGCTCCACCTCGTCGCGAGCCGGGGGCTGCCTCAGGACGCCCTGCGCACATGGGAGGGGCCGGACACGGGGGTATCCGGCAGCGGACCGGCACGCGCCATGACCCAGCGCGCGCTCGTCCGGCTGACCGTCGCGGCCGGCTGCCCCGGCCTTGTCCTTGCCGAATACCTTATCCATGCTGGTCAGGCCGCATGTCGGTACTGGTGGATGGTGCCGCCGAGTCGGGCCCGTCGTCGTGTGTCCAGGTGGGCGATCCGGTCTGGGTCCTCGATCGGGGCGGGCAGCGGGTGGAGGGGGCGGGCGTTCGCGAGGCCCTGGTGTGGCCGGTGCTCGTTGTGGAACGTCTCGAACTCGCATAGGGCGTGCAGGAGGTGGCGTCGGTCCCAGATCAACGTGCGGTCCAGCAGCTCCCGCCGGCAGGTCTGCACCCACCGCTCCATGATCGAGTTCATTCTCGGCATCCGGACGCCACTGAGCACCACCTGGATGCCCGCATCGTTCAGGACAGTGTCGAAGAGCTCGGGGAACTTGCCGTCCCGGTCCCGGATAAGGTAACGCGCCCGGCACCCGGCGTCCTCCAGGTCCATGACGAGATTCCTCGCGGCCTGGGCCACCCAGGCCGCGGTCGGATGCGCGGTGGCGCCCGGGACATGGATCCGGCGGTTGGCATGCTCGATCACGCGAACACGTACAACCGGGCCCCGGACAAGGTGACGGTCTCGAAGATGTCGCAGGCCAGCAGGGCACCGGCCTGGGTGCGCGGGAGGTCGGCCCAGGTACTGGAAGCTCGTCGGGGTGCCGGTTCGATGCCGGCCTCCTTCAAGATCTCCCATACCGTGGACGCGGCCACCTTCACCCCGAGCACGAGTAGTTCGCCATGCACCCTCCGGTAGCCCCAGTTGGGATTCTCCCTGGCCAGGCGCAGGACCAGCACGCGGATCGAGCGCACGGTGCGCGGCGGGCCGCCGCGCTTGGGCCGGGACCGGGCGGCGGGCCGGCGGGCCGGCGGGCGATCAGGTTGCGGTGCCAGCGCAGGACCGTGTCCGGCCGGACCAACAGTCGCATCCGGCGCAGCACCTCGCGGGGCACGCCGTGGAGCAGCGACGCCAGGAACGCCCGGTCGCCGGCGTCGAACCGGACCCGCTGCCCGTCCAGATGCCGCTCCAGGACGGCGATCTGATGACGCAGGGCCAGGATCTCGGCATCCTTCTCCCGGTCGCTCATCGACAGCAGTCGCAGCATCGCAAAGGCGTTCGTCATGCCCAGGTACGCCACCCGCTCCCCCGGGTGCTACTCGACGCGGGGCTGGCACAGCGGCGCCGGGCGGGGCGGTCGGTGCTCTACTACCGGACCGCCGCGGCCGACGTGCTCGTCCGGGCGCAGCACGGGCGGGGACCGGCGGCGGACGGCCGGAGCACAGAGCCGTCATAACGCTCCGGACCCGGAGCCGGACCTGGTGCGCGGACGGCCAGTCCGCCGCCGATCGCGCGCTCACTCCACCTCGGTCGGCGTCCCCGCCCCGCTTCGTTGCGCGGCACGGGCCGGCAGGGCCGTCGAGACGAAGGCCAGGAGCACGGCTGTCGCGATGACGGCAAGACACGGCACGAGTGGTGCGTACGGTGTCGCGGCGCCGGTCATGCCCAGGCTGTACGCGGTCAGGGTCGCGCAGGCCACCGCCGCTCCCAGAGCGATCGCGAGCAGGGTGACCGTCAGCGTCTCCCAGCGGAGCATCGCGCGCAGTTGGCGGCCGGTCGTGCCGATCATGCACAGGAGAGCGAGCTCGCGGCGCCGGGCGGACGTCGACATCACGAGGGTGTTGACCACGGCGATCGCGGTGAAGGCGATCACGAGTCCCATCGCGATGTAGTTGACCTGGGCCTGCGCGCCCTCCTGGGTGCGGCGTGCCGCTGCCACGGCGGTGCGGTCCAGGACGTGGACCGTGGGGAAGGGGCGCAGCGCGGTGGTGAGCGCCGACCGGCTCGGCGCCCCGGCCACCAGGACCGACGAGGAGAGCGGCCGGTCGACATGCGCCGCCACCAGCCGGTGCGGGAGCAGCAGATCGCCGAAGCCCAGCCCGCGTTCGTAGACGGCGGACACTTCGAGGTCCTTCTCGACCCCGTCGCCGAGCGTGACGGTGACGCGGTCGCCGACCCGCGCGTGCCGGGTACGGGCCGCCAGTTCGCTGAGCGCCACCGTTCCGTCGTCCATCGCGGCGAGCGTGCCCGCGGTGACCTCCGGGTCGAGGGTCCGGGCCAGACCCGGTGAACTCACGCCCTGGGCGGGGAACTTGTCCTGCCCGATCCGCACCGTGGTGCGGACGACCTCCGTCACCGTCGTCCCCGGCACCCGCTCGCGCACGGCCTGTGCGGCCACGGCCGGGACACCGGGCTCCGAGGCGGCGAGGACGTAGGAGGCGCGCGTGCCGGACGCGGCCTGCTCGCCCGCCGAGTGACTCGACGTCGTCTGCGTGAACAGGATCGTCGAGGCCATCGCCACGGCCAGGCTCAACGGGGTGACCACGGCCGCGACACGCCGGGCGCCGGCACGGGTGTTCCGTGCGGCGAGAAATCCGGAGGCCGGGGAGATCCGCTGTGCGATCCCGCCCGTCACCCAGGTCGCGGACCGGGCGAGCGACGGGCCGAGCAGCGCGATCGCCGTGGCCGCGACGATCACCGACAGGAACGTCACCGGGGTGGCCGCCGCGTCGGTCTTCAGCCCGGACAGGACCACGACCAGGACGACGTACCCGACGGCGGCCAGGACACCCGCGACGACCCGTCCGGCGTGCGGCCGCGCCGAGTCGAGCGCCGCCGCGGCGAGCCCCTCGGTAGGGCGCATCCGGGCCGGCCCGCGGGCGGACACCCGCGCCGCACCCCACGCGGCGAGCAGCGTCGCGAGGACCGCGGCGACGGGCGGGAACGCGCTCGCGGTGAGGTCCAGGGTGTCCGGCAGCGCCCCCACGGCCACGAACCGCCCGTGCATCCAGCGGGCCAGGAACAGCCCCGCGACCGCCCCGGGCGGCCCGGCCAGCAGCCCCACGACCAGTGCCTCGCGCCCCACCATGCGCCGCAGTTGGCGCGGCGTCGCGCCGACCGCCCGCAGCAGGGCCAGTTCCCGGGCCCGCTGCTGGATCGACAGCGCGAAGGTCCCGGCCACCACCAGCAGGGCGACGAGCAGCGACGTACCGCCCATCGCACCGCCCAGGCTGATCAGGCTGACCCGCGCCTTGCCGGCGTCGATGAACTCGACGGGCCCGCGGTCGTCCCCCGACCGCACCTCCAGCGAGGGCGTGCCGGACACCGCCTCGAGAGCCCGGGCGCGTACGTCGCTCACTGTGGCGCCGGGGACCGTGAGCAGGCCGAGCGCGGAGACCTGCCCCGGGTGTCCGGCCAGGCGCCGCGCCTGCTCCGTGCTGAAGAACAGCGTCGACTGGCGGGCCAGGGCGTCACGGCCGGCCGGTGCGGCGATGCCGACGACCTCGTACACGGAGGGTGCGCCGGTCGACTGCACGGTAACCTTCGCGCCGGTGCGCAGCCCGCTGCCGGCGTCGGCCACGATCTCGTCCGCCGCGGTCGGCGCCCGGCCGTCGCGCAGCGCGAACGGCGTGAGCCGCGCCGACTGCCAGGCGTGGCCCCACGACGCCCCCTGGGCGAGCGGGCCCTTGTCCGTCAACACGTGGGCGGGGAAGGTGAGTTCGGGGACGACCGCGTGTACACCGGGCACGGCCGCGAGCCTCTTGACCAGGGCGGGGTCCGCCTTCGCCCAGGCCCGCTCGGTCAGTGGCTTGGACTTCTCCTTGGTCTTGCCCTTCTTGTCCTTCGTCCAGTGCAGTTCCTGATCGGCCGTGACGAGCAAGGGAGTTCCCGCGTACCGCTCCGTGGGGATCGTCCCGCGCAGCCCCGTGTCCAGCAGGGTCCCGCACGCGGTGACGAGGGCGGCGGCGAGCAGCAGGGCCACGAAGGCGCCGGCGAAAGCGCCCTTGCGGGCCCGCAGCGTACTCAGCGCGAGAGTCAGCATCACGCCCACGCTCCCAGGCGGCTCATGCGGTCGGCGACCCGCTCCGGGGTCGGCGCGGCCATCCGGTCGACGATCCGCCCGTCCGCGAGGAACAGCACGGCGTCCGCGTACGAGGCGGCCATCGGGTCGTGCGTGACCATCACGACGGTCTGGCCGAGGTCGTCCACGGTCCGGCGCAGCAGCCCGATCACCTCCTTGGCGGTCATGGTGTCCAGCGCGCCGGTCGGCTCGTCGCCGAAGACGACCTCGGGCCGGGTGACCAGCGCGCGGGCGAGGGCCACCCGCTGCTGCTGGCCGCCGGAGAGTTCGGCGGGCCTGCGCCCGCCGCGTCCGGTGAGCCCCACTTGGTCGGTGATCCGTGCCAGCCAGTCCGGGTCGGCCCGGCGCCCGGCGAGGCGCAGCGGGAGGGTGATGTTCTGCTCGACCGTCAGCGACGGCATCAGGTTGTAGGCCTGGAAGACGAAGCCGACGCGGTCCCGGCGCATCCGGGTCAGCGCGGTCTCGTCGAGGGCCGTCAGCTCCTGGCCGCCGAGGGAGACGGTGCCGCCGCTGGGCCGGTCGAGGCCGGCGGCGCAGTGCAGGAAGGTCGACTTGCCGGAGCCGGAGGGCCCCATCACGGCGGTGAAACTCCCCCGGGGGATGGCGAGATCGAGGCCGCGCAGCGCGTGCACCGCGTTCTCGCCGCGTCCGTACACCTTGCTCACGGCGTCGAGCCGGACCGCGGGGGCGGGCTCCCCGGAGCGGGAGCCGTCCGAAAGGGCTGAGGATGCGGGCGCCGTCGTGCGGCCCGCCGAAGAGAAGATCCGGGGCATGTGTTCAGCCTGTTGTGCCGCTGATCACTGCGCTACGGTCAGAAAGGGCGGCCACTGTCACCATGCTGCCAACGGGCAGGCCAGGGGGACCGGCTCCGGGGGGAAATCAGAACATGAGCCTGACATCGGTCGGGGTGTCCGACGAACACCTGCGGCTCTACCGCTACTTCCTGCGCCATCCCGAGCGCGGGGCCGAGTCCGCCGGAGGCGCCCTCGGCTGGGACCGCGACACCGTCGACGAGGGGCTGGACGCGTTACAGGAGCGGAGCCTGATCCGGCTCTCCGAGCGGCACACGGTGCTGGTCTCCGATCCGGCGGTCGCCGTGGAGTGGCTGGTGGAACAGCGCCTGGGGGAACTCAAGTCCGCCACCGGCGAGGTGCTCGCCACCCGGGACGTGATCGCCACGCTCATCGACGACCACAAGCAGGGCGCGGCCCGCTCCCCGAGCGACGACATCGAACGGGTCGACGGGCCCGAGGCGATCCGCGAACGCCTCATCGACCTGGCCTTCTTCACCTTCCGCGAGCACATGTCGCTGCTCCCGTCGCCCTGGCGCCCCCGCAGCATCGACGAGGCCCGCGCCTCGGACCTGAGGATGCTCCGCCGCGGCATCCGCTGGCGTACGGTCGCCACGCCGAAAGCGCTCGCCGACCCCGCGACCCTGGCCTATCTGCGGGAACTGGAGACGCTGGGTGGGGAGGTGCGCCGCACCGAGCAGGCGATCCGGCGGCTGGCGATCTGGGACCGCGGCGTCGCGATGGTCCCCGTCGACCCGGACGACCACTACGAGTCGACGCTCGTCGTCCGCCAGCCGGGCGTGGTGGCCAACACCGTGGCCTGGTTCGAGCAGGTCTGGGACACCAGCCACGAGCTTCCCGCCGAGGACGACCTCGCGGTACGGGCACCGGTCCTGTCCGCTCTGGAGCACCGTGTCCTGGACGCGCTGACCCACGCGGACAAGGACGAGGCAGCGGCCCGCGAACTGGGCGTCTCCCTGAGGACGTTCCGCCGCTACGTGGCCGACATCATGCTGCGGCTCGGCGCTGCCAACCGCTTCCAGGCGGGGCTTCTCGCCAAGGAGCGGGGCTGGATCTGAGAAGAGGACTGCCGGACAGGGCCTAGTGTCCTGAGTTGTTAATTCGGTTCAGATATCCGGCGAGGCGTTCGAGGATCTCGTCTGCGGTCTTCGTCCAGACGAAGGGCTT
>NZ_JBIAXS010000061.1:0-14048 GCF_042896885.1 Streptomyces sp. NPDC001231
TGGCCCACCAGCGCGAAGCACACCATCAAGATCGTGGTCGTCGGCACCGCCGGCCGCCCCGCCGTCACCACGGACGGCATCGTCCACCTCAAGTAAGACCCGCAGCACCCCGCTCCGGTGGCAGCCCCCGGACCCCGCACAAACAGGACCTCCACTCCGGCTGCCACCGGACCCACCTGCCAACGTGAGACACAGCCACCGCCGACGCCGCGCCGTCGCAGACCTCGCCCGCCAGAAAGCGGCCAGCCGGTCGGGCTACATCCGCGCTAACCTCACACTTTCATGACGGGCTGCCGCCGAAGTCGGCAGCCCGTTTCGTGTTTTGTGGCCATCGATCTGGCCCGCGTTGCGCTGCGGGTCGCGATGGAAGCAGCGTGGCGCAACGACGGCGGTCAGAAGACGCCGCAGAGGCCGCGCCCCGTTCGTACCGTGTGCCGGGACGGACGCGAGCCGATGCGGCGGCCGGCCCTGTGCCGGAGGGCGACAGGCACCCTGGCCGCGTCCACGTCGACCAGGATGGCACCGTCCACCCCGCGCTGGTCCTCGGGCCTCCCCACGGCCGATGGGACGGTGTCGCTGAGGCCCGAAGCGACCTGACCTGCGCTGAAGCCCTATGCCGCGCGTGAAGAACAGGGCACTTCCCTTCCCCTCATGAAGCAGGAGCCCCGGTGAACCTGCGTGGGTGGCCGACCCCGATGCCGAGCTGCGCACCCCCGAAGTCCAGGCGCTGCTCGCCGCAACAGACGCGCGACGTGCGGAGGGCGGTCGCCTCTCGGCGGAAGGCTCCATGGGGCTTCAGCCGGACGATCGTCCCCATCGGCGGTAGGTGAGGCCCGGGGACACTGTCCCCTCCGCGAGCCACGTGTAGGTGAACGGTCAGCTGTCTCGGGTTGTTCCCGCGCAGCCCCGAATGCCGGCACGAGCTGAGGAACGTCCCTTGTTGAAGGCCTAGTTGAGGTAGTCGGCGACCAGGGCGGCGAATTCGTCCGGGGTGGCCAGGCGGATAGCAAGATCCTCGGCCTTGGCTCGCTTGGACCCCGCGCCCTCTCCGGCGACGACCAGGGTGGTCTTCTTGGAGACGCTGGAGGAGGAGCGGCCGCCTGCTTGTTCTATGAGCTCGTTCATCTGGTTGCGGCTGAGCTTCTCCAGGGGGCCGGCCATCGCGCCGGTGACGACCACGGTCATCCCCGCCAGCGGTCCGCCCGCACGCTCGGTGTTTTCGTCGTGGTCGCCGGTGTCGCCGTCGTGTGGGGTGGGTGGGGTGGCGCCGGGTTCGGTCATGTTCATCCCGGTGGCGGCGAGTTTGTCGATAAGCGGGGCAAGTTCGGCGAGTTCGGCGACGATCGAGGGGGCCTTCTCGGTGCCGATGCCCTCGACCTGCTGCATCACTTCCGCGTCCGCGGCGCGGATGTTGGCCATGGTGGCGAAGTGCCGGGCAATACGGCGGGACATGGAACGGCCGGTGCCGCGGACCCCGAGCGCGCACAGCACCCGCGACAGCGGCTGGCCCTTGGCTGCGGCGATGGCGGCGAGCAGGTTGTCGGTGCTGGTTGCCCCCATCCGTTCCAGGCCCAGGAGCTGCTCGCGGGTGAGGGCGAACAGGCCGGCGAGATCGGCGACGAGGCCGGCATCGACGAGTTGGACGACGCGGGTGTGGCCGAGGCCTTCGATGTCGAGCTGGTCGCGGCCGGCCGCGTAGGACAGGGCGGCCACCAGGTGGCAGTTGCGTCCGTTCTCGCAGCGCCAGCGCTGCTCGCGGGTGTCGATGCCGGCCCCGCAGCGCGGGCACGTCTCGGGGAAGGCGATGGGCTGTTCGTCGCCGGTGCGCAGGTGGGCGACGGGGGCTTCGATGCGGGGGATGACGTCGCCGGCCCGGTGGACCATGACGTGGTCGCCCAGACGCAGGTCGCGGCGGGTAATGTCGGCCGGGTTGTGGAGGGTGGCGTAGGTGATGGTGGCGCCGTCGATGTCGACCGGTTCCAAGACGGCGCGCGGGGCGATGATGCCGGTGCGGCCGACGTTCCACTCCACCTCGAGCAGCCGGGTGATCTTCTCGACGGCCGGCAGCTTGTAGGCGATCGCCCAACGCGGAGCGCGCGAACCCGATCCTGCCGCCTGCTGGTCGGCGGCCAGGTCGGCCTTGATGACGATCCCGTCGATCCCGAACGGCAGCTCGGCCCGCAGGGCGGCGATCTCCTGCACCCGGGTCAGCACCTGCTCGACGGTGTCGGCGGTGATACCGGGCACCCCGGTGGTGGCGGTGGTGTTGATCCCGAACGTGGCGGCCTGCGCCATCAGCTCGCTGTGCGCGAGTTCGCCCAGCCGTGCGGCGAGTACCGTCTCGGTATTGGGCAGGGGCAGCAGGCCGTAGCCGAAGAACGTCATCGACACGGTGTAGGCACGCTCCTTGGCGCGCAGAGTGCCCGCCGCGGCGCCGCGCGGGTTGGCGAACGACTGCCCGCCGTGCGCGGTGCGCACTTCGTTGGCGTGCTCGAACTGAGCTGTCGTCATCAGGACTTCGCCGCGGACCTCCACGGTGACCGGCTCGGCGAGTTCGTCCGGCAGGCCCTCGATCGCGCCAATCGCGTGCGAGACATCCTCCCCGGCTATCCCGTCCCCTCGTGTGATCAGCTGTCGCAGGCGACCGCCGGCGTATCGGGCGGCGACCGCGAGCCCATCCAGCTTCGGCTCGACGCTGAACCGCTCGACCTCGTGGCCGATACGCCGGGCCAGGGAGGCGGTCCAGGCGGTGAACTCCTCCGGCGAGAACACGTTGTCCAGACTCAGCATCGCCACCGTGTGCGGGACATCGCCCTCCACGGCGCCGCCGGCGACCTTCCCCGTCGGAGAGTCGGGCAGCACCTGATCGGGATGTTCGGCCTCCCACGCGGCGATGCCTCGCACCAGCCGGTCGTAGGCGTCATCGTCCAATGCCGACGTCCCACCCGCGTAGTAGGCGGCCGACGCCTTCACCGCGTCCTCGACCGCCTGCGCGTAAGCGGCGGCATCCATGATCACAGCGGCAGGTGTTGTCATGCCCGTCATCCTCCCTGCCACCACTGACATCGCCCGACGCCGCGGGACGGAAGAACGACCGCGAAGAAGACGGGGCGGAGGCCGCGCAGCGCCCAGCCGCACCTGTCAGCGCGAGCAAGCACGCGCAGCACCCTGGACGTAATCTTTCGGTGCCGCCCGTGAGCGGCGCTGCGGCGCATGCTCTCACAAGCGGGTAGCGCGACGCGTATACCGTGCGGGATACTGTGGGTATGGCTGAAACCACTGTCAAGGTCGACACAAGCACCAGGGACACCCTGCAGGGCCTCGCCGCTGCCGAAGGTCTGTCTGTGAAGGCCTACCTCGCCAAGGTGGCTGGGGAGAAGGAACAAGAGCGAGCCCTGCAGACGGCGACCGCCGCCTTCCGCCGCGCGATCAGCGAGCCCGGCGTCATGGACGCCTTCGATGCCGAGTTCGGCGGGCTGCCGTCCGTCGCGCACGACACCCCGCGGGCGGCCTGACCTGTGCCTCCCGTCGTGTACGTCGACTACCGGTGGTTCCTCGAGCGCCAGGAAGAGATCCTCCGGGACGACCTGACCGTCAACGACTTCTCTGTGCTCGTCGGAATGGCCCAGCGCCACCGCGTCGACCCGCCCCGGCATGATCAGCACCATCCCGACGCCTTCTGGCGGGCTGCGGTCATGCTGGAGGAGTGCGTGCTGCTGCGCCCGCTCCCGGCCCGCAATGAGGTGTATGGATACGGCGTCGCCATCGCCTACCTAGAGGCCTCCGGAGAACGCGTGGACACGAAGTTTGAGCTCTGGCGGGAACTGATCTACGACATCCGGGGGCTGCGGCTGGACTCGTACGGCATCGCCGAGAGGCTGCGTTCCTGGCGCCAGGCCTGACCTGACCAGCGCTGCGTATTCCACGGAGAATCGACGGTTGCTCGCTCGGCGAACCGGCCCACGTGCTACGCAGTCAGCGCAGCACACCGAAGTAGCCGAGCCCAACTCTGGCGACGTTGCCCGGCCACCCTGGGGGGACATGGTCAGGGCACTTCGCATTGAGCTCGATGAGGAGAGGAACAGTACGAGCAGCTTGTGCGCGAAGCGCGCGAGCGGCACGAGGATCCGACGGTGTACGCCGGATGTGTCGTGGCCCAAGAGCTCGACAAAACGCGGTTCCTCGAAGGCAGTGCTCTCTTCCTCAGCACGCTCGGTGTCTGCGAGGAGTTCGCCAGCCGGTTCGGCCCGCAGCCCGGCGCGGCCACGTTCGCGGCGTAGCGTCGGCAGCGATGCAGTGGATCTCTCGATAGTGCCGTCCTAGTCCGGCCCGGCAGACCCTAGGCAGTTCCGGTGGAGACGTTGCTGATCAATCACGGCTGCCGCCTTGTGGGGCTGCAGCGCGAGCGCCCTTATATCCCGCCCCGCGTACCGGCTCTTCGTACCGCCCGAGGAACCGTGGCGGCCGGCGTGCCCGGCTGGCCACCCCCTCACCGGTACCGGAGGCGGCTGGCTGGAGCGTGCCCGCTGTGCCGCCGGGGACACCTACGGGCCGAACACTCTCTCTATCGTCTCCGCGAAGGCCGTGGTCTGCGCTCTGCTGGCGGTGACGGTCCTGGCCTTGGGGGTGACGATGCGCACCCTCGCCGTGCGACGACCGGGGTTCCGCAGGGCGCGGACGCCGGTGCCGCGGAGCCAGAACCCGGCGCCGCGTCCGAGAACCGGCCCGGGCTCGCCGTCGCGCAGCTCCAGCTGCACCCGCCCGCGGGTGACGACGCCGAACGCATCGCGCCATTCCGCCGCGACCACCGCGACACGCGCGCCACCGCGCAACGTGAGCATCCACACCGGGACTACTCCGTGCCGTCCGCCGGCAGGCGCTCCGGCAGCCCGAGCCGCGGGAACTGGTCGTCGTGGAACGTGACGATCTCGGTGATCGCCCCGCCGGTGACGCGCAAGACGTCGATCGTCAGCGGCAGGTACGCGCCCTCCCGCTTCCGCCAGAGGTAGAAGGCGACGGCGGGCTGCCGGTTCACGGAGGTGAGGACGGCGCGCAGGCCCTTCATGCCCTCGAAGCCGCTCTCGACCCAGTCGTTCACCACCGCGTCGCGGCCGACGTACAGGCCCGGCGTGGGCGGCATCGAGCAGCGGACGTCGTCCCGCAGCAGTGCGGCGAGCCCGTCGACGTCCGTGGCCACGCTGGCGTCGGTATAGCGGCGCACCAGCTCGCGCGTCCCGGCGTCCTGTTCGCCGCCGGTCCAATCCTGCCGCTCGGCGGGCAGGTGCTCCCGCATGCCGGCGCGGGCCCGCTGCAGCGCGCTGTTCACGGAGTTGACGGAGTCCCCGAGGAGCTCCGCGACGTCCTTCGCCGGCCAGCCGAGCACGTCCCGCAGGATCAGCACGGCCCGCGGGCGCGGCGCGAGGTGCTGGACGGCGACCAGGTACGCCAGCTCGATCGTCTCCCGCGCGACGGCGACGGTCTCCGGCTCGTCCGCGTCGCCCGCGGGCAGCTCGTCGAGCAGCCGGTCCGGGTAGGGCTGCAGCCACAGCACCTCGCCGCCGGTCGCAGGCTCCGGGCGGCACTTGGCGAGCAGGTCCAGGCAGGCGTTGGTGGCGATCCGGTACAGCCAGGCCCGGAACGTCGACCGCCCCTCGAAGGTGTCCCGTCGCCGCCAGGCACGGAGGAACGTTTCCTGCACGGTGTCCTCGGCGTCCTCGAACGACCCGAGCATCCGGTAGCAGTGCACGTGCAGCTCCCGCCTGTGCTGCTCCGCCAGCCCCGAGAACGCCGGCTCGTCGACCTCGCCCAGCCCGCTCACGCCCGGCTCCTTCAGCCGCGTGTCCGCACTCATCACGTCATCCTTCCGCCTAGCCGTGTCCCGTCGTAGGTGTGACGGGTGCGGGCGCGAAAACTCATCACCAGGGTCGGTCGGCATGGCTGAGCGTTTCTCATCCTTGGTAGGTCGGGTTTTCGACGTGGTGGAGAACGAGGATGGCCTGCACCATTGCGGTCGTCCGGGAGGAGCTGAAGCGCAGCTTGGTCAGGATTTTCCAGGTCTTGAGGGTGGCGACGGCGCGTTCACCGCGGCAGCAGATCCGGGCGTGGGCCATGTTCACGGCCTTCTGCCGGCGCGACAGCTTCGGCCGGTAGCGGTGCCGCTTGAACGGGATACGCACGGAACCGCCGGCGCCTTGATACGCCGTGTCCGCGAAGGTCATCACGTCAGCGTTGGTCAACGCGGCGACGATGCCGTGGGTTCGCGCAGCAGTCAGGTCGTGTGCCGAGCCGGGAAGTGCCGCCGACGCCCAGACGAGGCGTCCGGCCGCATCCGCGATTACCTGGATGTTCATCCCGTGCCGTCGGTGTTTTCCGGAGTAGTAAGGCTTCTGATCGTGCACGCGGTCGATCGGGATCAGCGTGCCGCCGAGGATGACGTAGGCCAGCAGCCGGATCCTGATCATCGCCTGGTGCAGGTCGTTGGCGGTCGCGGCGAGCAAGGTGATCGCCTCGCGGGTATAGCGCCAGGCGGTGGCAACCCCGACCTGGAATCCAGCGGCCATGGGGGTGAGGATGTCGCCGTTGCGCAGGTGGGCCAGGGCGAGCAGGGCCTGCCGGCCGGGGGCGAGTCGGCGCCAGCGGGATCGTCGCTGGTGGCGGTGTGGGCGGGCTCGCAGGGCGAGCGTCAGGGCTACCTCCCGCGCATCCTCCAGCTCGTGGCCAGCCCGGAGGCAGAGCAGGTACGGAGTGCCAAGCCGGGCGAGGCGCTCGGCTCCGGCGGGCTCCTGCAGATGGGCGGCCTAGTGTCCCGCGTCTAAATCTCGTTTCCGGGCGGACGCTGCGGACGTTAAGGTCGTGAACGTGTTGAGCCCACCGGTGAGTAGGGACTTGGTCGTCGTCGGCGCCGGCATTGTCGGCGCATCGGTGGCCTATCACGCCGCCCGGGCGGGCGCCACCGTGACGTTGGTCGACGCCGGGCGGCCAGGCGCCGGCGTGACGGCGGACTCGTTCGCCTGGGTCGGATCGTCCGGCGTGCTCAAAGGTCCGGCCGCCGGGCTGCGGGCCACCGCAACGGCGGAGTACCACCGACTCGGGACCGAGTTGCCGGGACTCCCGGTGACCTGGTCCGGCTCGCTGAGCTGGGACAGGCAGGACAGTGCGCCGGACGCCGGGCCCGGGCAGACGATCGTGGACGCGGCCACCGTGGCGACGCTCGAGCCCGCGCTTCGACAGCCTCCGGAGTGGGCTGTCTGGGCGCCGGGTGACGGCGCTGTTGACTCGGTGGGCGTGGCCGAGCGGCTGGTCGCGGGCGCTCGCACCCATGGAGCTCGGGTACATCTAGACACGCTGGTTACCGCGGTCCGCCGGGACACGGCGGGCCGGATCGCCGGGGTCGAGACGACATCAGGACCCCTCTCCGGTGCGACGGTGGTGCTGGCGGCCGGAGTTGCCGCGGCCGCGCTGGGCGCGCCGCTCGGCGTGCGCGTCCCGGTCGAACCGTCGCCGTGCCCGCTGTTCCGGCTCCGCGCCCCGGCCGGTCTGGTCCGCACCGTGGTCAACACCGAGGACTTCGATCTTCGGCAGGTCGCCGCGGACCGGCTGATCGCCGCCGCGGACTCGCCCGAACGGACCCTTGCCGCTGTCCGGTCCACTTTCCATGGCGCCGGGAGCGTCGAGCTGCTCAGCACCCGACTCGGAGTGCGCCCGATGCCGGCCGACGGTGAGCCGATCGTCGGCCCGGTCACCGAGGTCCCCGGCCTCTACTTGGCAGTGATGCACTCGGCGGTCACGCTCGCCGCGGCCGTGGGCCGCCTGGTCGCGCGGGAGTTGGTCGACGGAACCGTTGAGTCGGCTCTGTCAGGTTGCCGCCCGGATCGCTTCTAACGATCCCGATGTGGTGGGCGACTCTCAAAAACGGTCCTTTGTGCGAGCAAGATCAAGAAGTGGCCGCCGGGCCACGTCCGACCCTCGATTGCCTGAGCAGGTACCGCCTTTCCGACGCTGGCCACGCGCTCCGGCGGCGACGCGAAAGAAGGCGTGACGTGCTGAACCCGTGCAGGGCGGTGCGCCTCATCCCGATGCAGGGAGGGCGCCGGCGTTTCCCGACGCCGGCCGTTCGGACGGCATGCACGGGCGAGATCACCTTCAGTCGTAGAGCGTCGCCATGGCCCGTGCCGATGCGGCGATGCGCTCCCGAAGCTCCGACGGTGCGAGCACCTCCACCTCCGGGCCCAACCGCAGCAGCTCTGCCTCCGCGTGGGCGAGGCTCTCGATGGGGATGACAGCCCGGCGCCAGCCGCTGGGCTCCAGTTTTCCCTGGTTCACGCCATCGAGCACCGCTTGCGCCGCGACGTCCTGGAGGCGGGTGATGCCGACCGGTGAGATGCGCATCTCCGCTTCGCCCTGCCACAGTCGTTCCTGCAGCCGCGCCGTATGGGCCTGCCAGTGACGAGCCAGGTCGAAACGGACCGGTGGGTCGAACACCTCTTCCAGTGGCTCCAGGTCAAGGATCTGCCCGATCCGGTAGGTGCGCAGGTCATCGTCGGCACGGGCGACGGTGTACCAGCATCCGGCCTTGAGCACGATCCCGTAGGGCTCCAGACGCCGCTCAACCACCTGCGGGGTACGCCACCGGCGGTAGCGCACACGGATGGCCCGCCGCTCCCACACCGCGGCCGCCACCGCCGGAAGATGCGGCACCTCGTCCGCCTGCCGGTACCAGCCCGGGGCGTCGAGGTGGAAGCACCCGGAACTTGTTGGCGCCCGCCTGCGCCCTTTCAGAGATCAACGGGAGGTTGCGTTCCCGGGTGCTGGAGCCGAGGGTCGGTAGCTCCTCAGCCCTGGAGGGCTTGCGGTGCCCCGACGGGTGGCCGGCCACCGTGGGCGACCAGTGGGTCGGTTGGGGCCATCAAGAACGAAACGTAGCTGAGACCGGGAATGGGTTGCCGTGACACACGTGCACCTGCTCGTTCAGCAAAAGCATCGCTGTGGCTGGCTTTCGGTGGTGCGGGTAGAGCATGGGCGGTAAGGGGCTGACCAGGTCGTCGTACACAACGAGCGCACCACGGACCGCAACTTTGCAGAGCGACCGACTAGCGAGCCACAACCCCGGTGCTGCTCGACGCGCATGGTGCACGCCACGACGATACGGATTCGCGTCGAGGAGTGCCGGGGACAGCGGGGTCCAGGGGTCGGCGAAGGCCCCTGGTTCCACCGGCTGCTACCACCGGCGGGTTGATATGAGGCGCATGAGACTCAGCATCAGCATGATGGGGGCCAGCCGAGACGCACCCGCGCTTATAGAGAATAGAGGCGGTCACATCCTCGCAGGTCAGAGGGCTTGATAGACCTTCAGAACATGACTCCCAAGTCATTTTTCAGCTGCGGAAGTTGCTCGTAGGGTCAAGTTGCGCCGTGTTCGTTGCGACCTATCTGCGCAATCCCGCGACAGCGGATCATGGCTACCTCGAACATGACTCCGAAGTCATGTTCGACACGCCCAACGCGCAGATAGGTCGCGTCATTGCTATCTATATGCGCAATCACTAGTGTGCTCCGCGTCTAGGTTTCGATCTTGAGGAGCACGTAGAGTCATGTCTGCACAGCCTCAGGGGGACCCTCGTCGGGTCCCCGGCTCGTCCGCGCCTCGTGCGCCGAGTGCCAACAGCCCGTATGCCGGCGCACTAGGTCCGAGGAAGAACCTCGTCGAGTTGCCCGTCGGCCACACAGCAGAGGTCAGACCCCCCGTCACGGCCGGCGACTTCATCGGTAAGTACTTTGCCCAGGACAGCCTGGAGTTTCTGCGCTGGGCTGCCAGGTACTTCCGGGACGACAACGTCACCCTGTGCGTACTGCTCTACATGATGGGAAGTCAGGAAGTAGGAGGGGCAGTCGAGCTCAAGCAGACGGAGATCGCTGCCGAACTCGAGATGGATCCTGCTCAGGTGTCCCGGGCCCAGACCAAGCTGAAGCGGCTGGGCCTGGCCTACTCGCCGAAGAAGGGGTCCATCCAGCTCCAGCCCGCGGTGACCCTTCGCGGGGGCTACCGGCTGATCCAGAAGCCCGTTCGGGGATCGGTCGCCAAGAGGGTCAAAGTTCAGGTGGAGCAACTGAGCCTTCTGAACGATCTCGTGCTTGAGCCAGGCGTTCCAGAGGAATTCAGAGACATGGCCCTTCCGGGTGCGAAACTGCCCGAACCGTTGTCAAAGACGCGCAAGCGTAAGAGCACGAAGAAGAAGCCGGAGGCGTGAGATGAGGACTGCAGCGTCTGCGAACCCGGAGCCGCCGGAGCTGACGTACGGCACCTTTAACGGCTTCGCGTACATGCCCGCGATGCCGGGGATCGCCTACCGGGTGCTCTTCCGGCTTCTTGGGACCCAGGAAGCCGGAGGGCGCTGCCTGGTCACGGAAGAGGAGCTGGCCGAAGCCCTGGACGTACACCGCTCCATGGTGGGGCGTGGTCTGCAGGCCCTGATCCTTGCCAAGCTCGTGTTCCGCCAGGCCAAGGGCGTCTACCTCCTCAACCCGATGATCAGCGGTGCGCGCAGCGTCACCGAGCACCTGGAGGCCATCGGGACGCTCGACCCTACGGACCGTCTCGACGTTGACGAGTACCAGGAACGTTATGACGCCGCCGTCGTCCAGGCCGAGCGGGAGAAAAAGGAGAAGCGCCTGGGCCGCAGGAGCACGCCAGGTCACTCCAAGCCGGCCAAGCCCGCCAACGAGGGGACCGCTGAGGTACTGAACCTCTCGGCAGTCCGTGACCGGTCGAGGCGGAGGCCGTCCCGTCCGTAACACGGCCGGCAAAACCATTGAGGCCCCCGCCGGAGCGGGGGCCTCAATGGGTCTAGGTTTCGGAACACATTCTACCGCGTGGTTCGTGTCGGCACCACAGAGGATCTTGACGCCGGCGTCAAGCCGGTGCCTCCAAGGCGGACGACCATCGCCGTAGCTCCCGGCGCAGAGCGAGCTTGCCCGTACACGAACCACCTCGTCGACCAGCCCCTGGCCATGTGCAGGGTCGGCTCCGTGCCACCCGCGGCTCAGCGGAGGGCGAGGCGGAGCCAGTATTTATCACGCCGTGATAACCCGGCCTAATGGTGCTGGCTCGGGCTGTGACTATCACGGCGTGATAATCCGGGCGGAACATCCGCCGGGTGCCCCGCCTCAGACAACTGTGGCAGCGCAAGGCCTGAACCGTGAGCGCGGACTCCTCATCGGCTTTCAATGGGTCGACGACTACCGGGCTGCGAGCCGCCCCGACCACACCGTTCCCCAGCAGCTTCACATCTGCTTCAAGGTCGTGGGCCTGGACGAGGCCGAGGCCCGGCTGCTGGAGATGCGCGCCGCGGCAAGCCGGATCACCAGCCGCATGAGGACAGGTGGCGGGTTTTCTCTCGATGTCAGCGGTGATCGATACGGTCGGCGCACCTGAGCGGATGAGGAGCGCGGACCATGAAACCTCCGGCCGAACTGGACGACGTCCAGTGGCACGCCCTGACCCACGCCTACGGCTCCGCGGAGGACGTGCCCGAGCTGATCAGGGCCCTCTATCAGGGCGACAAGGAGACGGCCGACGAGGCGATCTACGAGCTCTACGGCAACATCCACCACCAAGGCACGGTCTATCCGGCCTCGGCACCCGCCGTCCCCTTCCTCGCCCACGCCGTCCTACACGCCCCGGGCAAGCGCGAGGAGCTGCTGATGCTGCTCGCCGTCCTCGCCGACCACGACCCGACGGACATCGAATCACCGCACTGGCCCGTCAGTTCGGTCGCCGCGATCTGCGCCGAGCTCTGCCGGGTGCTCCCGGGCCTGCTGCCCTGCCTGAAGGACGCTGAACGGGGGGTGCGCCGGGCAGCGCTCCGGGTGGTCGCAGCTGTGGCCGAACTGCTCCCGGCTGAGCTGCAGTCCTTCGCTGTGGCGCAGCTCGATGGGCTGTACGCCACCGATCCCGTCCCGGCGGTGCGGGCGGACGCGGTGGTCGCCCTCGCCCGGTTCGAGCGTAGGATGGCGGCACTCGACAGCCGACTGCCCGAGGTCAGACTGGCGGCGGCCCTGCTCGCCGCCGAGCGGTCCGGGCCGCCGTACCCGGCTGAGCTGGTGGAGGTCATCGCCGAGGACGGTGCTGAACCGGACCCGGGAGACGACGACTTCCCCTGGTCGGGCACCACCACTCAGGAAGGGCAGCTCACCCGCCTGCTCACTCGGGATCCGAATGCCGGCCTCGCCGTGGCCGCCCGCTGGATCGCGGCCGGGGACATCGGCTCGCGTGGGTCCTGGCTGGCCCAGGAGATCGCCGAGACCTGGCGCGACCGGGAGCCCGAGGTCCTGGACCTGCTGCTGGCCGCCTTGTCCCACCAGAAGGACACCCGTGCCCTGGCCGGCCGCCTCCGCACCATCGGCCACTGGATCGAGCGCCTGCCCGAGCCGGGCGCCGACCTCCGGGACGCGCTGTACCAGTACGCAGGTGCCGACGACGAGACTGCCGAGCCGGCCCTCCTCGCCCTGGTGCGCTCCCGCGACCCCCGCGCACTGGAGCTGGTGCTGCGCCGCCCCAGTGCCCAGATGCTCGAAGCGGCTGCGCAGTACTTCCCCGAGGCGGCCGACCAGCTGATACCCGTGATCCGCCGTGAGCTGGCAGCGGGTGCCACCGGCAACACAGCCATCGCCCTTGTCGAGGCCCTGGCGCCGTTCGGTACCGCCGCCCGCCGAGCCCAGCCCGAACTGGTCGACAGCCTCAAGACCGGCCGCGCGGCCATCGTCGCCACCCGCCAAATCGGGCTCAACGGCATACGGACGCAGGAGATCACCGACCTGCTGCGCAACGCCGCGCAGAGCACCGATTCCTCACTCAGTGCCGTGGCAGCCGTGGCCCACTACCAGCTGACCGGTGACGCCGGTGTGACGCTTCGCGCCTTCGAGGGGCTGCTCTCGGCCCGGAGCCAGAGCCACTGGTACCTGAGCAGCCTGCAGCCGCTGGGCAGCGCTGCCGCTCCGCTGCTGCCGCTCATCGAGCCTCTGCTGGAGGTTGGGTACGAGTGGACTCGGATGGCGGCCGCCGAGGCCCACCACTGGATCACCGGATCCCCGAACCGCGCCGTCCCCGTCCTCGTCGAGCTGGTCGGCCCCACCCCGGTCGGCCTCCGCGCTCTCCGGGCCCTCGCCGCCACCGGCCAGGTCCCAGAGGAGCTCCGCCCCACCCTCCGCGCCTTCTTCTTCTCCTCGCTCCGCCTGCTCAGTGACTCGCCCCACTCCGGGCAGGGCCATCCGGACGAAGAACTCCGCACCCTGGCTCGAACGTTGCTCGCTGTCGGCCAGTGCTCTGACCGGGAAGGTTCACCGGGTTGAAGCTCAGCCGAGCCACTACGGTGAATCGTGGGCGGTCGTAGTGATGTTCGGGTTGGGGAGGTGGGCTTGGTGCAGATCGAGGTTCCCGCGCCTGAGCCGGATTGGGAGGCGGCGCCGTCGTACCAGGGTGGGAAGCGCAATCCCGCGTTCCAACAGAGCGTGTGGGAGTTCGCTGCTGGCTCTTTCCGGCTGGTGGCGGGGCTGAGACCGCCGCTGGAAGCGCTCGCGGCGCGATTGCGGCTGACCGTCGAACGCGGGTGGGAGGATCTCGGGTATGTGGACGTTGCCATGTTCCGTATCGAGCGGGTGGACTTTGCGCCGAGTCGGCTTGAAGGAGCGGTCGTCCCGGACACGTTCGTCTGGGTGAGTCGCTCACAGGACGACGTGGACGCGGCGCTGGACACCCTGCTTGGTGCGCTTGGCATCGGCCGCGAGGCACTTGCGTTCTGCGGCGACCCGGAGACGGGTTTCGAATACTTCGTCGGCTCGGCGGGGTAAATGCCGAAGTGGTCTCCCCCAAGGTGAAGGTCAACCGAGGGTTGCGTCCTGGGAAGTGGTGTACGGGCTCCCACCTGATCCGGGCGTTTGGCCCGGCGTCGGAGTGAGTGTCCGGATATGAGAACGGCCACCGGCTGATCTTTCAAGACGACCAAGTCTTTGAAGGAGATCAGCACGATGACCGCACCCGACAGTCTGCCCCT
>NZ_JBIAXS010000062.1:0-12150 GCF_042896885.1 Streptomyces sp. NPDC001231
GTCGTCGCCCAGCTGCTCGGCCGCAGCCGCAAGCAGGACGTGCTGGCCGGGCTCACCCCGCGGGAGCGGGAGGTGCTGGGGCTGATGGCCGAGGGACGGACGAACTCGGCAATCGCCCGGCAGCTGGTGGTGAGCGACGGCGCGGTCGAGAAGCACATCAGCAACATCTTCCTCAAGCTCGGACTGTCCCAAAGTGATGAGGATCACCGGCGCGTTCTGGCCGTGCTCACCTATCTGAACTCGTGATCGTCCGACACTGTCTCGGAGCCTGCGAGCCGTCTCACCAGGGCTCAGCAGCCACAGCGAGGACAACCTCATCGTGGCCGTCCCCTGTTCGATCACATCGTGCTGCTGGCTCGGATCGCAGCCCGGACCAACAACCCCTACGGCAAGCGAAGAACGTGACGCCGTTCTCCACCACCTGACCACCGTCGAACCGCTGCTGCGTGCCACCGCGACCGTCGAGATCGACGCCACCGCACCCATCGAACGCGTCGTTCAACAGCTGGAAGAACTCGCCGAGCACTGACCCCGGGACAGCCACAACGCCAACGTCCATGACAGCCAGGCCCTGATCCCGCTCGTGAAGGGGATACCGCCGGTCCGCTCCCGGCGAGGCCCCCGGCGGCGCAAGCCTGGCAAACTCCACGCCGACAAGGACTACGACTACAACCACCTGCGGCGATGGTTATCCCAGTGGGGCATCCGGCGCCGCATCGCCCGCAAGGGCGTGCTCACCGACGGCCGCGCGCACCTGCTCCGACTTGCCCGCGTCCCGCACGGTGGTACGCACGAGTTCTTCGTTCTCGACGAGATCGACGCCTGCCGCTCCCCCCGAGCTGGACATTGTCAGCACGCCGCTCACGGTTGTGCCGGGGGCAGAGGTCGGGTCAGTCGTCGCCATTGAGCTATGGCAGGGGTCAGTACCTTGCCGGCGACTCCCCAGCCACCGTCGAGGACCTCTTCGATGACCAACGAGGACTGTGACCATCGCGCCGTGGCCGCTGTGCGTCAGGCGCTGGCCGCCGCCGTCGGCCCGCCGATCGGCGGGCTGCTCGTGGGCGCTGCAGGATGGCGCTTGGCCGTAGAAGTGCAAGGTGCCGCGGTCACCGGCGAGGATCTCCGGGCATGCCAATCGATCAACGTTCGTGTGTAGCCGCCCTTGGGCCTACAACATCATGAGCGAGCTGTGACTCCCCGCTCGTATCGTGAAAAGAGACAGAGCTGCGGGGCAAGGCAGGGAAGTCATGAATGTGCCGGCGGTCGACTACGCGGCGGTGTTCCAGGCCCTTCCCGGGGCGGTGGCGCTGGTGACCCCGCAGCTGATCTACGCGGATGCCAACGCGGAGTTCTTGCGCCTCCGGGGCGTTGTCCGCGAGCAGGTAGTCGGTCGCTTCGTGCCCGAGGACCACCCCGAAAAGGACCCCTCCGAGCCTCTCCTGCTCAGAGTTCTGGCGTCACTGCGCCAGGCGGCGGGCACCGGTGAACGCAGCATCGTGGCGCTGCAGCGCTACGACATGGAGGACCCCGACCAGCCCGGAGTGTGGCACGAGCGGTACTTCAACATGACCAACATCCCCGTATTCGGATCTGATGGACGGGTGACGCTGCTGCTGCACCGGGTGGAGGACGTCACCGAACTCATCCGCGCCCGTGAAGTCGCGCTGACCTTGCAAGAAGCCATGCTGCCCGCTCCTCGCCCGGTCGGTCGGCATCCGGCGGCCGGGCGCTACCGGCCCGCCGCCGAAGCACTGAACGTGGCCGGCGACTGGTACGACCTGGTCGACCTGCCCGGCGATCGCATCGCCGTTGCCGTCGGCGACGTCGTCGGCCACGGCCTGCCCGCCGCCGGAGTCATGGGACAACTGCGCAGCGCCCTCAGCGCCGCCTCCCTCGTCGCCGAAGGCCCCGCCCGCGCCTTGGAAGCCCTCGGGTTGTACGCCCGCACCGTCGACGGTGCCGAGAACACCACCGTGGCCACGGCCGTCATCGACTGGGAGACCCGCACCATCACCTACAGCAGCGCCGGCCACCCCCCACCTGGGCTCCTGTGGAGGGACGGGACCGTCGAGTTCCTGGACCAGGCCACCGACCCGCCACTGGCCGCCCGCCCTGAACACGCCCCCCGGATCCAGGCTGTCGCGGCCTTCCGCGAGGGCGCCGTTCTCGTGCTCTACACCGACGGCCTGATCGAACGCCGTGGCGAAGACATAGACACCGGCCTCACCCGGCTCGCCGACTCCCTGGCCCGCCACCAGGCAGACGACCCCGAAGCCCTCGCCGACGCCGTGCTCAACGACCTACTTCCACCCGGTGACGCCACCGATGACACCGCCCTGGTCATCGTGCGCCTGTGAATCCAGCCGGAAGCGTCCAAGATTTCGAGCCCGCCCCCTGCGTTCTGGGTTGCCGTCCATCCGCAGGGGCCGAGCCGGGGTATGTGGCCGCCCTGTGTCAGGCGCTGTTCGACCGGCTCAGCCCCGAACAGCAGAAGTCCCTCGGCGAGAGGGACTCCAGCCGAACAAAGCGGGTGCGGACCTGCCCTGGCTCCGCTGAGGTACATACCGCTCAGTGGGCGCTGACCGGTTATCGCCGCCTCGTCCTTCACGCCCTCACCGGATGCGGCACCGAGGACCCGGTCACCGTGCCGCCGCCCGGGCGCCCGGTTTCACGAAGGTCAGGGCGATCGCGGCGGCCACGACCAGGATCCCGACGGCGAACCAGATGGCGCTGGTGTAGCCGTTCACCATGGCCTGCAGCTGCACCAGCTGCTGCTGGGGCCTGGTGGCGGCACCCGCGATGTGGTCCTGGATGTACGAGGTCGTGGCCGAGGCCGCGATCGTGTTCAGCAGGGCCGTACCGATGGCGCCGCCCACCTGACGACGGGTTCACCGGTGTCCTGGCCGCCGGCCTCCGGCGCCAAAACGATCCGCACCATCAACCTGACCTGATGCCCTTCGCGGTGTCGGGCCGTCAGCAGCCCGGTCCATCCGGCGTTCGTGCGGCACCGCCGAGCCAGCTCGGGTACGCGCGCCGCCTCCTCGGGATCAGCAGTTCCGCCGCGGGCCGGCCGACGGCCTCGGAGCTCGGGTAGCCGAGCAGGCGCGCCGCGTCGGAGGTCCAGCTGGTCACGGCCGCGTGGGCGTCCAGCAGCAGCGGTGCCGCATCGGCCACGTCGAATCGCTGCTGGGTGGCGTCGTGGTCCTCTCGCATCCCCACAGCGGCACTCTCCGTCCCTGTGAGCCGACAACTCTTCCCCATTGTCCCATCAGGCGGGCTTCTGTACGGATCACAGCCCTGTTCCGCCTGTCCGCGAATTCCCGGGGCCGGCGGGCGCCGCCGGACCCGGCTCACGTCGAGCGCTTGGCCCCGCTGTTCTCCGACCGGACGCGCTGCTCGTTCGGGGGCAGCAGCCGGTTCTCCACGTCGTCCAGAGCCAGTCTGACCGCGCCCATGACGACGGCGTCGTCACCCAGACGGGACAACTCGATCGGCGTCGGCACGAGGGTCAGCGGTCGCAGGTGCCGGGTCACGGCGTCGAGTACGACGCGCCCCGCGCGGGACAGTCCGCCGCCGATGACGAGCAGGTCCGGGTCGAGCACGAGCAGGACCGGCGCAAGACCGCGCGCCAGACGGGCTGCGACCGTGTCGATGACTCCCTGCGCTCCGGGATCGCCGTCGGCTGCGGCATCGAAGACTGAGACGACGTCGAGTGCGCCCTCCCGCAGCAGAGCGGCAAGCCGGGGGCTTCGCCGGTACGGGAGCGAGCCGGCGAGGTCCACGATGGCCGACGCGCCCGTGAGCCGTTCGAACGGCCCCAGTCCCTCCGCGTCAGGCCGCGCGCCGAGGTCGTCGTGCGGATCGAGGACGGTGAGGTAGCCGATCTCTCCGGCCGCCCCCGACGTGCCGCGGTGCAGCCGCCCGTCGATGCAGATGCCGCCGCCGACCCGCTCGCCCCACAAGGCGAACACCACGGTGGGGGTGTTCCGGGCGATCCCCTTCCACTGCTCGCCGAGCACGGCGAGGTTCACGTCGTTCTCCACCTGGACCGGACAGCGGAAGGTCCGGCGCAGCTCCGCCTTGAGGTTCAGCGAGGTCCAGCCGGGCAGGCCGGGCGCCTGCGCCAGCTTGCCCGAGCGCGGGTCGAGGATGCCGGGACTGCCGACCGCCGCGGCCAGCACCGCCTCACGCTTGAGGCCGGCCTCGTCCAGCGCCCCGCGTACCGCCAACCGGACGGCGGCGAGCAGTTCGCGGCTGTCCTGCGCGGCCGAGGTCGCACAGCGGCTGGTCGCCAGAGGCTCACCGTTGAGGTCGGCAATCACCGCGGAGGTGCGGTGCGGCCCTATGTCGATGCCCAGGACGCAGCCGGCATCGGCGCGGAATCGTACCAGCCGGGCTGGCCGGCCCATGACGTTACGACTGTCGGGATGCTCCTCGACGTACTCCACCCAGCCGGCTGCGCGTAGTTCGTCGACCACCTCGCTCACGGTGGGCCGGGACAGTCCTGTGCGGCGGGCGATTTCGGCCAGGCGCAGATGAGACACCTCGCGAAGCACCGTCAGGACTCTGCCCTGGCTGAGCTGTCGCAGGAGCGGCGGGTCCTCTCTCATGGGCGGCGACGCTTTCCCCTTGACTCGGTTGCCCCTGCCAGGAAAAACTATAGCAGCCTACTTTCGTAAGTGGCTTACACAAGTGCCTGCACAAGTATCACTTCCGCTGCACCAAGCGGCCGGTACGCAAACGCGCTCCGGCCGGAAGGCAAGGAGGGATCGAGTTGCAACACGAAAGATCTGGCCCACAGCCTCACTCCCGCCGCGCGTTCCTCGCGACCTCGGTCGCCGGAGCCGCGACGGTCGGCGCGGTGGCCCAGGCGGCCCCGGCGAGCCCCTCGGGCAAGAACCAGACCGCCGCCGCGGCTGTCTTCGCCAACAACGTCGGCAGCCGATCACCGTTCCTGCGAACCGAAAAGCTCCGCTACCCGGTACGGCGGTGATGGCGACCACGCCTGTAGCGGTCGCCGTCACTGCTGATGCTCGGCGCCCCGTTCGTCTCCCAGCCCAGGACGGCGGCTGGCATGTCTCATGCAGCCGGGCTCGACGTCCGGCTGATCCACACACGACGCACTCGGCGTATTTCACGCTCACCGGGTGCAGCATCACAACCAACAGGAAGGGTATCGATGAAAATCAGACGGATATTCGTCTGTGCAAGCGTTGCCGCAATGGCCGTACTCGGGTTCGTTCCGCCTGCGACGGCAGACGCGAAGAAGCCCGCGACAACCGGCGAGACCGTACCGCCACTGCCGACACCGATGGTCGGCGGCTACCTGCTCTCCGATCCGCCGAACTTCAAGCGCGTCCAGATGGACCTGGTCACGCACTTCTTCTGGGCATTCTCCACCATTCGCAATGGTAGTTGCACGACCGCGAGCACCGCGGGCATCAACGAGGTGCTAGCGGAGCGCCAGGCTCGGCCGGACCTGAAGGTCATCCGTTCGATCGGCGGCTGGGGAGCCGCCAACTTCTCCGACGTGTCCTCCACCGATGCCAAACGCAAGGCGTTCGTCGCCTCGTGCATCGACGCATTCGTCAAGAACGGAGCCACCGACGGGTTCGACCTCGACTGGGAGTTCCCGATCTCCGGCGGCCTGCCGAACATCGGCTACTCACCTGACGACCGGCAGAACTTCAACCTGCTCGTCGATGAGTTCCGCACCCAGCTGAACGCCTACGCGGACGCGCACGGCAAGAGCCGCCGGGACTTCCTGGTCACCGCGGCGCTGCCGGCGGGACGCTGGCAGGACTCCGGCAACGGCGTCACCGGCGCGCCGTACGACACGAACACCAGCTTCGACCTGGCGACCCTCGGCCGCACCCTGGACAACATCAATGTGATGACCTACGACATGGGTACCGGGTACTCCCCCGTATCCATGTTCAACCAGCCGCTCTACAAGCACTCCGACGACAACACCGGCGATCAGTACAACAGCACGGACGATGCCGTGCGCTACTACGTCGAGCACGGTGTGCCGCGCAACAAGATGACGCTGGGCGTGGAGTTCACCCTGGCACGAGGGTTCGTGACCACCACCACCCTCAACAACGGCCTTTTCCAGCCGTGGACGTCGACCGGCTGCGGTCAGACCACAGCGGCCAACGCACTCAACCCGAGCAACACCTCCATCCTGATTAACTGGGACGCTCAGGTTCAGTCGCCGTACCTGTGGAACCCCACGACGCGGACCTTCTGCAGCTACGAGACCGCGCACTCGCTCGGCATCCGCTCCAAGTACGCCAAGGAGCAGGGACTCAACGGCATCTTCACCTGGCAGCTCACCGGGGACGCGAGCGGCAGCCAGTTGCGCGCCGTCTCGCTGCCCTGGCAGCCGGAGAAGGTGACGGCCGCACCGGCTCCGACGGTGAACGGTACGACCTTCTACCCGAATGCGAGCCAGTCCTTCAGCGGAACCGTGGCCACGGTGGCTGGAAGCTCGGCAGACTCACTGACCGCGATCATCAACTGGGGCGACCTCACCCGCAGCCCCGGCACCGTGACGCCCACTGGTGGCGGCAAGTTCGCCATCTCAGGGACGCACACCTACGCCACGCCCGGCGCGTACCAGCTGACGGTGAGCACCATCGACCCGGATTCGCTGAACAGCCGGATGGTCAACGGCTACGCGTTCGTCGACACCTCGCCGTACCCCTACCTCGCAGGTCTCGTCGACAAGTTCAGCACGAACAGTGGTGTGACAGCTGGCCTCAACGCGAAGCTCAACGCGGCGAGCCAGGCACCGAACAGCACCGCACGCGCCAACAAACTCGATGCGTTCATCAACCAGATCCGCGCGCAGACCGACAAGGCGGTGACAGCTGGCCAGGCCGACACCCTTACCCAACTTGCCGGGACGCTGAAGTAGTTGCCCGGCAAGGTGCGACAGCAGTAATAGGCACCGACCAGCCGTTGGGGGAACGCATTGAGTAGTGATCAAGATGCGGTCCAGGCAGGGTGCTTGAGCCAGATCATCGAGTCACGTAGGTGGGGGCCGACGAGGTAGCGCGTGGGGGTCTTGCCATACCGCGGGGCAATACCTCGCCAGGCGCCTTCAGCTTGTTGATCAGACGTTCAACCGTGTTCCGCTCCTGCTCTCAGGGGGGAAGGAAGAACAACCCGTAGGTAGGTACTACGAGTACCTACCTACATTGGGGGTGCAAGGTTGTCCGTCAGCCGGGCCCGCTGCGAGCCGGTGGTGCGCCGCGTCGACTGCGATCCCGAGGCGACGCCTAGCTCATGGGTACAAGGGTGCAAGACCGTTCGGGAACCGCCTCGCAGCTACAGGCGGGGAGCGAGGGTCTCGCAGTACGCGAGAGGGACCAGTGCCTGGTAGACGTGGCCCGCGGCTGCATGACTTCCCGCTTCCTTGCGGTGCAGGCCCGGCCGGCCGGGGTGCGCTCGCGTCGGCTGGCCCAGGCAGCCACGGTGGCCGGGCACGGCCGGTGGGACGGCGTCCTGCTCGAGGTGTGGCTTCTGCCCGACGGCGAGGACGAACCGACCCGGTTCTGGCTGTCCGACCTGTCCGACGACATCCCGATCGCCGACCTGGTCCGCCTGGCAATGATCCGCTGGCGCATCGAGCACGACTACCGCGAACTCAAGCACGGCCTGGGCCTGGACCACTTCGGGCAAGGTCTGCCGCAGGATGAGCACGGGTCAGGTGCGGCTGTGGGTCGGCGCCGCGGCGTTGTGTTGTGCTGATGCAGCGTTTTACGCAGCGGCACTTCTTTGATGAACCAGGCCACCAGGAATCCGACGGCGCATAGAGCTGCGACCGGATGCCGGTGGCGACACCCTTGCCGTTCATGGAACCGATGCTGACGTACTCGCCGCTCATCAACGTGGCGTGCCCGCCGGTGGCCTGGGTGATCTGCGCGCCGCGTGGGCGAAGCGCTGGACACCGAAGGGGCTTCGCCACGATCCTTTTGGCCGAAGCCCTGCCGCTCGAGTTCATCATCGGAGGACATGGAGGCCACGGTGGTCGGCTTCGCCCTCGCCGAGGAGCCCTTGCCGGACGGCAACGGCGAAGTGGTCGAACAGCGGCGATCCGTGCGAGCACCGCAGTCCCCGGTTCACCGGGTGCAGGTCAGTTCCCTGTCGACTGGGCGTAGAACTGTGCGGGGTCTGCGGCGAGTGAGGCCTTTACATAGCGGCTCGCGGCATCGACCAGCACCTCGATCGCACCGGACTGCACGCCGTCGAGGCTGGCTCGGGCGACGTCGGCTGGGTCGATCTTCGGGACGTCGTAGCCGGCCGTGATGTCGGTGTCGGCGGCTCCGAGGTGCACGCCCTGCACCAGGGTCTCCTGGACGGCGAGTTCGAGGCGGAGGCCGTTGGTCATGTTCCACTCGGCGGCCTTGGCCACGGAGTAGGCGCCTGATTGCTCGGAGGCGGCCCACGACAGTACCGACAGGACGTTCACGATCGCTCCCCCGCGGTTCGATGCGAGCAGACCAGACCAGCCGGATGAATGGGTCAACGGTTGTTGATGGGCAGCCGTCTATCGCGATGGACGCAGCGGAAGGTGACGGAGGCTCCAGAGCGCTATATGTCGCTTCAGGGCAGCTTCGGGAGCACAGTGCCTGCCCGGCCAGCGCCGGGGAAGCTACGTACGGCCTCGTTCATTGCGCTGGCCGGTCAGTGGTCACCATGCACGCCCAGGTGCGTGATGCCGAAGCTGTGGTCGTACTTGAGGCCGTACTTCATAAGGCGGTCGAGACCGAGGTGGAACAGGCCGACGGCTCCGGCGACGGTGAGCGCGCTGGTGTGCCATCCGGCTCCTGCGACGAGCAGTGCCAGCGGCAGCGGCGCGGTGTGCGCGAGGTTGTAGGTCCAGGCGCCTACCCGTGGGCCGACGAGGTACGCGAGCCAGGACAGGTCGGGGACAAGGAACAGAGCCGGGATCAGCCACCAGGGCTGCCCGGTGGTGGCAAAGACGACGAGAGCGGCTCCGGCGACGGCCAGACCCTCGATTCGCAGCCAGCTCAGTGGTCGGCCGGTGACCACGCCTGGCGTTCCGACGGTCGCATCGGGCTGTGTCAGGGCTGAGATCTTCGCGTCAGCGGGTGGTTTCGGGGTGTTCGCAGGTGAGTGTGCGGCGGTCATGCCGGTCCTCCGGGGGCGTGGAGTCATCGGGGTCGGCTTGCAGGCCAGTAATCAGGGTGTCGACGAGGAAGTGGTAGCTACGGGTGACCTCGCGGGACAGTCCGAAGCCGTCGGCGGCCTCGAGGACGGCGAAGCCGTCAAGCGCTGGTCGCACCATCCGGGCGGCGTCGACCTGCGCGAACTTCGCGCTGGCACCGTCCCCCACCAACTCGACGCCACGAGGCTGTGACCCGACGTGCCCATCCGACCCGATAACCGCAGTCGTTGCCCAGGCAACTGAGCCAGAGATCTCCAAGAGCAGCAAGAGACGCGCCAGTTGGCGGTGCGAGTGTGAGGGCGAGTGCGGACGCGGCAGTCACACCGGCCGGTACCCCAACCCGCGCGGGCAGACCGCGTACGGCACTGGCTCGCGCGTCATCCTGACCACCGCGCAAGTTGCGGAATGCTCCCGCATCCGCTGGGTCAGTGCCCCGTAGCAAGTACATGATCACGGCCATGCAGACGAGGCAGACCAAGACGCCGATGATGTCGAAGCGGTCGACGGCCACAGCATTCTCAAAGAGCGCGCAGGCCCCGGTCGGCGAAGGCGATCAGCCACTCGAAGCTCTCGTCGATGTCGGCGCTCCACTGGAAGCCTCCTGCCGACTGCAACGTGGCGAAGCCGTGGCAGAGGCTGCGCAGCATGCGCAGGGCGTGGTCCACGTCGGGCTCTGCGATCTCGTAGCCGCGCAGGACCGCCGTGAACGCGTCGAGCAGCCGCTGGCCCGCGGCGGCCAGTGGATCGTCCGGGCCGGACGGTTCCATGCCGATCGTCGCGGCGTACCGGCCGGGGTGCTCCAGGACGAAGACGCGGAAGGCGCGCGCCGCGGCCGCCAAAGCGTCGCGGCCCGCGTACCCCTGGACCGCGCCGCCGACGGCGTCGGCGGCCTCGTTCAATGCCAGGACCGCGATGCGCCGGTTGAGGTCTTCCTGACCGCCCACGTGCTTGTACAGGGACGGGGTACGCACGCCCACCCGCTCGGCCAGCAAACCCATCGTCAGGTTGGCGAGCCCCACCTCGTCGGCGAGGGCGGCACCGGCCGCGACCACGGCCGCCGGGTCCAGGCCGGCCCTAGGCACGGGCGGCGGTCGATCGGAGGAAGGTGAGCATGAGCGAAACCACCTGGTCGGGGAACTGGTGGTGCGGGTAGTGCCCGGCGCCCTCGATCATCTCAAGGCGGCCGAGGCCGGACGGCAGCGCATCGACGATCGCCGACCCCTCGGCGTGCGGGTCGGCCCAGTCGGGGTCGAGCGTGCCCATCACGACCAGGACCGGGCAGCGGACGTTGCCGAGTTGCGCGCCGGCGTCGGCCGGGGTGCTGCGGCCCATGCCCTGCAGGGCCTTCATCCGGCCCGGCTCGCGCAGCAGGGAATCGATGCGGCCGAGCCGTTCGACCCAGCCGACCGGCTTCACGCCGGGGTAGGCCACGTCGAGGTACGAGCGCCAGAGCGGCACGCTGCCGAACACGCCCGTGCCGAGCAGCCGCAGCATGCCCCGCCGGAAGCGCTTCACCCGCAGGTCGCCGAGGCGGATCGACTGCTTGCGGGTGAACGGCGCCAACTCGACAACCGCGGTGATCAGCGAGGGCTCCTGCGCCGCGGCGATGGTGGCGGCGCCGCCGGAGATCGAGTGGCCGACGAGCACGGCCGGGCCGCCCAGGTGGCGGATCACGGCGAGCAGGTCGTCGGCGATGGCGGTGCGGCTCCAGTCCGGCCAGCCGACGCTGGACTCGCCGCAGCCGCGCAGATCGACCGCGGCAACCCGATGGCCCGCCGCCACCAGCCGCGGAATCACAGCACGGTACGCAGCGCGGCTGTCGCCCATGCCGTGCGCGAGAACGATCAGCGGGCCGGACCCCGCCACCTCGTAAGCGATCGTGCCGCCCTCGACGGCAAGGTACTCGGTCACGACATCTCCCAGGTTGGCTAACTCAGTTAGCTAAAAGCTAATCGCAATAGCCAAACCTGTCAACGCGACCGTTGTTACGACTGCCGGAACCGGCTCCAGGCCAGTGACCAGTGGCAACGCCCGTTGATCAAGTCTCAGACCGCTTTGGTGGGCTGACGTATGCCCTTCGCCATCTCGGCCACGCAGTCAGGGAAGCGCGGGGTGACCGCCATGACCGCGACCACGCCTCCGGCACAGCACATCGTGCACGTTCCCTACCACGGCCTCCCCGCAAGATCCGCGCAGCCCGCAGGCGCTGGATCTGCTCGCCACCATCAGCGCCTGCGTCCAGGCCCTCCCGCCCGATGCCGCAATCGCGGACATCACCGGCGCCGAGTTGTACTTCCAGCGCGGGCCCCAAGGCCTCGCCCAGCTGATCCGGCTGCGTACCCTCGCCTGGACCGGCGTGCACACCACGATCGACGCTGGCTCAAGCCTCATGCTGGCCGCCATGGCGGCCGCCGTCACCGAGCCAGGCGGCATCACTTGATACGCGCAGTGCGGCCCCGTCTCTCCTGCGAACAGAACGAGCGCGCCATACGCGGGCGCGAGCAGGACAGCCAGGAATGTGATCAGCAGGCCAGGCTGGGGCCTGGATCCCGCCCCGCCTGGCCCGGGCCAGGCGGCCCCGCCACGTCGGCGTTGGCGATGCGAAGGTCCGACGAGGTGGTCCCGAGCAGATCACGGACGACCTCGATCGAGGTCGAAGAGTCTTTTCCCAGGGCCGGCCCCTCGGTGTTGGCAAGGTGCACGGCGTGTATCGCACAGCAGGCCACCTCCGGCAACGTGCAGTCCTCAAGCAGGCGTCTGTGGTCGTGGGCGAGTTCGGCAGGAGACTTTCCGCCCCGGGATGTGCGCGGCACATCAGCAGTTCCGTGAGGCGTCGGCGCCTGGGCGGCATCAGGTGGGCCTTCCCCCGTGGTGGTGGACACGCGTTGGCATGTCATGCGGCCAGCGTGAGCTTAGCCGTGTGGTGTCGGTGTTCGTATTCGTTGGGGCTG
>NZ_JBIAXS010000063.1:0-12083 GCF_042896885.1 Streptomyces sp. NPDC001231
CAGCGGGTTGGCGGCGGCCTTGTCGTGGAGCTCCTCGAACTCGGGGTGACGGAACTCGGCGTTGTCGTCCAGCGACACCTTCCCGTCGAGGGCGACGATCTCGCCCTCGCCGGACCTGACCAGCGGATTGACCTCGACCAGGAGCGCGTCGGAGGCGACGAAGGCCTGCCACAGCAGCCGCAGGACGTCGGCCACCTGGCCGGCGACGTCGGCCGGGAAGGCGGCCTTCTCGACGATCTCGCGGGCCTTCTTCTCCGTCACGCCCTCGTTCGCGTCCACCGGGACCTTCGCAAGGGCCTCGGGCTTGGTCGCGGCGACCTCCTCGATGTCCATGCCGCCCTCGACGGAGGCCATGGCCAGGAAGGTGCGGTGGGTGCGGTCGAGGAGGAACGAGACGTAGTACTCGTCCCGGATGTCGGCCGTGGGGGCCAGCATCACCTTCCGGACCGTGTGGCCTTTGATGTCCATGCCGAGGATGTCCGTCGCGCGGGCGACGGCCTCGTCCGGGGTGGCGGCCGGCTTGACACCACCGGCCTTGCCACGGCCACCGACCTTCACCTGGGCCTTGACGACCGACTTGCCGCCCAGCCGCTCGGCCGCCGCGCGTGCGGCCTCGGGCGTGTCGACGACCTCGCCGGCCGGCACCGGCACACCGTGCCTGGCGAAGAGATCTCGTGCTTGGTACTCGAACAGGTCCATTGAAGTGGCCTCCCAAAGCCGCTCACGGAAGCGTCGACGGCACTGCGAGCATAAAGTCAACTGAATACTGTATGCAATAGCTGGGAGCGAGACTCCCCGCCCCACACGCCACCTCCCCCTCGAGCCCTGGACACGGCATGGCGATATTGCATACAGTATCCAACCTCCTACTGAGAGGAGTCCATCGTGAAGATCGCAGTCCTCGGAGCCGGTGCGATCGGTGCGTACGTCGGGGCGGCTCTGCACCGGGGCGGCGCCGAGGTGCATCTGATCGCCCGCGGTGATCATCTGCGGGCCATGCGGGCCGACGGAGTACGGGTGCTGAGCCCCCGCGGTGACTTCGCCGCCCGGCCGCACGCCACGGACGACCCGGCCGAGATCGGTCCGGTCGACTACGTCTTCCTCGGGCTGAAGGCCCACTCCTACCCGTCGTGCGGGCCGCTCATCAAGCCGCTGCTCGCCGACCACACGGCCGTCGTGGCCGGTCAGAACGGCATTCCGTGGTGGTACTTCCACCAGCTCGCCGGGCCCTACGAGGGCCGGCGGGTGGAGGCGGTCGACCCGGATGGCGCCACCAGTGCCGTCCTGCCGCCGGAGAGGGCCATCGGCTGCGTCGTCTATCCGGCGACCGTCGTCGAGTCCCCCGGAGTGATCCGGCATCTGGAGGGCACTCGGTTCTCTCTCGGCGAGCCCGGGGGCCAGGTCTCCGAGCGCTGCACGGCGTTGAGCCAGGCCCTGATCGCCGGCGGGCTGAAGGCCCCGGTCGAGCCGAACCTGCGCGACGACATCTGGATCAAGCTGATGGGCAACGTTGTGTTCAACCCGCTCAGCGCGCTCACCAGGGCGACGATGGCCGAGATCTGCCGGCACACCCGAACCCGGCGCCTGGTCGTCCAGTTGATGGAGGAGACCCTCGACATCGCGGCACGGGTGGGCAGTACGCCGGACATATCGATCGAGAAGCGGCTGCGTGGCGCCGAGGGGGTCGGGCACCACAAGACCTCGATGCTCCAGGACCTGGAGGCCGGCAAGCCGCTCGAACTCGACGCCATCGTGACGGCGGTGGTGGAACTCGCCGACATCACCGGCGCGGAGGCGCCCACGCTGCGCGCCGTCCACGCGGCCACCGACCTGCTGGCGCGGTGCAGTACACAGGGCAGCACCGCACGGAACGGCGCCACGCCGGGAGCCGTACCCGCCTGAGCCGGGCCGCCGCCACCGGCTCCGTCCCGCGGCGCCGCGCACGGACCACCGCCTCATCTCCCCGTCGCCACGAGGGGAGATGAGGCGGTGGTGCGGGGAACGGGCCGGTCAGTCGCCGGCGGTCTCGTCCGTCCGGCCGGCCGGCTTCAGCGCGGCGACGATCACGGGGGACAGTCCCTCCGCTCCCCCGTCGACGAACTCGGCCAGCCTCGCGCGCATCCTCGGGTCCCAGAACCGCTGGATGTGTCCCGCGACCGCCTCGGCGGCCTGCTCGTCCGGCAGGTGCCCGAAGGCCGCGGCGATGTCGTTCGCCATCCGCTGTTCCGGTGGCACGGCGCCCGCCATCTCAGTCCACCACCGCGTGGTCGTCCCGGAGCCGATCGGCTGCGTGCCCGGCGCGCGGGTGGGCGAGTCCGACCTGCACGGCGGTCACCTTGTACTCCGGGCAGTTGGTCGCCCAGTCCGAGTTCTCCGTGGTCACCACGTTGGCGCCGGTCACCGGATGGTGGAAGGTCGTGTAGACGACACCTGGCGGCATCCGGTCGGACACCTGGGCCCGCAGGGTCGTCCCCCCGACGCGGCTGGTCAGCGTCACCATGTCGCCGTCGCCGATGCCGCGCACCTCGGCGTCGTGCGGGTGCAGTTCCAGCAGGTCCTCGGGGTGCCAGGCCACATTGCCGGTACGGCGGGTCTGCGCCCCGACGTTGTACTGGCTCAGGATGCGCCCCGTGGTCAGGACGAGCGGGAAGCGGGAGGTGGTCCGCTCGTTGGTCGGCAGATAGGTGGTGACCACGAACTTCCCCTTGCCACGGACGAATTCGTCCACGTGCATGGTCGGCGTGCCCTCCGGCGCCTCCTCGTTGCACGGCCACTGGATGCTGCCGAGCTTGTCCAGGGAGGCGTAGGAGATACCGCGGAAGGTCGGGGTGACCTGGGCGATCTCGTCCATGATCTGGCCCGGGTGGTCGTACTCCATGGGGTAGCCCATGGCGGCGGCGACCTCGCAGACGATCTGCCACTCGTGCTTGCCGGTCTTCGGCTTCATCACCGCGCGCACCCGGTTGACCCGGCGTTCGGCGTTGGTGAACGTGCCGTCCTTCTCCAGGAAGGAGGCGCCCGGCAGGAAGACATGGGCGAACTTGGCCGTCTCGTTGAGGAAGAGGTCCTGTACCACGACCAGTTCCATGGCCTCGAGCGCGGCGGTGACGTGCTTGAGGTTCGGGTCGGACTGGGCGATGTCCTCGCCGTGCACGAACAGACCGCGGAAGGAGCCGTCGATCGCCGCGTCGAACATGTTGGGGATCCGCAGTCCGGGCTCGGCGAGGATCGTGCGGCCCCACAGGTCCTCGAAGACGGTGCGGACCGCGTCGTCGGAGACATGGCGGTAGCCGGTGAACTCGTGCGGGAAGGAACCCATGTCGCACGAGCCCTGCACGTTGTTCTGCCCGCGCAGCGGGTTGACGCCGACGCCGTCGCGGCCGATGTTGCCGCACGCCATGGCCAGGTTCGCCATCCCCATGACCATGGTGGAGCCCTGGCTGTGCTCGGTGACGCCGAGCCCGTAGTAGATGGCCCCGTTGGGCGCCCGCGCGTACAGCCGGGCGGCGGCCCTCAGCTCCTCGGAGGGCACACCGGTGATGGGCTCGGTGGCCTCCGGGCTGTTCTCCGGGCGGGAGACGAACTCCGCCCACTCGTCGAACCCTTCGCAGCGGTCCGCCACGAAGGACTTGTCGACCAGGTCCTCGGTGACCACCACGTGCGCCATGGCGTTGATGACGGCCACGTTGGTGCTCGGGGTGAGCTGGAGGTGGTGTGCCGCCTCGATGTGCGGCGAGCGCACCAGGTCGATGCGGCGCGGGTCGATCACGACGAGCTGGGCGCCCTCGCGCAGCCGGCGCTTCATCCGCGAGGCGAAGACCGGATGCCCGTCGGTGGGGTTGGCGCCGATCACCACGATCACGTCGGCCTGGGCCACCGAGCGGAAGTCCTGTGTGCCGGCCGACTCGCCGAAGGTCTGCTTCAGCCCGTATCCCGTCGGGGAGTGGCAGACCCGGGCGCAGGTGTCGACGTTGTTGTTGCCGAAGGCCGCGCGCACCATCTTCTGGACGACGTAGACCTCCTCGTTGGTGCAGCGCGAGGAGGTGATGGCGCCGATCGCGCCGGAGCCGTGGCGCTCCTGGATGGAACGCATCCCCCGGGCGACCGTGCGGATGGCCTCGTCCCACTCGACCTCGCGCCACGGGTCGGTGATCCTCTCCCGGACCATGGGCTTGAGGACACGGTCGGGGTGGGTCGCGTAGCCGAAGGCGAAACGGCCCTTCACACAGGAGTGCCCCTCGTTCGCCCCGCCGTCCTTGTAGGGCACCATCCGGACCAGTTCGTCACCGCGCAGCTCTGCCTTGAACGAGCAGCCGACGCCGCAGTACGCGCAGGTCGTGACGACCGAGCGGGTCGGCATGCCGAGTTCGACGACCGACCGCTCCTGGAGCGTCGACGTCGGGCAGGCCTGGACGCACGCGCCGCACGAGACGCACTCGGAGTCCATGAACAGCTCGCCCGCGCCGGGTGAGACCTTGGAGTCGAATCCGCGGCCCTCGATGGTCAGCGCGAAGGTGCCCTGCACCTCGCCGCAGGCCCGTACGCAGCGGGAGCAGACGATGCACTTGGACGGGTCGAAGTCGAAGTACGGGTTGCTCCGGTCGGCCTCGGCGTCCAGGTGGTTCTCGCCCTCGTACCCGTACCGGACCTGGCGCAGTCCGACGACGCCGGCCATGTCCTGCAGTTCGCAGTCGCCGTTGGCCGGGCAGGTCAGGCAGTCCAGCGGGTGGTCGGAGATGTACAGCTCCATGACGCCCTGGCGCAGCTTCTCCACCTTGGGCGTCTGGGTGCGCACCCGCATGCCGTCGGCGACCGGCGTGGTGCAGGACGCCGGGGTGCCCCTGCGTCCGTCGATCTCCACGACGCACAGCCGGCAGGATCCGAACGCGTCGAGGCTGTCGGTGGCGCACAGCTTGGGTATGTCGATGCCGGCGAGCGCCGCCGCGCGCATCACCGAAGTGCCCTCGGGGACCGTGACGGGCAGTCCGTCCACTTCGACCGACACGGTCGGCTCCCCGGGCCGTTCGGGGGTTCCGAAGTCGGGTTCCTTGAGAAGGGTCATGCCGAGTCCTCCGTCCTCGCGCCGCTCGTCCGCGCGGTGCGCGCCGCCGCGTGTGCGTCGCGGGCGAGGAAGTCGTCAGAGAAGTGTGTGATGGCGCTGCGCACCGGCATCGGCGTCAACCCGCCCATGGCGCACAGCGAACCGTCGGTCATCAGCTCGCAGAGGTCTTCGAGCAGGGCGAGGTTGCCGTCGCGGTCCTCGCCCGCCACGATCCGGTCGATCACCTCGACCCCCCGTACCGAACCGACGCGGCAGGGCGTGCACTTGCCGCACGACTCGGCGGCGCAGAACTCCATCGCGAAGCGGGCCTGCGCGGCCATGTCCACGGTGTCGTCGAAGACCACGACGCCACCGTGGCCGAGCATCGCGCCGGCCGCGGCGAACGCCTCGTAGTCCATCGGCAGGTCGAACATGGAGGCCGGCAGGTAGGCGCCCAGCGGTCCGCCGACCTGCACCGTGCGCACCGGGCGTCCGGAGAGCGTGCCGCCGCCGTAGTCCTCGACCAGCTCGCGCAGGGTGACGCCGAACGCCGTCTCCACGATGCCCCCGCGCGCGATGTTGCCGCCGAGCTGGAAGACCTGGGTGCCGCGCGAGCGCTGCACGCCGAGTTCCTGGTAGGCCTTCGCGCCGCGCGCCATGATCACCGGCACGGTGGCGAGGGTGAGGACGTTGTTGACCACGGTCGGCTTGCCGAAGAGTCCCTCCACCGCGGGGATGGGCGGCTTGGAGCGGACCATGCCCCGTTTGCCCTCCAGGCTCTCCAGCATGGAGGTCTCCTCGCCGCAGATGTACGCTCCGGCGCCGACCCGGACGTGCAGGTCGAAGGTGAGGTCGGAGCCGAGGATCCGCTCTCCGAGCCAGTTGTTCCCGCGCGCGATCTCGATCGCGGCGCGCATCGTGGCCACGGCGTCGGGGTATTCCGACCGGATGTAGACGTAGCCCTCACGTGCCCCGACCGCGTGCGCGGCGATCGTCATGCCCTCGATCAGCATGAACGGGTCGCCCTCCATGACCATGCGGTCCGCGAAGGTCCCGCTGTCGCCCTCGTCGGCGTTGCAGCAGACGAACTTCAGCTCGTCGGAGCACTCGGAGACGGTCTTCCACTTGACGCCGGCCGGGAATCCCGCGCCGCCCCGGCCGCGCAGGCCGGACTCGGTGACCTCGGCGATCACCTCGGCGCGCGGCAGCCCCAGCGCGCAACGCAGCCCGGCGAGGCCGCCGTGCCGCAGGTAGTCCTCGGTGGAGAGGGGGTCGGTGATCCCGATCCGGGCGAACGTGACCCGCTTCTGCCGGGCCAGCCAGGGCAGTTCGTCCACGACGCCGCGCCGCAGCGGATGGTCCCCGCCGTCGAGGAGGCCCGCGGCGAGCAGGCCCTCCACGTCCGACGGGGCCACCGGTCCGTAGCCGATCCGGCCGGCGGGTGTCACCACCTCGACGAGCGGCTCCAGCCAGAGCATGCCGCGGGAGCCGTTGCGCACCACTTCGACCGGCCGGTCCTGGCCGGCGGCGGCCTGTCGGAGGGCGTCCGCGACCGCGTCGGCTCCCACGGACCGTGCCGCCGAGTCGCGGGGGACGTACACCGTCACCGGGGAGTTGGAAGCCATGGTCACGGCGACACCGCCCCGTCGAGGATCGAGCGCAGGCGGTCCACGCTCACTCGCCCGTACAGGGCGTCGTTCACCTGGATGGACGGCCCCAGCGCGCAGTTGCCGAGGCAGAAGACCTGTTCCACGGTGACCGAGCCGTCCACCGCCGTCTCCCCCGGTGCGAGGCCGACCCGGTCGCGGGCACAGGCCACCAGGGCGTCCGCGCCGAGGGCCTGGCAGGCTTCGGCCCGGCAGATGCGTACGGTGGTGCGGCCCGCCGGTTCGCGGCGGAAGTCGTGGTAGAAGGAGACCACCCCGTGCACGTCCGCCCGGGACAGGTTGAGTTCGTCGGCGAGCTGCGCGACGCACTCCTGCGGCACATGGCCGAGTTCCGACTGGATGGCGTGCAGTATCGGCAGCAGCGCGCCGCGTTGGCCGCGATGGGCGGCCACGATCGCGCTGATCGCGGCTCGCACCGGTACGTCACTCACGCTTGCGGTCATGATCGCCCCCAGTCACCGGCATGCGCGGAAGTCGAGCGCGAGGCCCTCGCCGCGGTCGTACGAGTTTGGTTTCGCGAACACATGAACCCTTGCCCCTCGTCTGCGGATGCGCAGAGGCGGTGACCAGCGGCACAGCCGCTTCCGCCGACCCGGTCGGTGCACGGACAACGCTCCGCAGCATAATCGCCTACTTACAGTTTGTATACAGTGTTCAAGCTCATGGAGCATGCCGTTCCAGGCCCCACGAGACACCGCGAGCCCGGCGGCTAAGCGCGCGCCTCGGCCGCGACCGGCCGGGCGACCGCCGCACCCGGGGCCGGCAGTGCTGCCAGCCACGGCAGCACCGCGCCCAGCACGGTGCTGATCCCGCCGTCGCTCGGCCCGAGCATCGCGCCCGCCGGCACCAGGACGGGGTCGGCGCGGACGGTGGACGACGCGCTGCCACGCGGCCCCTCCCCGTCCGGCCGTGCGGGCACGAACAGCCCGGGGGCGTCGGCCGGCACCAGCCAGAGGGTCAGTCCGTCGCGCCCGTCGGCCGGCCGGGAGGACCACACGTAGCTGTCGGCCTCTCCCGCCCCGACCACGTTGTGCTTCCGGGCGCGCAGCGCCACCACGTCCCCCGTGCGCGTCACCGTCGAGGGCGGACCGGGAGGCGCGCCGTGCTCACCGGACTCGACGGCCTCCGCCAGGGCGAGGGTGCTCAGGTGATGCCCGGTGGCGATCTTCCGGCGCACCCAGTGGATGCCATGGGCCTCGATGACCGCGACGGCGGCGTAGTGGGACCTGAGCACGGCACCGGTGGCCGGGCAGGCCCGCGACACCTCGGCCACCACCTCGGCGGCTTCCGCCAGACCGAGCCCCTGGCCGCCGAGATCGGCGGAGACGGTGAGCGCCAGCAGTCCGGAGTGCCCCAGCGCGGCGACCGCGGCCCGGGGGAACGCGTCGCGCGTGCGGACCCGTTCGGCCCCGGGCTCGATGACGCTGCTCATGGCGCGGGAGAGAGCGGTGCGGTACGACATGGGGCGGCCCCTTGGAGTCACTTCCGACGCAGATTGCATACAGTATGCTCTCTGCTGGAGGCGTCGACCACCCCCAAGTGCGCGAATCCACCGCCTGAGCAAAATCACGCGCAGGCGACTGGACAGCCGCCGCCCGGTCGACCGATGATTGCATACAGTATTCGTTGCCTGTATGCAGGGTGTCTGCATGCGGCACGTCCGCATGCAGAACGCCTGCGTGCAGAACGCCTGCGTGCAGGACGGGGAGGGCTCGGCGACTCCCGTACGGCCAGACGCACCAAACCGTGTACAAGTGAGGTGATCCCCATGACCAGGGCTCTTGAGGGCGTGCGCGTCCTCGACATGACACACGTCCAGTCAGGCCCCTCCGCCACCCAGTTGCTCGCCTGGCTCGGTGCGGACGTCGTCAAGCTGGAGGCGCCGACCGGCGACATCACCCGCAGGCAGCTGCGGGACCTCCCCGACGCCGACTCCCTCTACTTCACGATGCTCAACTGCAACAAGCGGAGCATCACCCTCAACACGAAGACCGAACGCGGCAAGGAACTGCTCACCGAGCTGATCCGGCGCTCCGACGTCATGGTCGAGAACTTCGGACCGGGCGCCGTCGACCGCATGGGATTCACCTGGGACCGCATCCAGGAGATCAACCCCCGGATCGTGTACGCCTCCATCAAGGGGTTCGGCGAAGGCCCGTACACCACCTTCAAGGCGTACGAGGTCGTCGCGCAGGCCATGGGCGGCTCGATGGCGACCACGGGCTTCGAGGACGGCCCGCCGACGGCCACCGGCGCGCAGATAGGCGACTCGGGGACCGGGGTCCACCTCGTCGCCGGCATCCTCGCGGCGCTCTTCCAGCGCGAGCGCACCGGGCGCGGCCAGCGGGTCAACGTGGCCATGCAGCACGCGGTGCTCAACCTCTGCCGGGTGAAGCTGCGCGACCAGCAGCGCCTGACGCACGGCCCGCTCGCCGAGTACCCGAACGAGGACTTCGGCGAGGAGGTGCCGCGCTCGGGGAACGCCTCCGGCGGCGGCCAGCCCGGCTGGGCTGTCAAGTGCGCACCCGGAGGCCCCAACGACTACGTGTACATCGTGGTGCAGCCGCCCGGCTGGAAGCCCATCACCGAGCTGATCAACCGCCCGGAACTGGCCGAGGACCCCGACTGGGCCTCCCCCGAGGCCCGGCTGCCCAAGCTGGACAAGATGTTCCAGCTGATCGAGGAGTGGAGCAGCACCCTGCCCAAGTGGGAGGTGCTGGAGGCCCTCAACTCCCACGGCATCCCCTGCGGCCCGATCCTGTCCACCAAGGAGATCATCGAGGACCGGTCGCTGGCCGCCAACGAGATGATCGTCCCGGTCGAGCACCCCGAGCGCGGCACCTTCAAGACCGTCGGCTCGCCCCTGAAGCTGTCCGACTCCCCCGTGACCATCACCAGCTCCCCGCTGCTCGGGGAGCACAACGAAGAGGTCTACGCCGGCGAACTGGGCCTCGACGACGAGGAACTGAAGCTCCTCAAGACGAACGGAGTGATCTGAGCGATGCCCCTGAACCATGCCTCAGCCGACCGCGACACCGTGGCGAAGGTGCTCGCCACCGTGCGCGCCGAGGGCCGCAGCGCCCTGACCGCGCCCGAGGGCAAGCGGATCGCCGACGCGTACGGCATCGCCACCCCCGGCGAGGCCCTGGCGCGCGACGCGGACGAGGCGGTGGCCCACGCCGGCGCCTTCGACGGGCCGGTCGTCCTGAAGGTCGTCTCCCCCGACATCCTGCACAAGACCGACGCCGGCGGGGTGGTCGTCGGTCTGCACACGGCCGAAGAGGTGCGTGCGGCGTTCGACCGGATCATCGGCAACGCCAAGGAGTACGACCCCAAGGCCCGGATCACCGGCGTGCAGGTGCAGCAGATGCTGCCGCCGGGCCAGGAGGTCATCATCGGGGCGGTCACCGACCCCACATTCGGCAAGGTCGTCGCCTTCGGTCTGGGCGGGGTGCTGGTCGAGGTCCTCAAGGACGTGACCTTCCGGCTGGCGCCGGTCGCCGAGGACGAGGCGGCCTCCATGCTGGACTCGATCGGGGCGGCCGAGATCCTGCGCGGCGTGCGCGGCGCGGCCGCGGTGGACCGCGAGGCGCTGGCCGAGCAGATCCGCAGGGTCTCCCAACTGGTCACGGACTTCCCGGAGATCGCCGAGGTGGACCTCAACCCGGTGATCGCCACGCCCGAGGGCGCGCTCGCGGCCGACATCCGCGTGATCCTCGCCGAGAACGCGCCGGCCCCGCGGCCGAAGTACAGCCGTGAGGAGATCCTGACGGCGATGACACGGCTGATGCAGCCCCGGTCGGTGGCGGTGATCGGCGCCTCCTCCGAGGCCGGCAAGATCGGCAACTCGGTGATGCGCAACCTCATCGACGGAGGGTTCGCGGGCGACATCCACCCGGTCAACCCGAAGGCCGACGAGATCGAGGGCCGCAAGGCGCACGCGTCCGTCCTGGACATCCCGGGCGAGGTGGACGTGGCCGTCTTCGCGATCCCTGCGAAGTTCGTGCCCACCGCGCTGGAGGAGGTCGGCGCCAAGGGCATACCCAACGCCGTCCTGATCCCGTCCGGATTCGCCGAGACCGGTGAGCACGAACTCCAGGAGCGGATCGTCGCCATCGCCCGGGAGCACGGCGTACGGCTGCTGGGACCGAACATCTACGGCTACTACTCGCCGTGGCAGGACCTGTGCGCCACGTTCTGCACCCCCTACGACGTCAAGGGCCCGGTGGCGCTGACCTCCCAGTCCGGTGGCATCGGCATGGCGATCCTCGGCTTCGCCCGCACCACCAAGACCGGTGTCTCCGCGATCGTGGGCCTCGGCAACAAGTCGGACATCGACGAGGACGACCTGCTCACCTACTTCGGCGAGGACCCGAACACCAAGTGCATCGCGATGCACCTGGAGGACCTCAAGGACGGCCGGGCGTTCGTCGAGGCCGCCCGCGAGACCGTGCCGAAGAAGCCGATCGTGGTGCTCAAGGCCGGGCGCACCTCGGCCGGAGCGAAGGCCGCCGGCTCCCACACCGGAGCCCTGGCCGGCGACGACGCCGTCTACGACGACATCCTGCGGCAGGCCGGCGTGATCCGCGCCCCGGGCCTGAACGAGATGCTCGAGTACGCGCGGGCGCTGCCCGTCCTGCCCACCCCGCAGGGCGAGAACGTCGTCATCATCACCGGCGCCGGCGGCTCCGGCGTGCTGCTCTCCGACGCCTGCGTGGACAACGGGCTGAGGCTGATGGAGATCCCGGACGACCTCGACGAGGCGTTCATGCGGTACATCCCGCCGTTCGGCGCGGCCGGCAACCCGATCGACATCACGGGTGGCGAGCCGCCCTCCACCTACGAGGCGACGATCCGCCTCGGTCTGGAGGACCCGCGGGTGCACGCGCTGATCCTCGGCTACTGGCACACCATCGTCACCCCGCCGATGGTCTTCGCCGAACTGACCGCGCGCGTGGTCGCCGAGGCGCGGGCCAAGGGGATCCACAAGCCGGTGGTGGCCTCGCTCGCCGGGGACACCGAGGTGGAGGCGGCCAGCGCCTACCTGTTCGAGCGCGGGGTCGTCGCCTATCCCTACACCACCGAACAGCCGGTGGCCGCTCTCGGCGCGAAGTACCGCTGGGCCAGGGCCGCCGGACTGCTTCCGGCCGACGGGTAACCGCTCGACGGTCCACGGGTTGATTCGACGGTAAAGGGGGCGCCCCCTTCGCGGGGGCGCCCCCTTACCGTTGCCGCCGGGCGGTGCGGGCACCTGGCCCGCGCCGCCAGGTGTCACTGTCACTCTGAGCTTGTTCCGCTTTGACGGACACCATCGGTGTGGTGGTCAGGCTGCGAGAACGGTTTCGTACTCGGCGGGACTGCGGTAACCGAGGCTG
>NZ_JBIAXS010000064.1:0-9568 GCF_042896885.1 Streptomyces sp. NPDC001231
ACAGCAACCTCGTCCGGAGTCACACACTCCCAACGCCACACCGGCCCAGAAGGACACGCACCACCACACCCGACCTGACCAAGCCCTACTAGGAGGCCGTCGGCGATGTGCGGGCGGAGTCAGCGGCCGCGGCGGCTTGGAGGACGAGGTCGGTGACCGCGTCGGGATGGGAGATCATGGCCACGTGGGAGGAGTCGATCTCCACCGTGTGAGAACCGGCGCGCCTCGCCTCGAAGCGTTCGAGATCCGGGTTGATGCTCTTGTCCTGCTTCGCGACGAGGGCCCAGGACGGAATGGACCGCCAGGCTGCCACCTTGGCCTTCTCGGAGAACGCGGTTTTCGCGACAGGCCGTTGGGTGGCTGCCATCAACTTCGTCGTGCTCTCCGGCAGGTCGGCGGCGAAGACCTCGTGGAGCTTGTCCGGCCGGATGTACAGGTCTGTTCCGCTGACGCCGTCGGCTCGGTACGGGACTGATGTGGTGGCGGTGGCGAGTGGAGAGGGGAATCGGGCTGACAGCGCATCGCCGCTCTCGCCCTTGTCGGGCATCAGTGCTGACACGTACACCAGGGACTTGACCCGTGGGTTGACGGCTGCCGCCGAGCTGATGACGGCGCCGCCGTACGAGTGGCCCACCAGCACGACGGGGCCCTTGATGCTGTCCAGCACCGAGGCGATGTAGGTGGAGTCGTTGGACAGACTCCGCAGCGGGTTGGCGGGCGCCACGACCGTATAGCCGCGGCGTTCGAGTCGCGCGATGACACCGTTCCAGCTGGAGGCGTCCGCGAACGCCCCGTGCACCAGGACCACGGTGGGTTTGCCGCCGCTCGGGTCGCCGTCGGCGGCGGCCGGGGCTGTCGCCGACGTGCACAGAGCCATCGCGCACCCAGCGACCATGAAGGGCGTCCGACTTGTGCGACGTATGAGGCCGAGCACCACAGATGCCGTCATGCAGGCCTTCCTTTCCGTGAGGCCCCCACCGCCCGAGCATTACTCCATCCGCGGCGAGAGGCCCGACGGCAAGGGCCGACAGGGTGAGACGAGCGCAGCATTCGAGTGAGAGAACGCGCCGCAGGTTTGCGGGGAGTCTCCATGTCGGCCGGTCAGCCGGCCGTTGCCTACGTTCAGCCGTTCAGCCGATGCTCCTCACCGGCGAGCCGGCGCCGTTGCCCCGTCCTTCGCCGCCCCACGGTCCACCCGGCATGGTTGCGGGCGGCATGCGAGGCGCTCGGCAGCGTAGCAACCTGGAGGCATGGCCGTGATCCGCCCGCGATCACGCACCTGTGGATGGCGGCGTGGTTCGGGTCACTGTGCAGGGTCACGACCCGTGCTGGTGCGCGAAGAAAGGTGACTCATGAAGTGCGCAGTGATCGGCGGTACCGGCCTGATCGGGTCGCAGGTCGTGAAGAAGCTCAAGGCGGCGGGACATGAAGCCGTGCCGCTCTCGCTGTCCACGGGCGTGGACGTGATCAGCGGCCAGGGGCTGGAGGAGGCGGTGGCCGGTGCCGACGTCGTCATCAACCTCACGAACTCCCCGACCTTCGACGAGGCTTCCCTGACGTTCTTCCAGACCTCCATGGACAACATCCTGGCCGCCAGTCACAAGGGCGGGGTCGGACACGTCGTCATCCTCTCCATCGTCGGCACCGACCAGGTGCCGGACCTCGTGTACTACCAGGCCAAGACCCTGCAGGAGAACATCCTCAAGGCCGGACCGATCCCCTACTCGATCGTCCGCGCCACCCAGTTCATGGAGTTCATCGACGCCATCCTGTCCTCGACCACCGAGGGCGACACCGTCCGCCTGCCCAGCACCCCGATCCAGCCGATCGCCGCCCAGGACGTCTCCGACACCGTCGCCGAGGTCGCCGCCGGCTCCCCTTTGAACAGCACCCGCAACATCGCCGGGCCCGACGTCTTCTCCCTCGACGAACTCGGCCGGGTCACTCTGAACGCCCGCCCCGACGGCCGCACAGTCGTCACCGATGACACCGCGGGCATGTTCGCCGCCGTCCACGGTGACGCCATCACCGCCAAGGGCGACGCGCGTATCGCCCCCACCCACTACAGCGACTGGCTCGCCTGAACCACCCAGCCCACCCTGTCGGCGTAACGGTGGGTAGGCGCTAGGTGTATTGACCACGAGCGTTGTCAACGCGATCTGGTCTTGATCGTGGCGAAGGCCTCCGTGTGTGGTGGAGGTGTCGAATCTTCTTGGCGGGGTCGGCGCACGGATGGCGCGGTGGCAGGTGCGCCGGTCGTGTGACTGGTGGCTGACGTGCCTGGGCTAAAGGGACGGCGACGCCCGCTGCGTCCTGCGGGTCGACGCCGCCCCTACCGACCTGGACCGAAGAGCAGGGCCCTCCGCCCGAGGTCGGGTGTGATCACGGCGTCGGAGCGCGTACGAAAAACTCCTGTGCGCCGGCTCGCACACCTCTGCGATCATCCCCGAATGGCGCAGAGTCTCGAATCGCTGGTCATCCGGCACACCCACCGCCTTTCCTCCCCCAGGGGCTCCGCCGGAGAAGGAGCCACCGCCGCACGGCAGTTCGACGCGGCTGGTCGCCACCGTCGCCCGACTCGAGCCCGGAGAGCGCCCACTCGCTGTCGTTCCCGGCCACCGGCTCGGGCCCGGCCAGGGCCGTGAGCATCTTGCTCCGGTCCCGCGGGGCCAGCAGCCCGGATCTTCCGCCAGAACGGCTACGCCAACATCGCCGCCACCCGCCACCCGCCACCACGCCCGCAACCCCCAACGGCCGCTCGCCGCCATCGGACTGGGTTGATCAACCAGGATCTACATGCTCAACAGGACAGATCTCCTACTCGCAAAGTCATCGGTTTGGTAGTGCCGATGAAATTCATCCAGTGTGCCTGATGGGCCGTCAGGGAAGGCCGTGCGCGGTGTCCAGGCCCAGGCGGGCGGGAAGCCGGCCTGACTCCGGCAGGTCCCGGCGGACCTGTCCGCCTGGTACGCAACACGGTCCCACGCCCGCCTGGTTCGTGTGTACGCACAGGTAAGAACCTGCATCAGGCCCGGAGTGGTTCACGACCGCGGTGGGCGGTATACGTGGCAGGCGCATCGCAGACCAGGACACGAGCCGCCGTACCGAAGAATAGAGGTACTGGCCGTCCTCCAGAGGCTGATCGGGAACGTGCCCCTGCCACAGCATGACGCCGTAGCACCGTTCCCAGTAAGCGGCGTATGCCGCCCCGGTGAGCCGGTCCGGCACGAATATCAGCGGCAGGAGGGCCGCCCAGGGTTCCCAGAACAGGGCAAGGAGCAGCGTCGGCACCACCACGACGGTAACGAACCCTGGGTCCAGGCTACGACGGAGAGACTCGCCCCGTGCGGGAAGTACCGTGTCGGGGTTCAAGGGAACTGCCCTCTCGAAGTCCCGCTTCTTGCCGCCCAGCCACGTCCAGCGGGTGCACGCGAGCACCCCGAGCACCGCGCTGAGCGCGATGACGGCAGGGATAGCTTGCCAGTCGGCGTCCGCCTTGGGGATGCCGTGCACACCGAAGCCCACTGGCGTGCTGAGGGCCACGGTACACACCGCCTCGGCGACGGTCGCCAGCTCGTTGTGAACATACCTGCGCATGCTCTCCCCCTTCGCACCCGCCTCCCCGCGTCGGGTGCCGCACCCACTATGCACGCGGTGGCTTCTCACCGCACCGGCGGCGTGCGCGACTTGTACCCCGATGCTGAGGTCCAGGACGAGTGCGCAGCCGGAGCTGGGGAAGCCGGGCCGCGCCGACTCCATGACCTGCTGTGGTCGGGCCCGTGGCGGGCGGTGCGCAACTGCTGCGCGGGGCGGTTGGCAGCGGTGGCGCGGGGCTGGGGGCCCGCGGCTGCCGCAGACGGCAGTGCGGCCAGCGGATAGCGGCGGCCCCGGCGATCGCGGGGTCGGGCACTCGACGGAGGAAGACGCGCAGGTGGACGGCGTCGGCGACCGGGACCAGAGCTTGGGTCACCCCTGCGTTCACCAGCCCGGGAAACTCGTAAGGAAGGCGCCGACGGGTCCGCGGGAGGACGCTGCGGGTCAGTATGAGTGGTCGTGGTCGTCGGGGTGGTCACGGTGGTCGTGGCCTTGGTGGCGCTGTGCCAGGGCTTGGGTGCGTGTGGTGACCTCGTTCGTGGACACGGCAGACAAGCCGACGAGTACGTCTTCCAGGGCCGCCAGCCAGAGCCGGTAGTAGTTGTAGGGCTCGCCCTGGGCCGCTCCGGCTTCCCAAGCGGCGATCCGGGCGATCAGTGCGGCCTGGAATTCCGGCCAGGTGAACGTGCCTGCCTCGTACAAGCTGACGGCCATGCCGAAGGCGCGGCTCTCCCATGGCTCGGCGAACACCAACTCGCCGTTGGAGCGGGGCGGTGCGACCGGGCCCTCGATGTCCAGCGGCGCGGTCATGGTGCCATCACCTTGGCGACGCCGACCATCGCGTCCCGGGTCACCAGCGGCACGAGCTCTTCCTCGGTCAGGGGCTCAGTGCCGGCCGGACGCTCGGGCAGCACCAGCCAGCGGACCTCGCTGGTGGAGTCGTGGACGGTGATCTGCACATCGTCGGCGAGATCGAGGCCCATTTCGGACAGCACCGTGCGGGGCTCCTTGACCATCCGCGAGCGGTAGGCGGGGTCTTTGTACCAGCTCGGCGGCAGGCCGAGCACCGGCCACGGGTAGCAGGAGCACAACGTGCACACCACCACGTGGTGGGTGGTCACGGTGTTCTCGACGACCACGATGTGTTCGCCTTGCGCCCCCGAGAAGCCCAGCTCCTTGATGGCGGCGGTGCCGTCGTCGAGGAGTCGCTGCCGGTAGTCCGGGTCGGTCCATGCCTTGGCGACGACCTTGGCGCCGTTGAGCGGGCCCACGTTGGTCTCGTAGTCGGTGATGATCCGGTCCATCGCCTTCGGGTCGATCAGGCCCCGCTCGGTGAGCAGTTGCTCGAGCGCCTCGGTGCGCAGGGCCACGGGAAGGGCCTCGTCCGGCCCGCCGGTGGTGGTCACGAGGTTGTCTCCAGGTAGCTCTCGTACAGCTCTGCGGTGAGCGCGAAGGGTTCGGCGTCGGCGCCCCACAATTCGCGGGAGTCGAACCGCACCGAGTAGACGTGCTGAGGGTTCTCGCCCTGGAAGTGGGCGTTGGTGTCCGGCAGCACGGCGGCGGGCTGGCTACGCTCGACAACTCCGGTATGTCCGCGTACATAGCCCGGCAGCCGGGTGTGCCCGGGTACCGACATGGCCTTGGCGCGGACATGCTCGCCGACGGTGAAGGCCGGCGCGGTGCCCACGGTGCGCAGCGAGCCCTCGGCGATCCGTACGTAGTCGGGCCGGGCAGGCTCCGGAATCGGTGGTTCCGCGACATCTTCGCCACGCAGGTTGCGGGCACGGGCGTCGATCGCGGACGGCGCCAGGGTGGCACTTTCGGTAAGCATCAGCGCCGCGCCGTTGAGCCAGCGGCCGAAATAGCCGTCGCCCAGGTAGGCGGCGCGGTCCAGGCGCTCCAGTGCGTGCCGGAAGGCGTCCGGGTTGACGCCACCGCACGCAACGCGGCTGGAGAGAATCGCCAGCGCGAACGCCCGGCCCTGCCAGGGCTCCTCGAAGACCGGTTCGTCTCTCCTCGGTGGATACATGGGACCCCAGCCCGGGGTGCCCCCCATATCGGCAATACCATCCACGGCACAAACTCTCATACGAGTGCAATAGCGGTTACACCTACTCATATTTTAAGCAAGCGGTGTCCCATCAGCATCTAATGGCTGCCGGTCCGGGGTTCGGCCAGATCGATGACGGCCCAGTCGTGGAAGCGGTGCCCCTTCGTGCCGGCCCCTGCCGCCCGCTCCAGGCTCGTTTCGGCACGGTCGCGGCCAGGGAGTCCGCGCGGGACTTCCCGACGTCGGTGGTGACTTCGTGGGAGCAGGCGATGGCGAGCGTCCAGTGTCCTGCGCCGGAAATCGTGAGCTTGGGGTTTCTTGCCGGTTTTCGATAGCTGGCGTAGTGACCTTGGTGAGGTAGTCGGCGAGGGATCCGAGGATCTCGTCGGCGGTCTTGGTCCAGGTGAACGACTCGTTGGCGCGGTCATGGCGCAAGGCGGCAGGATGATGTCGGGCAGGTGATGTTCCTGGGCCTCGTGCAGTCCCACCGCACGGTCGTTGTCGCTCCCTACTGGGTTCACCGGCCCGCCGACGATGGCGCGATCGCCGCCGTCGTCATCGACTCCGTCCGCCAGGCCGTGTGGGTCTGCTCCTTCGACGACGACACCCGGGCGCCGGAGGCGACCAACCTGCTCGAGGACCTGCAGACCTTCCCGCCACGGCCAACCCCGAGCACAGCGCCCGGCTGGAAGATCTTCGTTCCTACCGCCGGTGCACGGCCCGGATTTGCGGGGAGGCACAGGAGATCACAACGTCTTGACCTGGCCGCCGTCGATGGTGAACTCGGCTCCTGTGATGTTGCCGGCAAGCGGCGAGGCGAGGAAGAGAGCCAGATCGGCGACTTCGTGGGCTTCGGTGACGCCCGGTGGAGATGCCCATGCTCTGTGGCACGACGACGTCCATCACTTCCTGCGCGGTGGTGCCGGTCTGGGCCGCTGTGACGTCGGCGAAGCCACCCGGAGCGGTCCAGAAGGGAGTACGGACCGGTCCTGGGGCGATCGCGTTGACCCGGACGCCTCACGGTGCGAATTCCTCGGACAGTGACTTGGTCAGGCTGGTCAGCCCGGCCTTGGCCGCGGAGTAGTCCACGACCGCGGGGAATGGCAGGCGCGCGTTGATGGAGCTGATGTTGATGATGGAACCCCCGTCCGCGTCCAGCAGGTGAGGAAGCGCCGCGCGGCTGGTCCGGACCGCGTTGAACAGAGTCATGTTGAAGATCCGCCGCCACTCGGCGTCGTCGATGTCCAGGAAGCTCGAACGAGGCGTCGCGGCACCCAAATTGTTGACCAGGATGTCGATCCTGCCGTACTGGTCCACCGCGGGCCCGACGAATGCGTCCGGTCCGTCTGCTGTGGACAGGTCGACCGTGACTGCGGTGACGCCATACTTCTCGTGGAGCCCCTCAAGCTCGGGAGTCATGCTCCGACTGCCGGTGATCACGTGTGCGCCTTCACGCGCGAATGCACCGGCGATGGCGAGGCCGATGCCCTTGCTTGCTCCGGTGACGACGGCGACCTTGTCCTTGAGGTGGAGGTCCATGGCGGTCCGTTTCTGGGGTGAGCAGCACCCCCTACATCAAAGGTACGGGGCCGGCCGGGTGCGATGCGGCCTTGCCCCAGGCCGATCCGACCTGGGGCGCTGCGGCGAGCGGTCCTGTTCACTGGCCTTGGGAGGCCGCACGAACCCAGCGCGCTTACATGATCATCCTGAGTGAGTCGGTAAAGGCCTAGAGGGGCCCGACGCCGATGACAGCCAGGGCCGTTGCAAAGTGCGGTGATCTTGTAGTCGCGCTGGTCAGACGATGCCCAGTAGGTCGAGCGGGCGGGTGAAGGGCTCGTAGGAGACGTGCCGGATGCCGGCCGCGATGTTGCGGTGTCCGGCGGCGCGGAGCGCGTTGATCGCCAGGTTGCGTAGGGTCGACATGTTTTCGGGGCCATGGCCGGTGCGGATCTTCGAGGCGTCCTCGGCGAAGGTGGTGTCGCGGACGAAGTGGAGCCGATTCTCGATGGTCCACTGCGACCTGGCGAGTTGGCCCAGCCGCCGGGGCGACGCCTGATGCGAGCTCAGGTCTGTGATCGCGTAGACGGTCTGGCGGCTGACGGTTCCGGTCGTGCGGTCGGTGCGGTGGCGCAGGATGCGTACAGCCTGGGCGGCGTGAGGGAAGTCGAGGCCGAGGTCGGTCACGGTGAGGGCCCTGGTCACTCGGGTCTCCCGGCGGCCGTGGCCGATCTCCCGGTCGTAGCGGCGGGCGGTGACGTCCTTCCACGGCAGTGATCGCAGCCTGCGGTGCAGTTCGGGCTGGTTGGCCTTGACCACCAAGAGGTAGTGCGCCTTCTTCTCGTCCACCAGGAAGCGCGCATGCGCGCGCTGGGTGTGCAGGGCGTCGGCCGTGACGGTGACCCCGGTCAGGTCGAAGGGCGCCCAGTAGCGCGGCGAAGCAGGTGATTTCGTTGGTCTTGTCGGGGATCCGCAGCTGGGCGACGGTTCGGCCGTCGCCGGTCATCGCGGCCAGCAGGTGGGCGGCGGGCGTCTGGCCGTGTCGGGAGCCGCGGGCAGCCTTGCCGTCGAGCGCCACCGAGTCCGAGCCGGCAGGATCAGCGCCGGTCAGATCGGCCAGTCCGCCGGGGCAGACCAGGCCGACAATCCGCCGAATCGTGGCGGCACTCGGCGCGACGCGCACGCTCAACGACCCTACGACCCGGGCACCCAGGCGGGCCAGGGCGTGCTGCGGCGCGTTGGCGGACCACTGGCCGATAGCCGTATACGAGCGTGCGCCGGCGACAACCGCGGAGGCGGCAACCAGCAGCACCGCCACGAACGGGTGACGCACCCCTCGACGTCGACGCGGATCCGGCAACAGCCGCAACCGCTCCACCAGCGACAACCCCGCAGTGTCCTCCAGAGCGGGCGACTTGATCAGGCAGACGGTGGCAGACTGACGACACATCGACGCTCCGGTGGTGCGAGGCGACTTGGGAAGGTCACCCCGTTCAACCGGAACTTCGCTGCGTGCGTGACGGCCCAGCCCGCGCTCCTTGGACCGCCGCGACCTGCGGACCCTCAGGGCTGGTCGTACCAGGAGAACGCCGCGATCCGCCAGCCCTCCGGGGTGCGGACGAACTGGATGGTCTTGGTCCCGCCGCCCTCGAACGGCTCGCCGTCCAGGATGCCGGCCTTCCGGTACTCGCCGAAGCGCGCGGCGATGTCGCCCGCGATCTCGGTTCGCTCGGAGGTCTCCCACTCCGAGAACTCGACCAACCGGCCGTCGGCGAGCAGGCGTTCGCGCGGCTCGATGAACTCGTCCACGGTGTAGACCGTGTACTTCGGCCCGGTCAGCACGATCACACCACCCGGAATGACCAGCCGGCGGATCCGGGCCACGTCCGCGGCCTTGCCGCCGCGGTTGTCGAAGGCTCCGAAGAACTCGGCGGCTATCGCGTCAATCTCGATCTTGGACATGGCGCGACGGTAACACCGCTAGGGGGCAACGGACATGGCGTCGAGGCAACTTCGACCCAGGGCACCCACGAGATCATGCGACTTTGCAACAGCCCTGCGATGACAGCCTGGGCGCCGACGAGGATGCCGGCACCAGCATCGCTTCTTTCCAGAGACCCGCCGAGGTTCTCGGGCGCCAAGAGAAGAAAGGCCGCTCATGCCTCAATCCATGCGCGCGCTCATAGCCGTAAAGGCCGGCGAGCCCACCGATGTCCTGCGGCTGGAATCCCGGCCTGTTCCCACGCCGAAAGCCGGTCAGGCGCTGATCCGTGTGAAGGCGACTCCGATTCACGCCGGTGATCTGCACGTGCTGCGCGGCCGCTACGGTTTCCCCCGTTACCTTTCTCATGGCCCCGCAACGGGGCGCCTGGCCCCCGGGCCCGGTATGGCTGTTTGCCCCCTGTCGCACGCATGACCTGGGGGGTG
>NZ_JBIAXS010000065.1:0-9279 GCF_042896885.1 Streptomyces sp. NPDC001231
GCGTTAACAACGCTCGTGGTCAATACATCTAGCACGCGTCTAGCACGACCTGTTCGTACCGAACTCTCGGCGGGTGCGTTTCTTCTTACACATGGCGTCCGGGTGACCTCCACTCAGATCGCCCTGGTCGGCAGGGAGGTAGCGTCAGCGCATGGACTTCCGTATCACCGCTGAGGAGGAAGCGCTCGTCTTCCGGCTCGCGGAGCTCCTGGACGGCGGCATGCAACCGCTGGAGACGCAGCTCGTCCAGGAGCTGGGCCCGGACATTCGGCAGCAGCTCGAAGGGCTCAAGGCGAAGGGCTGGATCCTCGTCCGCGAGGCTGCAGACGGAATGATGGTCGTCGATCTCACCAGGCCGGCGTGGAAGGCCGTCCGCAGCCGCCGCGACGTCGGCCGGTAACGGCCGTCGTGACGCTAGAGATTCGCCTACGCGATCCCATAAGGCCTGTGATCTTCGGCCTCGCCCGGTGTAGCGTCGCTACAAGTAGTCGTGGTTCCGAAGTCCGTTCGCCCGTGACACACGTCTCGGGCGTCCTTGCTGTTCAGCGCCTCTCCGGACCAAGGCGATCACCTCCGGATCCCGCACGGTGCGAGATTCCGAATTTCCTTGAGGGAGACAGGCATGGCCAGCGGCACCGTCAAGTGGTTCAACGCTGAAAAGGGCTTCGGTTTCATCGAGCAGGACGGCGGCGGCCCCGACGTCTTCGCCCACTACTCGAACATCGACGCCTCCGGCTTCCGCTCCCTGGAAGAGGGCCAGCGGGTCACGTTCGATGTCGGCCAGGGGCAGAAGGGCCCGCAGGCGGAGCACATCCGCCCCGAGTAACAACGCATAGGGGGACCCCGGCCGGATGGTTACCGGCCGGGGTCTCTTGCTGCCCGGGTGAAAGGGGGACAAGCCAGTGCGCACCCCTGGCAGTGATCCGCCGCCCCGAACCCGCAAAGTCACAAGGGGACATCGACGTGCTCCCCCACGGCGAGCACGTCCGCAGGCAGAGAGGTCTGGTCAGCCCGCCATCGACGGCTTCTGACAGCCAGCCGCGGTTGCGGTGGTTGCTGTACTCCGCTGCTGTACGGCAACGGCTCCGGAGTGATTGCGCCGATCGAGCCATGTATCCCCTCTGACCTGCGCGGGAGGGGCCTTCCCCCAAGGCCAGGTAGTTAGCGCTCTCGCAGGTCACGCAAGGGGTGTTGACGTCCATGCAGTCGCTGCGTAGAGGCCAGGGCCGATCTTGTGGATGAGTCCGTCGTCGGCCCATCGGGAGAGCTGTCTGTACATGGTGTGCAGTGTGATGTCCCCGAAGTGTGCGGCGATCTCGCGGGGGCGCCAGAGGCGGGTGGGGTTCTCCTGGAGCAGGGCCAGGATCCTGTGCCTGCGGCGCCGGGTGGGGAGGACATATCGGTCGTCACGGGAGCGGGTGGGCAGGGCCGGCTGCGTTTCCGGGGGTTCGTGGATGGAGATGTCGAGGCTGATGACGGCAAGGGTGACGTCAGGCCGTCCGTCGTCATGACGCTCGCTGTAGCGGGACATCGGTGATTTGACCTTGCGAGTACTCACCCGCTGCCGCCTGGCCGGGAGCAGGCCGGCGAGAAGCTTCTGTCCTATGCGGCCGTCTGCGGCGTAGTTTGCTGTGCCGACGCCGGCGGCCTGGACGACCTGGTCGCGAGCTGCCTGGAAGGCGATGGTGAAGCCGCAGCGGTCCGGGTCGGTGCCCGGAACGGACTCGGCGGCATCGACCATGATCGTCCGCAGGGCCTGGTAGAGCGTCAGCAGCGCCCACATCTCCTGCTTCACACCGTTGGGGTCGCCGGAACGCAGGACGCGTCCGGCCATGATCGTGTGACGGAGTGCGTAATACGCCGATTCGTGTTCCCACCGCTGGTGGTAGAGGCGCGTCAGCGAGGCGGCGGGGTAGCGTCGGGAGTCGGTCAGACTGGTGGCCAGGCGGTAGGAACCGGTGAAGCACGTGCCGTCGGCGCACGTCACGGTGATCTGCGCGTCGATGACCCGCACCCTCACGGTGCCGATCACCGACAGGTACGAGCCGTCGGCCAGACGTGTGAGGACCGGGGTACGCCGGTTGCTGCGGAGCCGGCCCAGGAACTGGGCACGGGTGGCACTCACCGCGGCGAGGAAGGCATTGCCGTCGAAACCCTTGTCCCACAGCACCAGCATGTGCGGCCTCAGCAGGTGCAGAAGGCGGGAGGCATAGCTGGTCTCGCCCTCGTCGGTGGGGCCGAAGACCACACCGAGGAGGGCCCGTGTCCCGGTCTCGACGAGTGTCATCAACTCAAGCGTGGGATAGCCGTGATGGGAGGTCCGGCCGAGCCATGCCCGGTTGCGCTCCGTGTCGGGGACCTTCTGCGAACTGCAGCCGTCGAACGACACCGTCCGGTACGGGCCGAAGCTCACTCCTGGGGTCGTCGGCCGCGCCAGCGGCCCGGCCAGTACGTCGAACAACGCCCGCACCGGTGTGGCTCCCAGCCTGCGCCGCAGGTCCCGCAGCGCCTTCGGAGTCGGGGAAGCGACCGGCACGTTGGCCAGCCCTGCCGTCAGCTTGTCCCAGACGAGCCGGTAGCCGACTTCGGGAAAGAGGCACATCGCCAGCAGAAAGTAGATGCCGACGCGGGACGGGAGATCGCGCAGTCGCCTCTGGAGGCGACGGGTCTCGTGAAGGACAGCGTCGACCAACTCGAACGGTATGACGGCCGTCAGCTCGCCCAGATGACCGGACGCGAACTTGCCCGCAGCCACGGTTACCGAACGGGTGATGGCCATCATCGGCGCATGCAGAAGATGATGAGACGGCAACGGAGCTCCTTGGAGACAAGCTGTCTTGGTCGACTGCCTGTACCAACGAGCTCCGTTGTTCTACGTCAGAAATCCTTGCACGCCCCTTGCGTGACCTGCGAGAGCGCTAACTACCTGGCCTTGGGGGAAGGCCCCGTTCCCAACTTGGGCCCCGGACATCGCACGCCGGGCGTCCGGCCGTGCTGTCGGAGGCGGCTTGTATCCTGCACGCATTTGACGATCGGACGATCACGGATACGAGCATGCGGGCACGGGGCGGGCGTCCAGGGGCGGGAGCGCGGGGATTTCGATGAGTGGCGCACATCCGATACAAAGCCATAGACCGGGCCTCTCGGTCGGCGCGCGCATCATCGCGGGGGTCGTCCTCGCCGCGATCGGGGCCGTCGGCGCCTGGCTCCAGCACGACGCTCCCGGCCGGAGTGCGGAGCCGCGTACGGAGTTCACTGCGAACAACCCGCCCGCCAGTCTGCCCACCGCGCTCACCACCGGCCAGCACCTCCACTGGTCCAGCTGCACCTCGCCGCCCACCGCGCGCACGGGCTACGACTGCGCCACCATGAAGGCCCCCCTCGACTACCGGAAACCGGACGGCAGGACGATCGACGTCGCCTTGATCCGCCGCAAGGCCACCGGCCCGAACGCCCGGCGCATCGGCTCGCTCGTCCTCAACTTCGGCGGCCCCGGCATGTCCGGCGTGAGCGGACTGCCCGACCTTGTCAACCAGTACGAGCCTCTCCTCGACCGCTACGACCTGGTCTCCTTCGACCCGCGCGGCGTCGGCGCGACCATCCCCGTGCGCTGCAGGAAGACCGCGGAAGACACCGGCTACGACGGGGCCGAAGCCTGCGCCGAGCACTCCGGGGCGCTCCTCCCGTACGTCGGCACCTCGCACACCGCGCGCGACCTCGACCTGATGCGCTACCTCCTCGGCGACGAGCGGCTGCACTACTTCGGCGTCTCGTACGGAACTGCGCTCGGCGCGGTCTACGCCCACCTGTACCCGTCGCACGTCGGACGGCTCGTCCTCGAGGCATCTGTCGATCCGACCGAGGACCTCGACGAGAAGCAGGTGTCGCAGGTCAAGGCGGTCCAGGCGGCGTTCGACCGGTTCGCCGCGCACTGCGCGGCCCGTATCCGCCACTGCCCGACCGGCGACGGGCCCGAGGAGGCCGCGCGGCGCATGGTGCGCCTGGCCGACCGCCTGAAGAAGAAGCCCGCCCCGGCCGGCGCCGGAAGGAACCTCGACGCCGACGACCTCGCGTACGCCGTCAGCGACTACCTCCGCGACGGCACAGACGGCTGGACGCCGCTCGCCAAGGCCCTCACCGCACTGATCGACCACAACGACGGCCGTCCGCTGAGCAAGGGCGCGGACACCATCGGCTCCGCCGACCACGCGGAGGCTCCGCGCGGATACAGCCGCGCCGCCCAGCGGGCGATCACCTGTGCGGACTCCAGCCTGCGCCCCGGCTTCGAACGCCTCGACCGGGACGAGGCCCGCATCAAAGCCGCCTCACCCGTCTTCGGCGCGGCCTGGTCCACCGGCGTCTACCGCTGCTACGAATGGCCGTTCGGCGGCGAGCGCCCCACGCTCCAGGTGAACGCCGACGGCGCTGCCCCCGTCCTGGTGGTCGGCGGCACCGGCGACCCGATCACCCCGTACCCCGGCGCCCGCCACATGGCCCGCGCCCTGGGCGACGGCGTCGGCGTCCTCCTGACGGCCGAGGAGGAGGGCCACGGCACATATCCGCAGAACCGCTGCGTCACGGAGACGGTCGACCACTACCTCCGCACGGGCTGCACCCCGGCCCCGGGGACGGTGTGCCGGGGCAGCATGTCCTGAGGCTCGTACGGATATCTCACGCCCGGACACCGAGGTCTGATTGAGGCCGCCGGGATGAGAATCCAGGAAAAGGCGATGGTGAGATGCCCTCCAACCACTCACCCCCAGCTCCCATCCCGTCCGCCGTCGACCCACACACCGTGGAGCGGGCGTGGCTCATGGCGTCCAGGTGGAGCGCGCCACTGTACGAACGACCTGGACGCCATGAGCCACGTCTGCTCGGCTCTGCCTGGGTCGACGGCGGACGGGATGGGAGCACCCCGCGCACGCCACGATGGGCCCGCAGTCGGGGACGGCGCCCCCCATCCCGGTGCCGGCCGATCCCCCGCCGGAGGCACTGTTCTGACCTCGGCTGTGCCGTCTCAGTCCAGCCCTGGTCTTCGCTCCCTTGTGGGCGCGGGCGGGCGACGGCGCGCGGCCCCGGTGACGAAGGCAAGGAGGGGCGGCGCGGCGGCGACCGACCGGCGCCGCCGCGCAGTGCGCGGCACCTCCGATCCCCGATCGGACTGCTTGCAGTTCAGGAGGCTGGGAGCGACGGCGAGCGAAGCGAACTCTTGATGAAGTGGGGAAGGTATTACCGCGCGCACTACGTGTTGCGACGCTACATGTGCGCAGGGATCCGTCGCAGTGGATGTCCGAACGCGTTCGCGACGGAGACCAGTTCCTCGTCGGTCAGCCATCCCCGGTTCGGGTTCAGGACCGCGATCCTGAACCTCGCAAATCCCATCGGCCAGTCGTAGACCAGCTCGTTGAGGGACGTTCCAGCGCCACAACAGGGGACCGTCACTCTCGCCGCGATCGGGCTTTGGCTCCGGTAAGGACCTGTCCCTAGTACCGCCCCCACCAGGCTGGGGACACGCTCAACGCCCATACGTCGCCCGCTTGGTGGATCTCTGGATCGTCGACATCGTGATCGCCATCCCCGAAGGGGTCGGGGTCGTCGATGACGAAGATGCGAGTGCCGGACTCGGGCACGCGATAGCGGTGGACGTCCCCCGAGAGGTCGTCGGGCTCGATCTTGCACCCCAAGGAAAGGATCATGGACCGCAACTCCTCGAACCGGGCACGGGGCGTGGACTCTCCGTACTCGCGCACTAGGGATGGCGGCACACAGTGGCCGTGGACCAACCGGTGGACCTGCACGCTGATCCCGAAGCAGGACATGGGCCCATCGGCGTCTGAGAAGGAGAGCTCCACCAGCCCGTAGTCCCGGCGCAGCAGCTTCTTACCTGGATCGTCGAGGTAGTCCGGCCCCACTGTGGCTTCCCATGCGCCGGGCCCGGATCCGATGCCGATCGCGAGGACGTCGCGGTGCGTGGCGACGTGAGCGTAGAAGTCCAGATCGGACACCCGCTGATCTCCTTGGTTTGGGGCAGTATGCAGACCAAACCGTAGCGAGAACACCAGTCAGAAGCTGGGAAGCGGGTGTAGGCACCCGATCGGGCTCAGCCATTGCGAGACAGCACCCGCCACGGCATCCGACTGGACCCATGGGACACGCCCTGGTAGCCAAACGGTCCCGCTCCCTCCGTACAGGCAAGGTGAGCGGGACCATTGGGCGGTCTGCTATCGGGCTCCCAGGTCGGCCAGCAGAGCCTTGTACTCATCCGGGTACCGAGTTCGCAGGATGTCCATCCATACCCGGGCCCCTTGGACGAACGTCTCCGGCTCCATCTTCTGGTGGAGATGGTGGACACAGTAGGGAGCATCGTCGTACGGGAGCTGCTTTGGCTGCTCGGGCTGCCCTGCTGGCTCCGAGTTCGCCGTCCTCGGTCCCCCTGCGCTGGTGCGCGGTTCCGGGATGGACTCGACAGCCTGGTCACGACCGGCGGACGGCGTCGCCGGAACGGGCCCGGACGAAGGGGGCGGCGAAGCGGCTGGGCGAGCGGGCGCCTCCGGGATTATCACGCCGTGATAATCGGCGGGGCCTGCTGAGCGCTCAACGACCTCCTGCGGCTGGGCCTCTGCCTTCCTGCGGGCTGTCTCCGCCCGCTCGTCCGCCTTGGCCTTCTGCTCTTCGGGAGACAGCTTGCCGAGGTTGCGGACGTGTTCCACCTTCCGTTCCCCAGTCACCAGGTCCTTCTGGAGCTCGGGGGTGAGCTTCAGCAACGACAGTTTGCTGGAGATGGTGTTCTGCGGAATGCCCAGCCGTTTGGCGGCCTTGGTCTGCGAGCCGTAGTAGTCGACCAGGGTCTTGAGGGCGTGGGCCTCTTCAAGGTCGGTCATGTCGTCGCGGTGGTAGTTCGCGACGAACGCGGCCTCGAGGAGGGCTTCATCCGTGGCGACGCGGCCGTTGTCGACGCGGACCGGGATGGTGGCCATTCCGACGCGGCGAGCGGACTCGAGGCGGCGGTGGCCGTCGACGACGATGTACTGCGCCCCGTCGTCGAGGTCGCCGGCGCGGTCTGGCCTGTTGCGCAGGTAGGCCTCGACTGTGGCAACGGCGATGGGAATGATGATGCCGACCTCGCGGACGGTCTGCACCGTCTCGTCGAGGTTGCGCAGGTGGTTGCGCGGGTTGTCGGGGTTGTCGCTGATGAGGGTGACCGGCAGCTCGGTGATGGCCGCTGCGGTCGACTCCTCTCCTCCGATGGTCTTGTCGATGAGGTTGCGTCGGGAGGACCGGGCTCCGCGGGCCGCGCCGAACGCGGGTGCCGATCCGAGCATTTCGGCCTTGCTCAACGGGTTGCTCCCCTCGCTACCTGTCGCATGGCTTCCGCCTGGTCACTGTGCGGGGCGTAGGACAGCAGCGGCATCCGCTTGCGGACCGCTTCCCTCTGTTCCTTCAGATCGCCGATGACGGAAAGGACCTTCGGGTCACCGAGCGACTTCCAGTTGTCCAGGGAGGAGGTTGCGACGTAGCCGCGTCGGGAGTCGTACAGGTTCACGACGAGGCCCAGGTAGTCGACCTCGAGGGAGAGGTCTTCGCAGAGGTCTTCGATCTGCTGGGCAAGCATGCCGTAGGCCGTGGCCGATGAGTCTTCGGCGAGGACGGGAATGACGACGCCGGACACGCCGGCGGGTTCGCCGCGTCGCCTGCGTCCGTAGTAGAGGGCGGCATCCATGGCGATACCGAGGCTCGGCGGGCAGTCGATGATGATGACGTCGTAGTCGGCTTCGAGGGGACGCAGTGCCAGCTCGAGGGCTGCTTCCTTTTGAAAGCCGCGCTTTTGCATCGCCACCACGGCGATCTTCGCGTCGAGGAGGAACCCGTCGAAGCAGGCAGGCAGTACGTGCAGCCGCTTCTCGAACCGCGGATCCTCTATGACCACGACCAGGTCGCGCAGATCCCCCGTGCCTTCGCCGCACATGTGGGAGACCAGGCTGTCGTGGTTGGGTTCGATCTGGGGGACTCCGAGCTGTTCGCTGAGGTGCCCCTGAGGGTCGAAGTCGACGATGAGGACGCGCTTGCCTTCTTCGGCGTAGGCCTGCCCGATGCCGGCGGAGATGGCGGTCTTGCCGACACCACCCTTCTGGTTGCCGACGATCTTCCGTTCGGGATCAGTTCCGCGAGCGCCGTGCTGGGGGGACGGGTTCGCGTCGAGCCAGTCACGGATCGACTGGGCGAGGCCCTGCGTGTAGGAGACACCCCGGTTGGTGCAGGTTTCCTTGAACTGCTCGTACAGGCCCGGCGGAAGCCAGGTGGAGAACGACTTGGCGCCGGCGGTGTCCACTTCAGTGCCGATGCCGGCACTGGCACGCCAGTCGTTGATGGCTGCCTCGACGGCGTCCTGGATGTCCAGGCTGAGTTCGGCGGCGCGGACCTTGAGTGCTTGTTGGAGCGCCGAGGGCAGCTTGGACGCTACCTTTTCCCGGTCTCCGTCAGGGTATGGAGAGGCCATGACGTCAGCATACTGACTTCTGAGGCTGTAGCGGCAACCAGTTTGCAGGTTTTGACGCTGTTTCACCCGACCGGTTCCGCTCGGGTTATCACGCCGTGATAGTTGCTGCCCTGTCCTCGTGATGTGCAGGCAGTCCCGAGGTCCGTGGGCATGTGCCATGTCATCCCGGTCATCTGCAGGCAAGTTCTGGAAACACTTCCCCCGAAGCGAGCTCGATGCCCTCAGGCATGTTTGACAGGCTCACCGTTCCGCTGATGATCCATAATCCGAGCGTGGACATCTCGGACGACGGCCCGGCGCCGGCCCCCGAGTGGCAGGACGCCGACAACAACTTGTGCGGTGTTCTGCACGGGAACCTCGACACCTCGGCTGTGGCCGAGCGCTTCGTTCGAGCCGGCTGGAGGTCCCGATCGTCGTCCTGGGACACGTACGAAGTCGAAACCGACTGGTGCCGGGCCGACCTGGATCCGGTCGAGGGGTCGGACACCTTGCTGAGCGGTGTGATCGACCCTGGCAAGCTCGATGCCCTCGCAGTGCTGCTCTCGCGGTTCGGGCTGAGCTTCGGCCTTGAGCTGTACGACGAGCAAGGCAGCCTGCGCCGGGAGACCATCGGCTGAGCGGTCGTGCCGCGGCCCTTCTGCCCGTCGGAAGATCCATGACCGCTCCCCTCAACGGAGTTTGAGCCCTCCATGAGTCCAACGGAAGACCTGCGTCCTCGACTGATCACGCGGTTCCCGAACGGGTGGGAGACCGTCGGACGGAGGCGAGCAGGACCCTCGGTT
>NZ_JBIAXS010000066.1:0-9071 GCF_042896885.1 Streptomyces sp. NPDC001231
AGCCCCGCACCCCGCCACCCCGTCGGCAAACACCCCCACAAACAAGACACCCCCCGACCTTGAAGGCCGAGGGGGAACCTTTAAATTCAAGCTTAGGTGAGGGCGATCAGCAGATCACTCTGCAGTGGAAGGGTGGCCTGCCCGAGCCGAAGCTGGACGGCACCCGGGCGGAGTACGTCAACGCCGTACCCGGCGCGGACGTGGTCGTGGAGGCCACCAGGACCGGCTTCGAGCAGTACGTCGAGCTCAAGCAGCGTCCCGAGACCGGTGATGCGGGCGGCTACTCCTACACGCTGCCGTTGAAGGCCAAGGGCCTGGAGGCGAAGCAACTGGCCGACGGCAGTGTGCTGTTCACCGACAAGAAGAACAAGAAGCGGGCTGTCATGCCCGCGCCAGTGATGTGGGACGCCACCGTCGACGAACGCTCCGGTGAGCACACCCGCAAGGCCAGGGTCGGCCTGAAGGTGGTTCAGAAGGGCGCCTCCGTCGATCTGGTGATCACCCCGGACGCCGACTTCCTCGCCGACCCGGAGACCAAGTACCCGGTCACCATCGACCCGTCCACCTCCTCGCTGTCCAACGTCTTCGATACGTATGTGCAGCAGGGCGAGACCGTCGACTGGTCGGCGGACACTGAGCTGGACTGGGGCAACCCCGGCACCAAGAACGCCGACGGCACCCCGCGCACCGCGCAGACCTTCATCTCCTGGAACACCACGCCGATCCAGGACGCGCTGGTGCTGGACGCGAAGCTGTCGCTGTACAACTTCCACTCGGGCAACACCGACTGCAAGGCGTACCCGTGGGAGGTGTGGTCCTCCCCCGCCGCCTCCACCTCCAGCCGGTGGACCAACCGTCCGACGATGACGGCGAAGAAGGCCACCTCCACCGAGACCCGTGGCAACCCGTCGTGCACCAGCACCCAGCCCAAGGGCTGGATCAACGCCGACATCACCACACTGGCGCAGGAGTGGGCCTCAGCCAAGGCCACTCGCGGCCACATGGGCATCCGCGCCAGCGACGAGTCGGTTGTGGCGCAGTGGAAACGCGTCAACTCCGCCAACGCCGCCTCCAACCCGCCGAAGCTGGTGGTCAACTACAACTACCGGCCGCGCACTGGCACCAAGCAGGAGGCCGGCCCGCCGTACTTCTCCTACGGCGGCGACTACGTCGTCAACACCACCACGCCCACCCTGCGCGACACCTTCGTCGACGCCGACGGCGACAAGGTCAACGGCACCTTCCAGATCTTCGACTCCGCCACCAACGCCCAGGTCGGCAACGTCCTGGTCTCGAAGTACGTGCCCTCCGGGCAGGTCGCCTCGGTGACCGTCCCGGCCGGGGTCCTGGCCGAGGGGAAGACGTACAAGTTCCGCACCAGCCCCTACGACGGCACGCACTACAACACCGGCTGGTCGGCCTGGAAGACGTTCACCGTCGACACCAAGGCCCCCTCTGCCCCGACGAAGATCGTCTCCACGGACTATCCGTCGGACAAGTGGGTCAAGGGTGCCGGCCAGGCCGGCACCTTCACCGTCACGCCGCCCACCGGCGGTGACCACAACTGGCTCGAGTGGTCGCTGGACGGCGTGGCCTGGACCAAGGTGACCACGAGCGGCTCAAGCGCGAACAAGGCCCTCAGCATCGCCCCGCCCAAGGACGGTACCCACACCCTGCAGGTGCGGGCCGTGGACAAGGCCGACAACAAGTCCGAGGCTGCCGAGTACACCTTCCACGCCGGCCCCGGAGGCTTCATCCAGCCCAACGATGGCGAACGCACCGCACGCCGGCTCCCGCTCGTCGCGGAGGCCGACGGCACCAAGTACAACGCGGTTTCCTTCTCCTGGCGCCGCTCCGAAGCCGACACCTGGGTGAAGATCCCCACCGGCCACGTCACCTCCGGCGGCACCCCGCTGACCGCGTGGCCCGTGCCCATGACCGGGGGCAAGAATGCCCCGCTGGTGTGGAACGCCCCCGACACCGTCGACCCCGACGGTACGGTGCAGATCAAGGCCGACTTCACCGGCCCGAGCAACGCCTCCGGCAGCACCGAGCCGCTGACCGTCGTCGTCGACCGCAACGCCGACGGCGCCGCGAGCCAGAGTGTGGGCCCCGGCACGGTGAACATGCTGACCGGCGACTTCACCCTGTCGGCCACGGATGCCTCCGCGTTCGACATGTCCGTCACGCGTACCGCATCGTCCCGTACCCCGGACAAGGGGGCCGCTCAGGAGGGACAGGCGCCGATCTTCGGCAAGGAGTGGGTGTCGGGTGCGACCGCCGAGCTGACGGACTCCGACTACTCCCACATCCGCAGGATCTCCGACACGGCCGTCGCCGTGGTCGACTCCGACGGTGAGGAGACCCACTTCACCGCGAACGCGGCCAAGACGGGTTGGATTCCGGAGCCGGGTTCGGAGGATCTGACCCTCAAGGGCAGCGTGAGCGGCAGCTTCACGCTCTCCGACACCGAGGGCACGGTCACGGAGTTCACCAAGCCCGATCCGGCCGTGCCGACCTGGCAGGTTTCCAGCACCCTGCTGGACGGACTGTCCAACTCCACCACCACGGTGATCTCGCAGAAGACCACCTACAACGGCAAGGACGTCGCCCGGCCCAAGTGGGTCATCGCGCCCACCTCGGCCGTGACCGCCGCGGACTGCGCCGCGGATCCGGCGACCAAGGGCTGCCGGGTCCTGGAATACCTGTACCCGCTGACCACCACCGCCACGGACACCGCGTTCGGTGATGTGGTCGGCCGGGTCAAGTCCATCCGCCTGTGGGCCACGGAGCCCGGAGCGGCCAGCTCCAAGGTCCTCGCCATCCAGTCGTACGCCTACGACACACAGGGGCGGCTGCGCGAGACCTGGAACCCGCGCATCTCTCCCACGCTCAAGACCACGTACGAGTACGACAGCGCGGGCCGCGTCGTCAAGTTCACCCCGCCCGGCGAACTGCCCTGGACCTTCACCTACGGCAAGGCCGGCAACACCGCCACCGCCGGTGACGGCATGCTGCTCAAGGCCACCCGCGCGGGGCTGAAGCAGGGCACCGCCGATGTCGAAGAGGGCACGGCCGCCACCAGCATCGTCTACGACGTGCCGCTGACCGGCACCGCCGCCCCGAACAAGATGGGCGCCTCCGATGTGAAGGCGTGGGGTCAGCTCGACGCGCCGACGGACGCGACCGCGGTCTTCCCGGCCGACGCCGTGCCGTCCTCGCACTCCGGCGGCTCGCTGACCGCGGCCGCCTACCGGCGGGCCGAGGTGCACTACCTGGGTGTATCCGGCCGTGAGGTGAACTCCGCCAGCCCGGGCGGATACATCACCACCACCGAATACGACCGCTTCGGCAACACCGTCCGTGAACTGTCAGCGGCCAACCGGGCCGTCGCCCTCGGACTCACGGTCGGCGACCGGGCTGTCCAGGCCGACCTGGGCATTGCCCAGATGACGGCGGCGGAGCGCGCCGACCTGCTGGCCACCCGCTCGGTGTACAACGAGACCGGGACCCGGGAGTTGGAGGAGTTCGGCCCGCTGCGCCGGGTCGAACTCACCGCAGACCTGAAGTCCGGCACCACCACCCTCGTGCCTGCGGGTGCCTCGGTGACCGCCCGCAGCTGGACGGTCAACGAGTACGACGCTGGGCGGCCGACCGACGGCACTGCCAAGGTCAGGGATCAGGTCACCAAGGTCACCAAGGGTGCGCAGGTGCGCGAGCACCCGTCTGTCCAAGGGGAAACCCGGACCGTCCAGACGGCGTACGACTGGGCCAGAGGCCTGCCGACCCAGTCCATTCAGGATCCGGGCGGCTTGGCCATCACCACCAAGACCGAATACGACGCCCAGGGCCGGGTCGTCAAGACCATGAACACCGGCAGCACCGGAACGGACGCAGGCACGGTCGTCACCACCTACTGGTCCGCCACCGGCACCGGCACCTGCGCCGGGCGGCCCGAGTGGGCCGACTTGGTCTGCTCGGTCGGACCGGGCGGAGCGATCACCGGTGGCGGCTCCAACCCGGCGCAGCTGCCGACCACCACCACCGAGTACGACTGGTGGGGCAACTCGGCCAGGAGCACCGAGACCGCCAACGGCGTCACCCGCACCACCACCACGTCCTACGACAACGCCGGTCGCCCGACCACGGTGAAGGTCACCGGCGGGGTCGGACAGGCGGTGCCGGAGGTCACCACCGAGTACGACCCGGCCACCGGCAAGGAGGCAAAGACCGTTTCCGCCACCGGCGGAACCATCACCCGGGTCCACGACAAGCTCGGCCGCCTCATCGCCTACACCGACGCCGACGGCGGAAGAACCAGCACCGAGTACGACCTGCTCGACCGCCCGGTCAAGATCACCGACACAGTCCCGTCCACCGTCACCTATACCTACGATCACACCGTCGAGCCGCGCGGCCTGGCTACGAAAACCACCGACTCGGTCGCCGGTTCCTTCTCCGCCACCTACGACGCCGACGGCTCGGTGGCCACCGAGAAGCTGTCCGGCGGCTACACCCTCACCGTCACCGAGGACACCACCGGCTCTCCGGTCGACCGCACCTATACCCGTGACAGCGACGGAACCGTCGTGATGTCCGACGCGGTCACCGAGTCCGTCCACGGCCAGACCATCACGCACGCCGGATGGTCCGACCAGACCTACCACTACGACGCGATCGGCCGCCTCACCACCGTCGAGGACACCGTGGAGACCGTCTGCACCCGCCGGGTCTACGGTTTCGACAAGCACAGCAACCGCACCTCGGTGACCACTGCTGCCTCGGCTCCCGGCCAGGACTGTCCCCTCACCGGAGGCACTGCCAAGACCCACACCTATGACAGCGCCGACCGCATCACCGACAGTGGCTACGCCTACGACGCGTTCGGCCGCACCACCGCCCTGCCCGGCGGGGTGAGCGTCGGCTACTACGCCAACGACCTCGCCCACCAGCAGACCGCGAACAACAAGCGCCAGACCTGGCAGCTCGACGCCAACCTGCGCTTCCGTTCCTGGACGGTGGAGACCAACAGCGGGGGCACCTGGTCACCGACGGAGAACAAGCGCAACCACTACGACGGCGACAACGACAACCCCCGCTGGATCATCGAGAACACCGCCACCGGTGCCCTGACCCGCAACGTGGACTCCCTCTCCGGAGACCTCGGTGCGATCACCAGCGCCACTGGCGACATCGTGCTCCAGTTCAGCGACATCCACGGCGACATCGCCCTGCAACTCCCGCTCAACGCGGGAGAGTCCCCGATCGTCCTGGACACCGACGAGTACGGCAACCCCCGCAGCAACCAGAACGCCGTCCGCTACGGCTGGCTCGGCGGCAAGCAGCGCTCCAGCGAGACCGTCGCCGGCTACACCCTCATGGGCGTACGCCAGTACAACCCGGCCACCGGCCGCTTCCTGTCCGTCGACCCTGTCCAGGGCGGCAACGCCAACGCCTACGAGTACTGCACCGCCGATCCTGTCAACTGCACCGACCTCGACGGCAAGTGGAGCTGGAAGAAGGCGTTCAAGAAGACCAAGAGCTGGGCCTGGCGCAACAAGTGGGACATCGCCCTCACCGCGGCCGGCTTCATCCCCGGCCTCGGGGCCGCCGCCTGGGGCTACCGCGCCTACCGCGGCTACCGGGCCATCCGCGCCGCACGGACCATCGCCCGCGCCTGCCGTCGCAACTCCTTCCTTCCCGAGACCCCGATCGTGATGGCCGATGGGAGCACCAAGCCCATCAGCGAGGTGAAGATCGGCGATCACGTGTTCGCGGCGGACGAGGTGACGGGCGAACTCACCGTCTCTCCCGTCACTGATGTCATCATCGGTGACGGGACCAAGGACCTGGTCACCCTGTCCGTGGACGCCGACGGTGACGGGCGTTCCCAGAAGATCACAGCTACGGCCGGCCATCCCTTCTACGCTCAGGGCCGAGGCTGGGTCGACGCGTCCGAGCTGCGCCCCGGGGAACGCTTGATCAACCCGCGAGGGCCGGTCCCCACGGTCACCGCCACCAGCCGCACGCAGGAGATCCGCACCGTCTACAACCTGACCGTTGCCGGAAGCCACACCTACTTCGTGGCAGCCGACGGCCAGTCGGCGCTCGTCCACAACTGCGCTCGTCGGATCCCCAAGAAGCGGGGGTGGAGCGACCTGCGCACGCCGACGAAGTTCAAGTCGAAGCAAGCTGCCGTCGACGCCGCCAAGCGCGACGCCCGCGTGGGCGGGCGCTGCCGGTACCGTGGCGTGTGCTCGTCGGGCAACCACGTCCATGTCGATTACTTCAACAAACAAGGAAGAATCTCGCACACCCGCCACTACAACTGGTGACGGGACAGTGTTGAGGAGGGCCCGGCCGTTTCCTTCGACCGGGCCCTCCGGCCTCACCACTCATACGGGAACAGACGAGAGACAGCAGAACACCATGAGTATTTCCGACGCGTTGAACGATCTCGTGGCAGCTCTGACCGAGCATGCGGAGGTCATGTCCGGGCAGGATGTCTCGCCCGAGCGGGCCGTTGACGTCATCGAAAAGGTGCGGCTCGCGGCGGTGCGCTACTCCAGCGAGACGTTCGATTCCTCGGGCTGGGGCAGCCCGTTCTCCGACGTGTTCGATGACGAGGAATATGTGGATGGTGAAAGCGATGTCGAAGAAATTCCGGACGCGGCGGAGCGTATCAGCATCACAGGCCGCTGGGATTTCGTGGTGTCGGACCGGAATGCCTGGTTCGCATACGTCGACCAGCGACTGAGGGAACTCAATCTGTCCGACTGTGCCGTAGAACTGAACAACGTGGCTCAAGCGGCACACGAAATCCTCGCACATAGCGATCCCTTCGGTGCCTACACGTCGCACGGACTGGATGACGGCGGCAAGGACTGGGGCATCGAAGAGATCCCGAAGACCCTTTCGGAGATGACAGCCGAAGAACGGTCCGCCGCAGCAGGCACCGGTGCACATTCGAGCGGATCCGACGCGTAACAGATCAGCACGGGTCGGCGAGGACGGCGCAAGACGCTGCGACTGCAGCAGGTCCTCGCCGAACCGGCCTGGGCACCGAGGATCAGCGACGAGGACCGGCGCGGCCTGACCGCGCTGTTCTGGTCGAACATCAACCCCTACGGGACCTTCCGCCTCTACATGGAGACTCCTCTGGACCTCGGTGGACTGGTAGCGAAGTCACGAGGCCTTGCGCCAGTTCTCGGATCACTCATCCGTTGACGGATGCCTGCTGTTCCGCGTCCGACGTCCGTTCCCCCTCTCAAGCAGGTCGACGGGACGGGTGCAGGGCTGTTGCCAGGGAACAAGTAACCCGTCGGTAGCTTTCAGGGCTTCGTGGCGGCGATCTTCTTCGGCTAGCGGGGTGAGGAAGCCTCTTGCGAGGCTCGCCGGGAGTGGTCCGGTCGTCGGCGCCTTGCTTCTATAGCGGGTCGCCGGGCTCGGTGATGACCTCCCGGTGACGACCTACTTGCGCAGGGTTCGCTGACTGCCTTCGTCGTCCTCGGTGGTGAACTGGACGACGACGGCAGGGGTCCTTGGTGTAGAGCCCGATCCATGCTTTGTGGGCCCGGTGACGAGACTCGTGGTGCAGCTCGGCATGCTGCCGTCGAGGCAGATCCCCTTCGCGGGCAAGGCAACCTCCTGGTCAGCCGGGAGATCGAACTGCCGGGGCGTTCCGCTTTGACGCGGAGTTCGACGACGCTGGCGCTGCTTGCGGCGGAGCCGTCGTTCGTCAGTCTGGTCGGTGCGGTGGTCCCTTTGCGGGAGGCCGAGTCGGCGTTCGCGATAACCGCTGACCGCAGCCGGTCCTGCAAGGTGCTACTGGATTTCCCTCCTGAGCAACGGTTAGCCACTGCCGTCGCTGCTTGGCAGAAAGACCCTCCCGTCGGCGGCGGGCGGTCCCATGATGGGGGAACCTGTCCCGGGACCGCCCACGGCCACCAGTCGAGCACGGCACGCCCCGGGGGGATGACATCGGGGGTGTCATGGTGGTTTCACTCGGGGTGCGGTGATGGGGTTGTTCGTCGCCGGGGCGTTGGTGATCACGACGGTCACGGCGTGCGGTGGCGGCGGGGACGGGGGCGGGTCGTCGGGCGCCGGAGGCAGTGGAGGCTCGAGCGTCGCGGGTGAAGTGTCGAGCGGCGGGCAGGACGGCGGCGGGACGGGCGGCTCGGGCGGCGGCACGCCCTCATGGCAGCCCCGGGACGGTGACGGCGGGAACGGTGGGTCGGGCGGGTCGGGCTCCTCTGGCGGCTCCGGCAGTTCGGGCGGCCGTGTCCGCGGCCACATAGAGGGCCCCGGCTGGCTCCCGCCCGGCCCGCACTCACCCAACACCAACCAGTCGCCGGATCCGGAGAGTGTCTACGACGACCTGGGTGAGCGCCCGGAGGAGTGCCAGAAGACCGCTAAGAAAATCCCGGACGAATCCCCGAACGAACCCATCGATCCCTACTGGCAGGTGGTCCGCGGGCTCGCCCAGGCCTGCCAGGCCGTTCAGGGCCAGGGCGGCAACTGGGGCAGGGCGGCCGCCGACTTCGCCGCGGTCCAAGGCAAACTGACCAGCTGCAAGGGCCGCGCCGCCTACGCCGTACTCGGCGGTGTCCTGCAGTTCCACCGGCAACACCCTTCGGCCACCACGAAGTTGAAAGCTTCGAAGCGTGGCGGTGGCACGGATGCCTGCAAATTCCGGATCGTCTCCGTGGACGTGGGCGGCGACCGCGAGGCAAAACCGTGCGACACGCTCACCATCAAGCTCGCCGGCATCTACTTCAGCAAGACGGAGCTGCTGGACGGATCGGGGCACAGCAGCGTGACCGTCGCCGGTATAGAGGTGGGGTTCGAGGGGGAACGCAACTACGATGCCGAGCCACCCGACCAGCTGACCTTCAACGTCCTCGTCCCGCATACGCAGCCGGGCACCTATCCGCAGAGCGCCGACGTGACGGTCGAATACGGCGACCGGGCGACCCTTAAGAGGTCATCTCATTTGGCGAGTCGGCGGTAGCAGATGAGGGTGCAGGCGATGCTGGTGAAGGCAAGGAAGTGCTCTGCCTTGCGTTCGTAGC
>NZ_JBIAXS010000067.1:0-9047 GCF_042896885.1 Streptomyces sp. NPDC001231
GCAACAACGTCCACTCTAAAGTGCACGTCAGAGCAGCCTTGAGATGCGTTCATCCCCGGCGTGAACGCCGGGGCTTTCTGCAAGAGTCCCGGTAACGCATGGCTGCCGAAGCCCTGGTTCGGTACGACGTGCCCTCGCTCTGGACGTCGTCCACCTGACCCCGGAGCCCTCGACCCACTCGGCTCGCGCTGCCCGCCATGCCTGCCTTTCAGCCCGCCGAGGCGCATCCGCCGACCGGGGACTTTGGCGTACTGGTGGCTGGGCACCACGTCGGGACGATCTCCAGGCCACGGCCACGGTCTACGCGGCGGGTAGCGTCAACCGGGGCTCTTCGTCGGTCAGCGGGTCTCGATGACGACCTTCTCGATCACCACGTCCTGGACCGGCCGATCGTTGCGGGGGTTGGTCTCCGTCGTGGCGATGGTGTCCACGACACGTTGGCTGGCCTCGCCGGCGATCTCGCCGAAGATGGTGTGCTTGCCGGTAAGCCAGGTGGTCGGCCCGACGGTGATGAAGAACTGGGAGCCGTTGGTGCCCGGTCCGCTGTTGGCCATGGCCAGCAGGTAGGGCTTGGTGAACGCCAGGTCCGAGTGGAACTCGTCCGCGAACTTGTAGCCGGGGCCGCCGGTGCCGTTGCCCAGGGGGTCACCGCCCTGGATCATGAAGCCCTCGATGACCCGGTGGAAGACCGTGCCGTCATACAGGGGTTCCGTGCTCGGCTGGCCCGTGTTGGGATCGACCCACTGCCGGTCGCCCCTGGCGAGCTCCACAAAGTTCCGGACGGTCTTGGGCGCGTGATTCGGCAGCAGCCGGACCATGATGTCGCCCCTGTTGGTCTTCAGCGTCGCGTACAGATCTTCCGCCGCCATCACAATCCTTCGCTACAACCGACTGGTCCGGCCAGTCTCCTGGCCTGACGGAGGTCGCCGAAGGGACGACACGGCATGTCACCCGCATGGGTGACACCGAGCGAACGAACACCCGCCCCGGGGCAGCACGCGGGCGCCCGACCCGGGTCACCGAGGACGACATGACGCAGGGCAGCCTCCACCTCCGACCAGCAGGTGAACGTGTTGCGCAGCCCGGAAGTCGTCCAGGCACGGCGCAGCGAAACTGGATCCCCGATACCGCACCATTTCAACGGCCCGGTAGGCGGGAATCGCCCCGTTCACGGGGACGAGGACGTCAAAGCTGGGCCGCCACTGTCAGTCCCTCCAGGACCGCTTCCTCCACGGTGCGGGGGGTGACGCAGTCCCCGGCGGTAAAGACACGGTCGGCCGGGACGCCCAGGGCGATGGGGTCGAGGTCGTTGACCGGGTCGTGGCCCTGTGCAAGGACGGTGCCTGCGACCCCTTCGAGCAGCACCGGCTCCTCGGTGAGGGTGTGCTGGAGGTACACGGTGTCGTTGTCGGCGCCGTAGAGCCGCACGTTGGGCAGGATCTCGATCCGTGCCCGTGCCGCCTGGGCCAACATGGCGGCACGTACGTACTGCTGCAGATGCTCGCCGGCCGCGAAGCCCGTGACGCACAACGTCACCTTCCTGCGTTGGCTTGCGAGTTGGAGAGCGACGCCCAGGCCGATCCAGTCGCCGCGCCAGTCCGCCACCACGATCCGTCCGCGCGGGACCTCGCCGCCACGGATCACCGACCATGCATCGAGCACCACGGGATCGTCGATCAGCTCCAGCCGTGGGTGGCGAGGCCGTGCGCCGGTCGCGAGCACTACGGCGTCCGGCGCCGCGGCCGCAAGAGCCGGGCCGTCCATCCGTGAGCCCACGAGGACGCGGGCTCCCGCGCGCCGCGCCTCGCCCTCGAGATTGGTGACCGCTCCGCCGAACTCGGCGCGGCCGGGCAGCAGTTGCGCGAGCAGCACCTGACCGCCGACGCGTCGTCCCGCCTCGTGCAGTTCCACCTCGTGGCCGCGTGCTGCGGCCACGGCCGCGGCCTTCAGGCCGGCGGGTCCGCCGCCGACCACCAGCACCTTCTTGCGCCGTGTGATCGTCGGCAGTACTCCGAAGCGACGCTCCCGGCCGGTCTCCGGGTGCTGGATGCAGGAGATCGGGTAGCCGAGCTGGAAGTGGCCGATGCAGGCCTGGTTGCAGCCGATGCAGGCGCGGATCTCCTCGGCGCGGTCGTCCGCAGCCTTGGCCGGCAGATCCGGGTCGCAGATCAGGGCCCTGGTCATCGCGCACATGTCCGCCTGACCGCCTGCGACGATCTGCTCTGCTTCCTGCGGCTGGTTGATCCGCCCGGCCACCATCACGGGGACGCCGACGACGGCGCGCACCTTGGCGGCGAGCGGCGCGGTGTAGCCGGCGGGTTGGAACATGGGCGGGGCGATGTGCTGGGCCCCGGACAGGCTGGACGAGCTACCCGCACACACCGAGATGTAGTCGACGAGTCCCTCGGCATCGAGTTCGGTGACGGACTGAAGCACCAGCTCACTGCTGAGGCCGTCGTGGCTCAGTTCGTCGCCGGAGATGCGCAGGCCGACCACGAAGCCGTCTCCTGCCTCCTTCCGGGCGCTGCGCAGCGCCGCGCGCAGGAAGCGTGTCCGGCCCTGCCGGTCGCCGCCCCAGTCGTCGTCGCGGGTGTTCACCTCAGGGTTGAGGAACTGCGCCGGCAGGTAGCCGTGGCTGGCGACGATCTCCACGCCATCGAGCCCGGCCTGGCGCAGTCGGCGGGCTGCCTGACCGTAGCCGTCGAGGACTTCGCGGATCTCGGCCTCGGTCATGGCGCGTGGCATGACATGGAAGCGCTCGCTCGGTGTCGCGGAGGGCGCCCAGGCGACCGGTGCGCTGCCGTCCTTGGACTCCAGGATCTCCCGGCCGGGATGGAAGAGCTGGCCGATGACTTTCGCTCCGTGCCGGTGCACCGCCTGCGCGAGCCTGGCATAGCCGGGGACACACTCGTCGTCCGTGGCCATGAGCACGTGGGTGGTGTAGCGGGCAGACTCGTGCACGCCCGAGACCTGGAGCACGATCAGACCAACGCCGCCTTTCGCGCGGGCTTCGTGGTAGGCGATCAGTTCCTCGGTGACCTCGCCGTCCCTGACCAGGACCGTGTCGTGGCCCGAGGAAAGGATCCGGTTGCGCACTGCCACCTGGCCTATCCGCAGCGGGCTGAACAGGTGCGGGAACCTCACTCCCATGGAATGTCCTCTCCGAAGCCTAGGCGCATACGCCGAGCAGGACGCGCGCGGTGCCGAGCATCATCTCGGCGTAACGTTCACCGGTGAGCCCGGATCCGGACGCCACTGCCATTTCGCAGCCGTCGACCAGGGCCACCAGCGACCCGATGGCCAGGTCGGCCGGGACGGCCGGGTCGAACTCCTTGCTCTGCAGACCTTGGTGGACAATCTCGCGAACCAGCGCCTGCCACTCGGCATGGACCCGGTGCACGCCCTCGCGCAGCTCCTCGCGACGGGAGGCGCTCGCGCAGAACTCGGTCCAGGTGGCGCAGCGCCGGGTGAGGGTGGGATCGGTGGTGAGTGCCGTGACGAGCAGTTCGAAGCGGCGCCAGGCACTGGCCGCGTCGGCGGCCGCCGCCCGCCAGCGTTCGATCAGATCGTCGATCGACCAGGCGAAGGCTTCACGGAAGAGTGCGTCACGAGTCTCGAAGTAGTGCTGCAGCGCACCTATGGACACACCGGACGTCGTGGCGACGTCGCGCAACCGGCCTGCGTCGAAGCCCCGTTCAGCCAGCACCTCGGCCGCCGCCCGCAGAATTCGCTCCCTCTGCTCGTCCATTGCCACTCCCGCCACTTCAAGCTCTCGCCGCCCCGTCTCGCGTTCAATAATAACGCATTATTGTGATGGGCAACACAATGTCGTCCCCCTCGATACGGGTGATCGACGTGCACCAGGATCAGAACTCCCCAGAGCTGCGCAAGCACTCACCTCACTCGCAGGCCACGCCACAGGCCTCCCGGGCTCTTGCCCACCGAAGTCAGGGCAGTGCCGCGGTGTTCACCCAGCCGACATCCAGACCGAGGTGGACATCGATCTCACTTGCGTCAATCGCGTACCCCTCCCCAGCGGACTCCTCCCGGCCTCGCCTTGTGGCGTCAGCGTGCCGGCACCCACGCTACGAAAGCCTGTTCCACCCAGGACGAGTGCGAGCGGTCATACCCCTGATCAGCGGTCTACCAATGCCCCCTGACTCGGCTGTCGATGCGTCACGGTCGCTTGCGCGCCGGCTCGCCAGCTGGGTGACGGAGTGACCTGCGCCGATACTGCGGGCTGGACAGATCGCGCAAGCACGCCGACCGGGTGAGGGGGCGTCACGGGGACCCGGCCTCGCGACCCTCGCCCCCTTGGGACCGTGGCCCGCTCCAGTCCGGATGGCGGCCGATTTGGGCACAGGGCCCTGACAGGGCGTGGTGCCGTGATCCGGCCCGTGACCCGCCCGTCCCGGGATCTGATGAGTCGTCCGCGGCGGCATTTCCAGGCGACCCGCTGCCGCATGGGTGAGCAGGCGTCAGAGATCACCTTGAAGGCCTAATGCCTCATCAATCTGCCCGCTGATTTCAGAAGATTGACGTGCCGTCAGCACATGGAGGGCCGGGCCTGGGGGCTCCCTGGGTACCCCGTTCGGCTCCCCCACGCCAGCCCTTCCGATATGCCCGAAATGACAGCCCTGGGGGTGGTCATTACGTTCAATCACACGTCGGCTGTCGCAGGCCGGCCCCTCAGAGAGAGGAGCAAGGCATCATGATCATGACCCGTTCCACCGCCGTCACCGCGGCCATCTCTGCCGCTTCTGCACTCGCCGCGACCGGCATCACCTACGCCGCCGCCGCTCCCGCATCGGCCCCCCAGACGGCCCCGGCCGTCGCCCAGCAGGCAGCCGCCCCGGACTACGCCCCGATGGGCGGACAGGGCAAGGGCAACGAGGGCGGCGGCCGCGGCGGCGAGCGCGGCGGCGAAGGCGGCGAGCGCGGCAAGCACGGCAAGCGCCGCCACCACGAGATCGGCAGGATCCACATCAACGAGCGGACGTACTCCGCCGTCCCGGACGGCTGCATCACCGTGGTCAGCGGCCTGGGCTCCAAGAGCCTCAACATCCGCAACGACAGCAAGCGGACCGTCGAGGTCTTCCGCGGCGCGACCTGTGACAACGGCGCCCCCGTCGCCACAGTCGGCCCCCGCAGCGAAGCCAACGGTGTCAAGCCCGGACACGCCGAAGGCGTGTTCGTCAAGGACGGAATCGTGGCCAGCATCCGGGTGGTCGGTCACCACAAGGGCGACTTCGACTTCGACGACTTCGGCTTCGACGACTTCTAAACCAGCCCCATCAAGCGAACCATCGAGAACCCCGGCCCGCCGCAATCGGGCCGGGGTTCTGCTCTCAGTCCCCCGGGCACCGGCACGTGGCGCCCACACCCGACCGCTGCTTCACGGTCCACGCGCCTCGCACGCCATACTAAAACCGGCCCGAAGGCGCTGCGAGGCTGCCCGCGCCCGCCACCTCCCGCTTCATCGATTCACCCTCAAGCAGATTCCCCCTGGGACACCCCCAGTTGGCGGTGTTCCCCGGTAACGTCCACCGATCTCCCCCGCGGCGCCCGGGTGAGCCCGAACGGGTGACGCAAGACGAATGCCGCACACCCGGTGCCCCTCCCCCGTGACTCGGCTCGCAATGACAAGCACCAGGTCCGGGGCGGAGTGACCAGCCACGCGACCACAGGCACGTCCCCTTCCCCCACCCGAGACACCAGGGGATGTGCGAGACGAGCAATCGCCTGGTGGAAGACGCTGAGTTTCGCCCCGGCGAGTCCCGGAACATTGACCCCCGTGTGGTTGGTCTTCGACTGCCCCGGCCGGTTCGGCAGGGCCGTCAGGTGTGGATGCCAGAATCGGCGGCATGACGCTGTGCGACTACTTCTCTGCCGCTGACGACCAGGCTGCCGTCGCGGTCCTCGAGACTCCGGGAGGGCCGGGGCAGGCGGAACTCGACGTGGTCTTCCTCAAGAACATCGATCCGGTCGTCGCAATCGCTCAGCTCGAAGCCGTCATGACGCGCTGCAGCTACGAGGAGGCCGGCGAACGCCCGCGTTCCGGACAACTGCTGTCAGAGCCGGAGGGCGGCCCGCCGTTCGTAGTCAGCGTGTCGGACACCCTGATCGATGCCCTCGTGACAGCGACGCAGAACGACCTCGTTCACTTTGCCGAGCTGTGGTCGATGACCGATGAACTCCGGCGGATTGGGATCAGCGTCGAGGTCACGGCCGCCCTCCTGAAGAACCTGGCCGGACTCGCTCAGCGCGCTCAGTCAAACGGCCTGAACCTGTATTGCTGGTGGACGCTGTGACTCACCGGCGCCCGGCGCCGTTGACCTTGCTCAGCAGTTCGCGCCGCTGGCGGGTGCGACAGGAGTCTCCGGTGAGGGTCAGGACCTTGGCTTGGTGAACGAGCCGGTCGACCATCGCAGCCGCGACGACGTCGTCGGAAAGGGCTCTCCCCAGCGTCCGCAGGGCAGGTTCCAGGTCACCATGACCGGGTCCATGCCGACGTACTCGGGTCGGACGGCGGCCGGTCCGAGTTCAACGGTTCCGGGCCACCCCCAGCCGCCGCGCGATCTCCTTTATGGACACACCCTCCGCCCGATGAAGCCGGCGTGTCTCTGCCCAATCCTCAGCCTTCAGCACCCTACAAGAGTCAGAGGGGGTCAAGATTCACGGACTGCCAGGGGGAACGATCCTCAGGAAGCGTCGACACGTGGTTGACGGGTCAGCCGGCCGGCTCGCTGTCCACGCTGGAACCCAGGCGCAGATCGACTCCGAGGTACGACAAGTCGTCAACTCATTTGGATTGCACCGCTGTTCGCGCCAGGCTGAAGTCGAAAGACAGGGGAAGAGGGTGCTATGAGTGGCGATACGGGGGCTGCCGGGTGAGCGACGAAGCCGTACCCGTCCCTGCCGGCCCCGGCAGGCGGATGCCATGCCCGTGGCCACGGTGGTGGGTCACCGGGCCGCAGGGCCGCACGGGAGGGGCAGGAGATGGCCGGGCGGGTGCGCGATGCATGGGTTCAGGCCCGGACGGCGCACGGTGTGGGGCGGCCGATCAGCGCGTTCAGGGTCAACCTCATCCCGGCTGACCTGGACGTCCACCGGGTCCTCGACACCAGTCGCGCCCACCATCGGTTCGGAGTCCTGCCTGCCTAGGTCTCGCGCGAGCACGACACAGATCTGGTGGAGGAAACCGCTACCGTTGTGGCTGGGCGCAGAGGTATCGCGGTCCTCGTTCGGCGGCTCCACCACCGGCAGACCCGCGCCTTGTGGGAGACGTGCGGCAGCTTTTGACCTCTTGGCGGATGTGGCATCCCATCAGCCCCAGCCGCCCCGACGCGGCCCTGGCCGATATGGCGGATATCGCCCCGCACACCGTGGTGTGGCTGAGAGAGGCCCCTACTCACGCGGGGAGGGAAGTTGCAGCGGACCTGCGCGCCTGCCCTCACGACCTGTGCCCCGGTGCTGATGCTGGCCATCTTTTGGCCCGAGCACTGGCGGACCTGACGACCCGTGCCCCGGACCGGCACGCTCACGCCCGCAGCTGATTCCCGCGTCTAACCTGCCGTCTCACAGAGGCAGGGCAGCGCACGGGGTGCGGTGAAGCCCAAGGCTTCGAGGTCCTCAACCGAGCAGCCCGGTCAAGGCCTCGTCAACCTTGGGCTGCGGCCATGACGGAATGCCGGGCCCCCGCCAGCGGACCTGCCGAACGCCGACGCCCGCAGGGTGAGGGGGCGTCATCAGGGCAGGGCCCACGTGATCCGGTCCGAGACCCGCCGATCCCGGAATCTGGTGAGCCTTTCGCACCGGTAATTCCAGGCGACTCGCTGCCGCACGGGTGATCAGGCATCAGAGATCACCTTGAAGGCCTAATCCCTCATCAATCTACCCAGAGCCTTCTAGGGATTGACGTCTCGTCAGCAGCTGGAGAGCCGTGCCGGCGGGTGCTCTGGGTACCCCATTCGGCTCCCCCGCACCAGCCATTCCGATATGCCCGAAATGACAGCCTTGGGGGCGGTCAGTACGTTCAATCACACGCCGGCCGCAAAAGCCGGCCTCTCTGAGACAGGAGCAAGGCATCATGATCATGACCCGTTCCACCGCCGTCACCGCGGCCGTCTGCGCCGCTGCGGCACTCGCCGCGACCGGCATCACCTACGCCACCGCCGCCCCCGCGCCGGCGCCCCAGGCGGCCCCGGCGGCCCCGGCCGTCGTCCAGCAGGCTCCCGCCCAGGCGCCGATGGGCGGCGAGTCCGGACAGGGCAAGGGCAACGAGGGCGGCGGCCGCGGTGGCGAAGGCGGCGAGCGCGGCGAGGGCGGCCAGGGCGGCGAGCACGGCAAGCGTCGCCACCACGAGATCGGCAGGATCTTCATCAACGAGCGGTCGTTCTCCGCCCACCCCGACGGCTGCATCACCGTGGTGAGCGGTCTGGGCTCCAAGAGCTTCAACATCCGCAACGACAGCAAGCGGACCGTCGAGTTCTTCCGCGGCGCGACCTGCGACAACGGCGCCCCCGTCGCCACCGTCGGCCCTCACAGCGAAGCCAACGGCGTCAAGGTGCACCACACCAAGGGTGTCCACGTCAAGGACGGAGTGGTGGGCAGCTTCCGGGTGGTCAAGCGCCACCACGGTGAAGACTTCGACTTCGACGACTTCTAAACCCAGCCACACCATGAGCACCATATAGAACCCCGGCCCGCCGTAATCGGGCCGGGGTTCTGGTCTCAGACCCCTCAGGGCACCCGCACGTGACGCCCGCCTGCCCCCTTGCCTGACGGTCCACGCACCTTGCACGCCATGCTAAACCGGCCAGAAAGCGCTGCGAGGCTGCCCGCGCCGACTTCCTTCCGCTTCACCGGTTCGCTCCCAAGGGGATTCCTGCTGAAACACTCCCCGGTTGGCGGCGTTTCCCAGCAACGGCCACCGGCCTCCTCCGCAGCAGTCGGGTGAGCCCGAACGAGTGACGAAGGCGCGCAACCCGCATATCCGGTGCGACTCCCGTCACCTGGCCCGTGACCGTAAGCAAAGCACATGGCGC
>NZ_JBIAXS010000068.1:0-7004 GCF_042896885.1 Streptomyces sp. NPDC001231
AGCTCGGCCTTCGGCCGTCCCGTCCTCGCCATCCGACCATCATGCCGACCAAACACCAACTTACGCAGCGAATTAACGACTCAGGACACTAGCGCGGGCCCATTCCCGCGAAGAGGGTGTCGATGAGCCGGTCGACCCAGTCGTGGGTCAGGGGCCGCCGGGCGATCAGGTGCTGGAAGTACAGCGGGCCGGACAGGATCGCCATGGCGAGGTCCAGGTCGAAGTCCGGCGCCAGCTGGCCCTGCTCCCGGGCGCGTTCCAGCCGCGCGATCGTCTTCTCGGCCTGGGGGGCGATGAAACGCTCGTCGAGCGCGTCGGCGACCTGGGGGTCGTGCTGCGCCTCCACCAGCAGGGCCACGTACAGGGGGCCCATCGGCGGGCGGCTCAGGAGGTCGACGGCCGTGTGGATCTGGCGGCGCAGATCGGCGATGACGTCACCGGTGTCCGGGTAGTCGAGGCCAGGTTCGTTCAGCGACAGCAGGGAGTCCAGGAACAGCGCGCCCTTGGAGGGCCAGCGGCGGTAGATGGTGTGCTTGCCGGCGCCGGCGCGGGCGGCGACCGCCTCGATGCTGAGCCGGGCGTAGCCGAGTTCCTCGCCCAGTTCGAGCGTGGCCCGCATGATCTCCTCGGTGCGGCCCGCTCCGCGGCTGCTGCGTCTGTCGGTCATCGCCTCACGATATCGGTACGGCACGTGCCGTATTGACAGCTGCCCCCGCCTTCAGCATGATCCCTCTATTCACGAACGGCACGGCACGTGCCGTTCAGTACGTACCCGAGGGGGAACATGGGACCGCGCACAGCCGCTCCGGCGCTGCGGCTCACCGGCCTGGCCAAGAAGTACGGCACCCACCGCGCCGTCGACGGCATCAACCTGACCGTGCCGAGCGGGTCGTTCTTCGGCCTGGTCGGCCCCAACGGCGCGGGCAAGACCACGACCCTGTCCATGGCGGTGGGCCTGCTGCGCCCCGACGCGGGCCGGGCCGAGATCTTCGGTACGGACGTGTGGGCGGACGCCTCCCGGGCGAAGGGGCTCGTCGGCGTCCTGCCCGACGGCCTGGCCCTGCCGGAGCGGCTGACCGGGCGTGAAGTGCTGTGTTTCACTGGGCTGTTGCGCGGCATGGCCCGCGCTGAGGCCGACCGCCGCGCGGCCCAACTGCTGCGGACCCTGGGCCTCGACGCGGCCGGGCGCACCCTGGTGGCGGAGTACTCCACCGGCATGCGCAAGAAGATCGGCCTCGCCGCCGCGCTGCTGCACGCGCCTCGACTGCTGGTCCTCGACGAGCCGCTGGAGGCGGTCGATCCGATCTCCGCGGCGACCGTGAAGGAGATCCTCCGGCGGTTCGTCCGCGCCGGCGGCAGCGTGGTCCTGTCCAGCCATGTGATGGCCGTGGTGGAGCAGCTGTGCGACCACCTCGCCGTGGTCGACGCCGGACGGGTCGTGGCGGCCGGGCCGCTGGACGAGGTACGGGCCGGACTGAGCCTGGAGGAGCGGTTCGTGAGCCTGGTCGCCGGCCGCTCGCCCGGGGCTCGGGGTGTGGAGGGGCTGGCATGGTTGGCGTCCTGATCCGGATGAAACTGGCCGTCCAGCGCAACTCCCTCACCCGCGCCACGGCCGCCCGGATGATCGGCGGCGGCGCGGCCGGTCTCGCGCTCGCCGCCGCCGTACTGTTCCTCGCCGGCCGCGGCTACCCGCACGCCGCGCAGCGGTTCGACCTGCTCGGCGCCGCGCTGGCCGTGTGGACGGCGGGCTGGCTGCTCGGCCCCGTCCTCTTCGGCGGCGGCGACACGACCCTGCGCCCCGAGCACTTCGCCCTCCACGCGCTGCGCCCGCGCGCCCTGGCGACCGGCCTGGCGGCGGCCGCCTTCGTCGGCGTCGCACCGGCCGTGACCCTGATCGCGCTGAGCGGCCTCGTGGTCGTCGCCGTACACCTCGGCCCGGCCGCCGTCGCCGTCGCCGCCCCGGCCACGGTGCTCCAACTCGCCTTCACCGTCCTGTGCTCACGCCTGGTCACCGCGGTGCTCGGGCAGGTCGCGCGGTCCCGTACGGGCGCCGCGCTCGCCGCCTTCACGAGCGCGGCGATCCTGGCCGCGCTGCACTCGGGCTGGATCCTCGAACCCCTCGTGCGCGCGGCCCTGGACGACGGCCTGCCCCGCCCCGCCGCCGCATGGCTGCGCGGCCTGCCCTCCGGCTGGGGGCTGTCCGCCGTCGAGGCCGCCGGACGCGGCGACCGGCCCGGCGTGCTCGCGGCCCTGGCCGGCCTGGCCCTGCTCACCGCGGCCTGCGCGTACGGCTGGGCCCTCCTGACCCGGCGCCAGGTCACCACGCGCCCCTCGGACGGACGCGCTGCGACCGCGACCCTCGGCCGGTGGGCCCGCGGCCCGGTCACCGCCGTCGCCGCCCGTGAACTGCGCACCTGCACCCGCGATCTGCAGCGCTTCCACTTCGTCTGCTTCGCCCTCGGATACGCCCTCGTGTTCTGCCTGCTCCCGCTGGCCGCGGGCAGTACGGACTTCCTACCGTGGACCGGCCTGGTCTTCGCACTGTGGATGTCGGCCGTCTCCGCGAACCTCTACGGCGAGGACGGCACCGAACTCTGGGGCAAGATCATGATCTCGGGCGCCGCCCGGCACGACGTACGGGGCCGTCAGCTCGGCTGGCTCCTGGTCACCGCGCCCCCGACGGTCCTCCTCACGCTCGTTCCGGCCGCGCTGTCCGGGGCGTCCATGCCGTGGCTGTGGCTGGTCACCTTCGTCCCCGCGCTGCTCGGCGGCGCGGCGGGCGTGACCGTACTGGTGTCGGTGCTGCGCCCCGTCCCGCTGCGCGACCCGCACCGCCGGACTGGCGGCCTGCTGGAGAACGGCACCGACTTCGCGCAGGTCCTGCTGATGCTGGTCCTGACCGCGGCGACAGCCGCCCCGGCCCTGCTCGCCGTACGGTTCGGCCCGGCCTGGGCCGGACCGGTGGCCGGGCCGGTGAGCGGCGCCCTGCTGACGTGGCTGCTGGGACGCATCGCCGTCATCCGGCTCCGGCGCACGGCTCCGGAGCTGCTCCAGCACTTCCGCACGGGTACGCCTCCGACTCGCCAGCGGCGCGTCCGGGCCGCGCCGCCGCCCCTCGTGCCCGCGGGCCTGCCTGCGCTGCGCCGGCCCGCCCTGGTCCTGGCCCGACTCGGCCTCGACACGGCGCCCGTCGGGCAGCGGATCTACGTCATCGTCGGCATGGCGCTGTGCTGGGTCCCTCTTGTCGCCCAGGGCGTCGTGCCTGCGGTCATGCTGGCCACGGGGCATGTCCACCGCTCCTGGTTCCTGGCGCTGTACCTGCCGCCGACCCTGCGCCGGCCGGCGATCACCGCGATGATCGCCCTCGGCCTCGCCCTCCTGATCACCAGCCTCGGCACCGGCCTGTACCACCTGGCGCGATCACGGCACCGGCGCTGAACGATCCCCCGGTACGCCCGTCTTCGTCTTCTCTTACGCGCCGGTGGGGCTTCTGGAGCAGTTCCCACCGGCCCGCGGTCGGGTGCGAGACAGGCGGGACCCGAGCTGGAGCGGAGGGGACCCGGGCGGTCAGCGCGCCGGCGGCGAGGCGGGCCCGTTCGTACGGGCGCGGGTCAGCGGGCGCAGCACGGCCTGGTCCTCGGTGTCGCGCGGGTACAGGGCGCGGAGGTCGGCGGTCATCATCCGTCGGCCGGCCGGGCGGGTGTAGTCGTCGACGGCGGTCTGCACGATCTGTTCGTCCAGGCCGGGCTGGTGGGGTCGGCCGCGCAGGGCGTAGGCGAGGTGGCGTCGGGCTTCGGCGAGCAGGTGCCGGCGCTTGAACGCGCCGCGCGACTGCCCCCCTCGACCGCATCCCCTATGGGGATCGCACCGGCCCGCAGAGCCGGCTGAACGCCTTCGGCCTGCATATCGCCTACGACACACACCTATCGCACGGAGCTGACGAGCGATGTCACTGCGGTCCACGGCGGCGACGGGGGCGAGTCGGTGTGCGGCGGCTACGGCCACATGCTGGCCTGGCTACCGCCAACCGTAACCCTTCCATGGTCGAGTTCGTGTACGGACCGGACGGAGAAGACATGTACGAGAACTTCTCCACCCGACCGGTGCTCACGCTCTGAGCCTTCACGTGCAAGCCTGCCGGGCGGGCCTGGTCAGGGGCCCGCCCCACTGCTGATCAGTGAGTGAGGCGACCGTCTTCCGGTCAGCCGCGCTGACTCTCAACTCCCCCGGCAGCAAACGCTGTTCCGCCCGCCGTCCCCTGTTACCTGTACTTCTTCTGTTCCGGGGCGAGCGCGGATCACGTCCCGCGCGACGCAGGCGACGTACCCCTTCTGATCCATCGGGGCGTCACGCGCGCAGCGAGGTGGCCGCGAGCCCGACGGCGGTCATGGCCGTACCGACGATGACCAGTGGCTTGCCGACCCGGTGCGCCAACCGGCCGCTGACGATCCCGGCAGGCCGACCCGGTACGTACGTGCCCGGAAGAGGTGGACGCCGACCAGCGGCCGGCGTCCGGACCGGGCCACCGCGCGCTCCCCGGTTGAGAGAGACGGGGATCCGACGCGCGGACCGCTCCCCGATCTGCGCCCGATGGCGGCTCCCGTCCGAACCCGCGGTTCACCTCACGCCCATGTGACCGCCTGCGGGTCGCCTGTCCCGGTCGCCGCCCGTGAACCGTACGGGCCAACACGTACTGCCGTCCGAGGGATGCGGCGGTTGGATCCGGCGCGGCCGGGACACCTTCCTTGCCGGAGCACACGGGATACGCCCTGTTCGAGGGGAACCGGTGCCTGCGGGCTCCGCGCCGCATGCCCATCGCTCACCCGTGTGATTGCAGGAAGGACCTTGACGTGTCTGACCCCGTCGTCCTCATCACGGGCGCGCTCACCGGTATCGGCCGCGCCACCGCCCTCGCCTACGCCCGCCAGGGCGCGAACCTCGTGGTCTGCGGCCGTCACCAGGACGCGGGTGAACAGCTTGCCGGGGAGTTGGCCGGCCTCGGCGTCCAGGCCGAGTTCGTGCGGGCCGACGTGCGCTTCGACGCCGAGGTGAGGGACCTCGTCGACCGCGCGATCGCGCGGTTCGGGCGGATCGACGTCGCCTTCAACAACGCCGGCACCGAGGGAACACCCGGCCCTGTCACCGAGGTGACCGACGATGCCTACCAGGCCACCTTCGATACGAACGTCAAGGGAACCCTGCTGTGCCTGAAGCACGAGTTCCGGGCCATGAGGGCACAGGGCGGCGGCAGCATCGTCAACGTCAGCTCCACCTTCGGCCTGATGGGTTATCCCGGTGCGGCCTTGTACGTCGGCAGCAAGCACGCCGTCGTCGGCATCACCAAGGCCGCCGCCCTCGAAGGCGCCGATCACGGTATCCGGGTCAACGCGGTCGCGCCCGGCTACACCCGCACCGCGATGTACGACCGGTTCACCGGAGACGACACAGCACGTGACGCGGTCGACTCGGTGCTGCCCATGCACCGGGCCGGCACCCCGGAGGAGATCGCCGCAGCCGTCCAGTTCCTGGGCTCGGACAAGGCGAGCTACGTCACCGGGCACATCCTCCTGGCCGACGGCGGCCTCATGGCAGGCGGGCCCCTGTTCCCGAGTTCGTGAACCACGGAGCCGGCACCGGCTGTGGCGGCCCGGCGGAACGCGCTGCAAGCACGAGTCCGATCCGGCGTCCCGATCGCATCGTCCTGACACCGCCGAGGGCCAGGCACGGCGACCCGTGTCGTACGTCGACGATCAGGCCTCGTCCGGCCACGTCGTCACCGTCTGGCCCTGCCCCTCATCGATGAGGGTGATGCGGGCGCCGGACATAGTGCCGTACTCCCCCACCCATAACGAGAACTTGCGGCGAGCGGTCGCCTCGCTCCCCCACCAGCCCTGCATCACCAGACGGCCGGCCGCCGTCACGGTCAGATAGAAACGCTGAGAGTCATCCACGGCAGCCGCCCTCGTCGTCGATCACAACGGTCGGCCACACCCGATTGGATCCTCGAAGACGGCCTGAACCGCGACTCACCGCCTGTCGCCGTTCACGTCGGCGGCTGCCATATGGCAGGCAAACGCTGGAAGGCGTGCCCCGGGACGTCGCCCTGCGGGCACTGGGCGAAGGCATCGAGGCTGCGTGCACTGCCGGCCTGACGCCGAGCTCGGCTATCTGTGGGGCGACAGCTTCGGCGCGGGGAGCTGGGGCATATCCACCGACGGTGTCCACTGGACCAGGTTCGAACTGGGCAACGGGACCTGAGTGGGGTCGGGGACTGGCGCGGTGGCTGCCGCTCGGTTTCCAGTCCCCGCCGCTTCAAACCGGTCGGGCAGATTCAGCTTCGGATGAGCGGCGGCGTAGGCGGCATGGTGCTCGGCGAGATGGGTGACGCCCTCCTCTGTGATCTCGAACCCCATGACGTAGCCGCGGGAGCGGGCCAGCCCGCGCGGACTGAGCTGGACGAGCACCAGGTCCGCCGCTACTCCTCCTGGGCCCGCGGGGTCACCCTCGCCATGCTGGCCCATGCCTTCCTCGCGGTCCTCCGCGCCGACGAACACGCCCCCAACCCTGCCCCGGACGGGCTGGTCCCGCTGGTCCACGTCTCAAGCACACCAACCACCCACCGGCCAGTGGATAAGAACTCACGAAACTGAGACAGCGTCACCCCGCACGCGATAACACCCCCACGACAGCGGAGCCCCGCGGATCTCTCACGTCCAGGACAGTAACCCCGCGTCCCAAAAACCACCACCGACCAGCAACAACACACCCAGGCCCGCTGTCTCTCACCTCACTGTCCCGAAACCGAGAGATCGCAGCTGTGACCGGAAGGGTTTGCCGGAAAGCTCGCGGCGCCCGGTGCTGGGGGCACCTCCCACGCCGTTCAGGCAGTGGGGGAACATCGCAAGGCGAAGCATGACCCGCGTACTGGACGTACTCGGGTGATGCGACAACGCGGCTGGGGGTCCCCCCTGCTCGAAGAGCTTGGGGGAGCCGTGCCGGGCGTC
>NZ_JBIAXS010000069.1:0-6892 GCF_042896885.1 Streptomyces sp. NPDC001231
TCACCCAGCCACCACGAATTCGACAGAGACCTCAGCCGGGCCGTGTGACCGAAGCCCCACCCCCTGCACGCACCACCAGCAGCAGCACGGCCCGCAACCTCACGAAACCCGTCTCCGCCCAGCCCACTCCCGCCCAACCCAGTGTGGATGATCGGCCTGGTACCGCACACGCGGTACCTTCGCGGCTTCCGCAGCGTCCGCGGTAGCCGGATGCGGCATCGGCGGCAGCGCGAATTGCCTACGCCCGCCGGACGACCGGCTGTGGGTCCGGCAGACATGATCGGACGACGTCCAGTCATAGGAGGAGCCCCTCATGTCAGTCCGATTTGTGCTTGCTGCGCCGGCGTCCGCGCATGACTCGGTCCAGTCGGCAGCCGTTTACAGCCTGACCACCGGGCGACTCGTGGGCGGCACGGCCGCACTGGTGGCGCTGGCCGGAGTGGTCATCGGGGTGGCTCTGGCCCGCTCCGCCGGTCGCATCGGCACCGGTAACAGGCGCAGCAGGGCCCTCGTGGCCATGGTGGCGGGGCTGTTCGGCATGGTCGTCGGCACGCTGAACCTGGCCGTCGCCGACGGTGGCCCCGGCACCGGCAACGGAGTAGTCGGTGGCGCCTTGGCCCTGATGCTGGGGCTGATCGCCGCGGTCCTCGGTTGGCTGGCCCTGGCTCGCTCCCGCCGCACCGGCTGACCGGGGGATCGGCTGACCGGCGGTCCGCCGGTCAGGCACCAACTGCGCCGCAACTCCTCCGGCTCGGCGCTCCGACCGCCTTCCCGGCTGCGATGCCGAATCGGCCCAGCCATGAGTGCCCACCTTGCTGCGGAACGTCTTCGAACAGCCCGACTCCGACAGGGTGAAGGTGGGATGCCGCCCAGCAAGTCCTGCCGGGCGGCTACTGCTCCGCCGGCCACCGGCTCGGTGGCAGCGCGCCTGTGCCTCCGTCTTCACCCTCGCCCGCCGGGGGGCCGCCTAATGCGCGCCATCCCCCGTCCTGGTCCTGGTCCTGGTCGGCTGCCTCATCCTGACGTTTTCCTGCCGTCGTGCTTGGTCACTGCCGGCGTCATGGTCCTGGTCTTCGGGTCCGCGGTGTACGGCGTTGCACGGCTCCGGCGTGGCTCGGCGCAGCCGCGTACCTCACTGGTTAGCTAATAGCAAGACAGGTCCTCGGCCACGAAGAGGCGGACATGACTCACGTAAATGAAGTAAACAAGCAGGTCATTGCCCAGTTCCGGGCGCAGGGCGGCACTGTAGGAGGCTTCTTCGAGGGCAAGCACCTGTTGCTCCTGCACACGATCGGTCGTCGTACCGGCCAGAAACGGGTGAACCCGCTGGTGTACGCGGCCGACGGTAACTGTTTCCTCGTCTGCGGCACCGCGCGCGGCGCGGAAAGAGATCCAGCGTGGGTGGGCAACGTCGCCGCCATGCCCAAGGTGACCATCGAGGTGGGGGAACAGATCCTCGAAACGACCCCTACCGTTGTCACGCATGCGTCGCCCGACTGGGAACGTCTCTACGGGATCTGGTCGGCGTACTGGCCTGACAGCGCGCAGTACGAGACCAAGACATCGCGCAAGTTCCCCATCGTGAGACTGGAGCCCGACGCATCAGACGACGACCTGCCTGAATGAGTGTTGGTGGGGCTCATGCTCAAGGCTTGGCCAGTCAGGCGGCGCGTAGCCGGTCGATTTCGCCATCGAGGTCGTCGACGTCGTGCAGTACGCGTACGGCGTTGGGTGCAGCCGGGACTTGGGACGGGTGCCGCGTCGACGACCTCGATACGACCGGCGGTGCGGTGGCGCAGCAAGGCTTCGGCGATGGGTGAGCGGGGCGCTGTTGCCGGTGCCGATTTCAGACCGCCGCGGCGGGACCGCTGAGACCCGGCAGCGACCGCGCAAGACCTGGTGGCCTCCGGTTACCGGCCATCGTGGATGCGCGCCTCAGAACCCCGGCGGGGCCGGGAGGAAGCCCGGCCACCACGGGGGCACGCCGCAGGGGCAGTCGTTGGTGGTGCCGCTCCGGAAGAGCGAGAGGGCGCAGCAGGAAACGGCGAGCTCCCGCTCCCCAAGCCCTGACCAGCGGAGACTCGCCCGCCCTGCCCCTTGCCGGACGGGCCGGTCACAAATAGGCATACCGCGAGAGCTACGAGCGTCTAAACGGGCTGCTCCAGACGCCGACCTGAGCGGAAGCCGAGCAGGGTCGAAAATACGGGGACACCCCACGATGCGTGCAGCAGGATGAACCCCGGCCCTCCGTCCCACTTGATCGCCCGGCTGACCGACGCGGCGGACGAGGAGCTCGCCTATGAGCTGGCGCTGCGGCCGGGCCTGAACCGCGCTCAGGTCCGCGCGCCGGCGGATCGATCAGAGGCGGCTGCCGTCCAGCTCGCCTACGGCGGCCGCCTGGACGCGTTGGGCGTCGACCAGGTTGCGCGGCCCGTGACAAAGGAAGGGTGTGACTCCTTCCGGTCGCGGTACGGTCCTGCCATGTCCCGATCAGCCGATACTGACCTCTCCCTGTCCCCTGTCACTGCGGACGACCTCGACCATGCCGTGCAGCTCGCTGTGACGGCCCTTCGCGAGGCGCCGCCAGCCGCGTGGGACGGTAAGGCCGGTTCGCTGGAATGGGACTGCTGGGAGACCGTCGAGCACCTCAGCGATGACCTCTTCGCGTACGCCGCGCAACTGGGCCCCAAAGCACCGCCGTTGGACAGGGAAGTGCCCTTCGCGTGGGAGAGCCGACGGCCAGGCGGCCCGGCGAACGCCATTCACGCCAACCGTGAGGCGGGCCCCGCCGGCCTGTTGCAGGTGTTGGAGGCGAGTGGTGCGCTGCTGGTCGCCATGGTGCGCACGAGGCCGCCGCAGACCCGCGCCCACCACGTCTTCGGCATTTCCGACCCCGAGGGCTTCGCCGCCATGGGAATCGTGGAGACCCTGGTGCACACGCACGACCTGGCGCAAGGGCTCGGGCTCGCCTGGAACCCACCCGCCCACCTGTGCGCACGAGTACTCGCCCGGCTGTTTCCAGACGCCCCGGAATCCACAGATCCCTGGCCCACCCTGTTGTGGGCCACCGGACGCGCCGCACTGCCCGGACGCCCCCGCCTGAACACATGGCGCTGGGACGGCACACCCCGGGCCTAGGCTCAGCTCTCTCCGGCGAAAAAGGTGGCGTTCGTCGGGCTGGGCCGTCAGGCGGGCTGCGCCAGGCGCGCCGTCAGGACACGGGCCCGGGCCCGCTGGACCGCTCCCGCCTGGGAGGCGGCGAAGCGCAGCAGGCCCGGGGGCGTGTGCAGGTGCAGGGTGTCGGTGACGACGCTGCCGGCCGCGTGGCGGTCGATGGCGAAGCGGTAGCTCATGCGGACCCGGCCGGGGCTGCGGACTTCGCCGGAGATCTCGGCGGAGTGCGGGAGGCCGTCCGGGACGGCGACGAGGGTGACGTCGATGATGTTGTCGTGCCGCAGGAAGCCCAGGAACCGGAAGCGTTCCACCGCCGTGTAGTGCACGGTGCTGCCGCTGCGGCGCACGTCGCGGACGGCGACGAGGAGTGGCGACAGGCCGATGTAATGCGATGGTTCGGCCAGGTGCGCGAAGACCTCCTGCGGCGGCACGGCGATCTGGAACGTGTGCTTCAGTTCGGTGGACGGCACCTCGGATCCCTCCTCGATACGGCACGGTGATCCTCCCATCGCCGACGCGAGAGCGGCGGCGATGGGAGGGAAGTCGCCCGACCCAGGCGGTTGAAGCGGCCTGCGAGTCAATGCAGTTGGTGCCGCAGCAACGCGGATCGGGCAGTGGATTGATCGAAAGTCCGTGAAGGACGCCGCAGCCGCGGTGACGGCGGCGATGAGCGTCGCATGGGCACGCCACGTTGCACGTCCGGGCCGGGTGAGTGCAGTGCGTAACTGCGTCGCCTTCCCGCCGCCCCGTGTCAAGCCCGGACGGGCGGATAGCTCGCTCGGCGGCTCAATGGACAGATGCACAGACCTCTGCTGCCGATCAAAAGCGAGGGGTATCAGGGGTGAGGCGTACGGAGGGTGAGAGCCGGAGTATGCCGATGGCCGTGCCTGCCCCGAGCCGTCGTCCGTCGATCCGGCCACGAGGATCGGCGGCGCTCAGCGCGGAAGCACCCAGCCCGGCGTCCAGGTCCCGGCGGCGTCGTGGCCGGCCGCTGTGGCGGCGAGGTGGGTGCGGAGGGCGGCCAGCGCGGGGTGGGGGTTGTCGCGGTGCCACAGGAGCGAGTGCGGGTAGACGGGTGTCGGGTCGGTGACCGGGATGCGGCGCAGGCCGTGGCCGGAGGGCCAGACGAGGCGGGTGTACTCGCCCATGAAGGTGGCCAGGGCCGGGGTGTCGGCGATGGTGTCGAGGAGTGCGTCGGAGCCGAAGTTGGGGCCGGTCGCCTCGATGGTGAGGCCGTACTCGACGACGAGGTCGTCGTAGTAGGCGGCCCACTCGGTTCCGGGGACGATGCCGGGCATCCAGATCCGGTGCCCGGCGAGCCGAACGAGGGTCACCGAGCGGGCGGACGCCAGCGCGTGGTCGGGGCCGATGAGAAGCTGGAGCGGCTCGTCGAGCACCCGGACGGACTCGATGTCCTCGGGAAGGGGCCGGCCGGGCGCGGCGACGGCGCGGAAGGACGCGTCGATCTCACCGGACCGGATGGCGGCGATGGCCGTGTGGATGTCGAACAGCCACACCACGTCGAGATCGGTCTCGGGGTGCGCGCGGTGGAAGCCGCGCATCAGGCCCGACGCCGCGCCACGCGAGTTGATCACGTCGACGCGCAGTGGACGACGGTCGGTGCGCACGGACGCGACCGCGCGTTCGGCGACGCGCAGCAGCTCCCGGGCGTGGGGCAGGAACGCCTGCCCGTCGATGGTGAGCTCGGCGCCGCGCGGCGTGCGGGTGAACAGCCGCACGCCGAGGTTGCGCTCCAGCGCGGCGATGCGCTTGGAAACAGCCTGCTGGGTGACCGCCAGCTCGGCGGCGGCCTCCTGGAACTGCCCCGCGTCGGCGGCGACGACGAAGGTCCGGACGGTGTCGAGGTCCATGCCGACACCCTACGGCCACAACCACTGGTTGTGGCTGAGTGCCCCCGTGGTTGTTTGATCGCCGGATATGGTGCTCGCTTTGATACTTCCGATCGCGGATTGGTTGTGCGAGTGAGTGGCAACGGGCATGAGGAGCGGGCACCGGCCGGGACATCTGCTCGGACATCGGCGGTGGAGTTCCGCCGCAAGCGGCCGGTGCTGATCGTGACGGACCTGATGCGGTTCACGGCGCCGCTGACGATCCCTGCCACCTCCACCCGTGCGTGCCCGCTCCCCCGCCGACCAGCCAGCACAGGCCGGCCGGCCAGGCAGCTCTGCGGGAGGGCTGGAAGCGGCTCTACCCGATCTTCCCTCGGCTGTTCTGCTCCCAGCGGCGGCAGTTCAGGCGCCGGTGCCAGTCCCGGATGCGCCGGTGAGCGCGGCTGATGCGGAGCATGTGGAACGAGCAATCATCAAGACTTGTGCATCCGGACGAGAGCCCAGAGCGGTAGCCGGAGCTGTTGCGAGGAGGCGAGGACCGTACGATGCCGTGCGTGATCGCGAGTTTCTCGGCCCCGCACGTGGTTATGGTCGGCGGGTGCACTGTTCAGAGGCAGGGACGGCAGCAATGAGTGTTCCAGTGACTCCGCCTCGGCCGTTGGATGTCATCTCGTTCTTTCCCGAGCTGGCTGATCACGCAAGGACAGCGATCCGGTTGCACCCGGACCCCGCCGGCCCGGACCCGTACCAGAGCTCCGTGGGTGGGCCGCCGGCGTGGCCGGCAGATGAGGCGTGGCCGACCTGTCCCGGCGGTCAGCACCTCAAGCATCGCCAGCCGCACCGTCCCGACAACGTCCGTGGCAAGCGGTCAGCGACGACGTTCGAATACCTCGGAGAGATCACCTGGGACGAAATCCCGGCTGATATTGCCTGGCCCATGCTTCCGGTCATGCAGGTGTACGCACGGGACGTGCCTTGGTAGGACGGCTTCCCGCAGGATACTGACGTCCTGCAGATCCTGTGGTGTCCGTTCCAGCACCGCTACGAAGACGCGGCGGTGCCTTATAACGGAATCGCCGGCCCGTTCGTGCACGTCCGCTACCGCCACAGCCGTGACCTCTCCGGCAGCTTCGCGACGTCACCCGAACCCGTCGCCATTGGGGAGCCTGGCTACCTGCCGACACCGTGTCTGATTCGGCCGGAGCCGGTCACCGAGTATCCGCACCCTGGTGCGCTGGGTGAGGAGTTCGAGGCCCGAGTCGACGAGTGGGAGATGGCCGCCTTCAGCACGGACGACCCGGAAGACCACGAGCCCCGATACCGCTGGGAGCTGTCAACCGCCCCGGGCTGGAAGCTCGGCGGGCACGAACCCTGGAATTACCAGGGCTATTTCGGGCCGGTGCGGTGCCATGCGTGCGGCAACGAGATGCGGTTCGTTGCCGCGATCGCCGACATCGAATGGGACGGCGGCACGGCGAGTTGGGCCCCGACCGGATTCCTCGATGGTCCCGTGAACAGCCGCCTTCGGCGTCAGTCCCCCACAGATGTGCGGCTCGGCAGGCATGAGACCATGCGCATCTTCACCTGCCCGGTCTCGTCAGCGCATCCGGTCGTCAGCGACCTGGCATAGCGGTCCCGAGCACGTAGCGGCCTTGGGGCCGCGGCCGGGCGAGGCGGACCTTGGGGTGGACGCCCTCGGCCCACACAGAGACGTAGTCGGTGCCGGACAGGTCACGGTGCTGGAAGGCGGCATGTTCGTCCTGCCACTGCTTCTTGACGTGCTCCCTGGCCTAAAGTCCAGGGATTCCGGCCTGGGTCGTCTGACCCTTCCGGGGGCTTCCTGCTTCAACGCGCTGTGCCGGGACTTT
>NZ_JBIAXS010000070.1:0-1413 GCF_042896885.1 Streptomyces sp. NPDC001231
ACACAGTGGACGCGAGCAACTGAGGACAAGCCCTCGGCCTATTAGTACCGGTCACCTCCACACCTCACGGTGCTTCCAGATCCGGCCTATCAACCCAGTCGTCTACTGGGAGCCTTACCCCATCAAGTGGGTGGGAGTCCTCATCTCGAAGCAGGCTTCCCGCTTAGATGCTTTCAGCGGTTATCCCTCCCGAACGTAGCCAACCAGCCATGCCCTTGGCAGAACAACTGGCACACCAGAGGTTCGTCCGTCCCGGTCCTCTCGTACTAGGGACAGCCCTTCTCAAGACTCCTACGCGCACAGCGGATAGGGACCGAACTGTCTCACGACGTTCTAAACCCAGCTCGCGTACCGCTTTAATGGGCGAACAGCCCAACCCTTGGGACCGACTCCAGCCCCAGGATGCGACGAGCCGACATCGAGGTGCCAAACCATCCCGTCGATATGGACTCTTGGGGAAGATCAGCCTGTTATCCCCGGGGTACCTTTTATCCGTTGAGCGACGGCGCTTCCACAAGCCACCGCCGGATCACTAGTCCCGACTTTCGTCCCTGCTCGACCCGTCGGTCTCACAGTCAAGCTCCCTTGTGCACTTACACTCAACACCTGATTGCCAACCAGGCTGAGGGAACCTTTGGGCGCCTCCGTTACCCTTTAGGAGGCAACCGCCCCAGTTAAACTACCCATCAGACACTGTCCCTGATCCGGATCACGGACCCAGGTTAGACATCCAGCACGACCAGACTGGTATTTCAACGACGACTCCACAACCACTGGCGTGGCCGCTTCAAAGTCTCCCAGCTATCCTACACAAGCCGAACCGAACACCAATATCAAACTGTAGTAAAGGTCCCGGGGTCTTTCCGTCCTGCTGCGCGAAACGAGCATCTTTACTCGTAGTGCAATTTCACCGGGCCTATGGTTGAGACAGTCGAGAAGTCGTTACGCCATTCGTGCAGGTCGGAACTTACCCGACAAGGAATTTCGCTACCTTAGGATGGTTATAGTTACCACCGCCGTTTACTGGCGCTTAAGTTCTCAGCTTCGCCCACCCGAAAGTGAGCTAACCGGTCCCCTTAACGTTCCAGCACCGGGCAGGCGTCAGTCCGTATACATCGCCTTACGGCTTCGCACGGACCTGTGTTTTTAGTAAACAGTCGCTTCTCGCTGGTCTCTGCGGCCACCCCCAGCTCACACTGCAAGAGTGATCACCAGGCGTGGCCCCCCTTCTCCCGAAGTTACGGGGGCATTTTGCCGAGTTCCTTAACCATAGTTCACCCGAACGCCTCGGTATTCTCTACCTGACCACCTGAGTCGGTTTAGGGTACGGGCCGCCATGAAACTCGCTAGAGGCTTTTCTCGACAGCATAGGATCATCCACTTCACCACAATCGGCTCGGCATCAGGTCTCAG
>NZ_JBIAXS010000070.1:1509-3276 GCF_042896885.1 Streptomyces sp. NPDC001231
CGCCTACACCCTTACCCCGGGACAACCACCGCCCGGGATGGACTACCTTCCTGCGTCACCCCATCACTCACCTACTAACCGCTTGGTTCGGCGGCTCCACCACTCCCCCTCACTCCGAAGAGATCAGGGGCGGCTTCACGGCCTTAGCATCACGATGCTCGATGTTTGACGCTTCACAGCGGGTACCGGAATATCAACCGGTTATCCATCGACTACGCCTGTCGGCCTCGCCTTAGGTCCCGACTTACCCTGGGCAGATCAGCTTGACCCAGGAACCCTTAGTCAATCGGCGCACACGTTTCTCACGTGTGAATCGCTACTCATGCCTGCATTCTCACTCGTCAACCGTCCACGACTACCTTCCAGTGCCGCTTCACCCGGCAGACGACGCTCCCCTACCCATCACAGCACCCGTTGGGGCTATACGCTGCAATGACACGACTTCGGCGGTACGCTTGAGCCCCGCTACATTGTCGGCGCGGAATCACTAGACCAGTGAGCTATTACGCACTCTTTCAAGGGTGGCTGCTTCTAAGCCAACCTCCTGGTTGTCTGTGCGACTCCACATCCTTTCCCACTTAGCGTACGCTTAGGGGCCTTAGTCGATGCTCTGGGCTGTTTCCCTCTCGACCATGGAGCTTATCCCCCACAGTCTCACTGCCGCGCTCTCACTTACCGGCATTCGGAGTTTGGCTAAGGTCAGTAACCCGGTAGGGCCCATCGCCTATCCAGTGCTCTACCTCCGGTAAGAAACACACGACGCTGCACCTAAATGCATTTCGGGGAGAACCAGCTATCACGGAGTTTGATTGGCCTTTCACCCCTAACCACAGGTCATCCCCCAGGTTTTCAACCCTGGTGGGTTCGGTCCTCCACGAAGTCTTACCTCCGCTTCAACCTGCCCATGGCTAGATCACTCCGCTTCGGGTCTTGAGCGTGCTACTGAAACGCCCTATTCGGACTCGCTTTCGCTACGGCTTCCCCACCCGGGTTAACCTCGCAACACACCGCAAACTCGCAGGCTCATTCTTCAAAAGGCACGCAGTCACGAGAATGTGCAAGCACATTCCGACGCTCCCACGGCTTGTAGGCACACGGTTTCAGGTACTATTTCACTCCCCTCCCGGGGTACTTTTCACCATTCCCTCACGGTACTATCCGCTATCGGTCACCAGGGAATATTTAGGCTTAGCGGGTGGTCCCGCCAGATTCACACGGGATTTCTCGGGCCCCGTGCTACTTGGGTGTCTCTCAAACGAGCCGCTGACGTTTCGACTACGGGGGTCTTACCCTCTACGCCGGACCTTTCGCATGTCCTTCGCCTACATCAACGGTTTCTGACTCGCCCTACGGCCGGCAGACCGTAGAAGAGAGATCCCACAACCCCGCATGCGCAACCCCTGCCGGGTCTCACACGCATACGGTTTGGCCTCATCCGGTTTCGCTCGCCACTACTCCCGGAATCACGGTTGTTTTCTCTTCCTGCGGGTACTGAGATGTTTCACTTCCCCGCGTTCCCTCCACTTGCCCTATGTGTTCAGACAAGGGTGACAGCCCATGACGACTGCCGGGTTTCCCCATTCGGAAACCCCCGGATCAAAGCCTGGTTGACGACTCCCCGGGGACTATCGTGGCCTCCCACGTCCTTCATCGGTTCCTGGTGCCAAGGCATCCACCGTGCGCCCTTAAAAACTTGGCCACAGATGCTCGCGTCCACTGTGCAGTTCTCAAACAACGACCAACCACCCGTCACAACCCGCCGAAGCG
>NZ_JBIAXS010000071.1:0-2485 GCF_042896885.1 Streptomyces sp. NPDC001231
ACCGGCCTGCCCCCACGGCACCCGATCCGCCCAGTACGAACCCCTACGAACCAGCCCCGCCAGGGTTGACGAAACAGATAGGGGCACCCCCCCGCACCCCACAGCCCAGACCAAGGTCTGGCTCGAAATGATCTCCATGCGACGATCGATGCGTGATCAAGTAGTCACCACATGTTCCGCCTGCGCTGCACTCTTCATATGCAAGAGAGCTGGCATGCGCACTACACCTAAGGGGATTCCATGCGCCGTATCGCCAACACCACCCTCGTGGTCCTTGCCCTTGCAGCTGGATCTGTCATGTTCGGTGCACCGACCGCCTCGGCCATCACCTACTGTGACAGCTCTGGCTACACCTCCACCAACGAGCCCATGGAGCGGTGCACCAAGCTGTCCAACGGCATTCTGGCCATCAAACAGGCTGGGAGCGGCATCGTCGCCACCGAGTACTACAAGTCGGGGGGATCCACCATCTCCGCCCAGCTTGGTTACTCGCGCGCGGGGACCAGCCACTACGCCGGCGCCGTCTCCATCGCTTCGGGTGCGACGAAGAAGCAGACGTGGTCGCTGTCGGCCAACGCCTACTGCACCAGCACGATAGGTCTGCTCAAGTACAGCGGCGGCACGTTCCAGACGCCGGCCTCGCACTGCTGAACCAGAGCCTCACAGGCCCCCGTCTACCAAGGCGGGGCCGCCCTTCTGCCTGTCCCGCTCTCCTCGACGTGATCACGCAAGGAACCGCGCCGTGTTCTCCGCCATATTTCAACACCATGTCGGCTATCTGGCCGTGTGCACATTGATCGGCTTCGTTCTCGGCGGCGCAGCATGGGCGCTCGCCCGCAAGCGGGGGAACCCTCACGGGGCGTGGTGGTCCGGGCTCGCCTTCACTCTCACCGGCGTCCTCGGCGTCACTTTCATGGGCGGCGGCTCGGCCAGCGGCGTGTGCGTCCTCAACCATCAGTTCGCCGAGCCCTTTCACACCACCCAAGGGTTGTGGAACCTCGCCATGATGGTGCCTGTCAGCGCCTGCGCACTCCTGGCCATCCGCCGCCCGCTGCCTGTCCTGGTCGGTGTCATCGCGCTGCCCCTGGCCATCGAATTCACCCAGGCCACCGTCAACGGCCTGGGGCGCGTGTGTGACAGCTCGGACGCCGAAATGAACATCATCGGCGGGTTGATCGGGCTCACCGTTGTAGCGGTTGTGCTTACCATCCGCCACTCGCTCGCCTGGCAGGCGGGCGTCAAGGGCGCTCTGATCACTTTCGCGGCGCTGCTCCTCCTGGGCTCGGGAGTGGCGCGTCCGATGCTCGCCTTCACGAACGTGGATGGCAGCAGTCTCGTCGACGCAAGTTCCGACCAGAAGCAGGCCGTTAAGGCCGCCGTCAGGGAGGCGTTCGGCGACCGATACAAGATCGGCAAGCAGTACGAGCAGCCGTGTGGTGACTCCCCATGCACCAACATCATCTTCATCCTGCTCAGCCGCGAAAAAGGGCACTCCCCAGACTTCGGTAGCGGCAGCCTTTCCTGGCCGGACAAGAAGCACCTGACCGTACAGCTGGAGAACAGCGACCGGCCCACTGTCATGGGATACCCGGTGGGAGGGGCGAAAGCCCCGTCTACCGATGTAGCAGCCTCTCAGATCGCGAAGTCGTATGCCCAGCGACAGTATCCGTGGGCGATGAGCGCGACCATGAGCGAAACATTCCCCGTGGGCGCAAAGGCCGAACTTGGCTGGATTACGAACTGGAGATGGACTCACAACGACGTTCTGATGCCCAGGATGCTGGATGTCCAGGTAGACAGGGCCGGGCGTGTATCTCAGATTGACGTCACCCTTGGCCCGACCCAGGTGAAGCTCCCCGAAGCCAAGCTTGACGCCGGGCAGGCCGAGAAGGCAGTAAGCAAGGCGGTAATGGCGCAACTCCAAGCCAATGGAAACACTGGCGCAGAATTCAGCACCAAAGCAGTTACCGTAAAAGCGGTCGAGCTAGACGGTAATTGGCAGCCGAACTGGCTTGTGAACACGACATGGCCCAGCAACGGAAAGAGCAATGATTCGCAGGAGCAGGCAGCGGTCGAGATGTACAGCGTCAGCGCCGTGACTGGGCAGGTGTACGACGCAGCCGGGCAGCCCCTCAAAGCCAGCTGACGCCCACCATCGGCGTGTTGCGCTCCTGGACCGTGGCGGAAGGCTCGCGCGGTGCCCGATCCACGCGAAAGACGCCAGACCGTACGGGCCCTGGGCCGGCTGCGCCCGGCTGGCGAATCTGCTGGAATCCGAACCCGACCTGGACGCCCTGACCTTCTACCCGCACCTGCTGGCATGGGAGCTGCACCGCCTCACCGAGGGCAAGAACGCCATCCTCAAGTCCGGAAAGACAACAGCTTCTAAACTTGGCGTTTAACCTCGCTGGGCTTGGTGTTCCTTGATCGATTCGGCGCGTTTGACGGTCTTGCCGACGTCGTGGCGCCTGGCCCGTTGCTTGTT
>NZ_JBIAXS010000072.1:0-2049 GCF_042896885.1 Streptomyces sp. NPDC001231
GTCTCGGTTGATGCTTGACGTTGTGGCTTCACCTGATGCTTGACACCGCTTGCCTCGGCTTGGCTGTGCGCATCTGATCCGCGTGCAGGGAGGGCCGGGGCCGTGCTGGTGGAGTTGAGCGTGGTCGAGCAGCGGTATCACGCGGTGATGGAGGTCGCCGCGGGGGTTCCGGTCACCCAAGTCGCCGCCCGGTATGGGGTGTCGAGGCAGTCGGTGCACTCCTGGGTGCGCAAGTACGAGCAGTCGGGCCTGCCGGGATTGGCGGACCGGTCGCACCGGCCGGCCTCGTGTCCGCACCGGATCGCCGGGGAAGTGGAGGCGGTGGTGTGTGAGTTGCGGCGCCGGCATCCCGGCTGGGGTCCGCGCAGGCTGGTGCACGAGCTGGAACGCAGGGGCATCACGCCGGTGCCGTCCAGGGCGACGGTCTACCGGGTCCTGGTCCGCAATGGTCTGGTCGAGCCGGGAGTGCGTAAGCGGCGCCGGTCGGATTATCGCAGGTGGGAGCGGTCGACGGCGATGGAACTGTGGCAGATGGACATCGTCGGCGGGATCCTGCTGGCAGATGGCAGCGAGTGCAAGATGGTCACTGGGATCGACGACCACTCCCGGTTCATGGTGATCGCGAAGGTGGTGCAGCGGGCCACGGCCCGGGCGGTGTGTCTGGCCTTCGGCGAGGCACTGGTGCGGTTCGGAGTGCCCGGCGAGGTGCTGACGGACAACGGCAAGCAGTTCACCGCCCGCTTCGGCTTCGGCAAGCCCGGAGAGACGATGTTCGACCGGATCTGCCGGGAGAACGGCATCGCTCACCGGCTGACGAAGCCGCAGTCCCCGACGACCACGGGGAAGATCGAACGCTTCCACCAGACCCTGCGGCGTGAACTCCTCGACGACCACGATCCGTTCTCCGACGTGGCGACGGCGCAGGCGGTGGTGGATGCCTGGCTGGAGGACTACAACCGGATGCGGCCGCACCAGGCCCTGGACATGGCCGTCCCGGCCAGCCGCTTCGTTCCCAGGCCGCGGTCCGAGCAGGACGCGTTGCCGGTGGTGCTGCCCGCCCGTCTCGACCCGGTCCCCGCTCCGGCATCCGCGGCGCCTGAGCCAGAGCCCGTGCCACGGGCCTGGCCGATGGCCGAAGGCGAGGTCGGTGCGATCGAGGTGGATCGGGTGGTTCCCGCGTCGGGGAACCTGAGCCTGCGCGGGCAGCAGATCTGGTTCGGGCCGGCCCTGGCCGGCACCACGGTGACCTTGCGGATCGACGTGAACCGGCTGCACGTCCTCATCGGCGGCGGCCGGCACAAGACCCTGCCCTCGAAGCTGTCTGGCCGGGATCTCAAAGCCCTGCTGGCAGGCGGAGGCGCCCGACCCGCCGGCCCCTGGGCGGACGACCCCGGCCTGGCGAAGGACACGAAGGGGGCGGTGGAGGTGGACCGGACCGTCAACGCGGTCGGCTACGTCGGTCTGGCAGGTGACAAGGTCCTGGTCGGCTGGCCGTTCGCCGGACAGCGGGTCACTCTTCGGCTCGACGGGAAAGTCCTGCAGGTCCTGGACGAGCAGCGTGTCCTGCAAGCCACCCTGCCCAGCCCGCTGCCGCCCTCGGCCTGCGGACGTCTGCAAGGCGCTCGTCCGGCCGGGCCGTCACCGCTGCTGCCTCCGCCCGCCGAGCAGATCGCCGAGCGGACGGTCAGCAGCGTCGGCGGCTTCATGGTCGCCGGACAGCGCGTCCAGCTCGGCCGCGGCTATGCCCACCAGGTCGTCACCGCCCACCTGGACGAGGAAACGATCCGGGTCTTTCACAGCGGCGAGCTGATCACCACCGTCCCGCGTGTCACCAGGAAGGAGGTGGTGGTCCGCAAATCCGGCGAACACAACCGCCGGAAGATCGTCTAGGGCCAATACCGATGACTTATGTAGCACTTCGAGGCTCTGACGTGCGGAAACGCCTTCGCCCGGAGCGTCAGTAGCCGCTTAAGTCACTGGCATTGCGTCTAGGGCAGACGTCAAGCACCACCCGACGCCAACCCGTCAACCATCAACTGAGACTCGACA
>NZ_JBIAXS010000073.1:0-1861 GCF_042896885.1 Streptomyces sp. NPDC001231
CAGCGTGAAAGGGAGGTCGTCGTCATGTCCGGCAGATTCCCATGTGGGTGAACCACTCGATCCCCGAACGATCACCGAAGGTTTAATTTCAAGCTAAGGTCACCAGGTCGGTGGCCTTGGCCTGTTGAGCGGCCTTCAGCGATTTCGCCGGGGTCCCGGACCTTCCGGACAAGCGCAGCCCGCCCGGGTGGGCCTTGGGCTTGACAGCCCCGTCGGCACCCTGAACAAGGTCCAGGTCGACCTCACGCCACTGCCCCGTGGCCTCGTCCGTGAACCGAACGGGCCCGGCAGTGAGTTCCGTGGTGAGCGAGCCATCCTTGTTCACCCAGGTCGTCGAGGTCTCGGTGCGCTCGGACAGCGCCTCGACCCGCTTGCCGGACAGCCGAGCAGCAACGCGCGCCGACGGGATATCTGCGGCCTGGGTGGCGGCCGCGCTCTTCGGCTTCTTGGGGTTCTGCGGCGCGGCGCCGGCCGCTGCGTACGCACCGTCAAGGAGCGTAACGGCAAGGGCCAGTGACAGGCCTCCCGCTATCCAGCGAATGCTCCCCCCAGCCGAGGGCCGCTTGCGTCGATGGGCCGCATGATTGCGAATCATCCTGATTCTCCGGTTTATTCACTTCGCGAAAGCGTCACAGATGTGACGCTCCCGTGAAGGTAGCCGAAGTAAAAAGGGAGTAAAGGTGGCAAGTGAGAGGTAAAAGGATCTTGCTCGGCCAAGCCGAGGCCGTGACCTTTATCACCGTACGAATCCTTTCGAGCACGTTTAGTGGTCATAGATGCTCAGCGAGCAGCTGCTCTCCTGACCGGTCCGAAAGTTGACGAGCACGGCAACACCCAGCGAGAGGTGAAAGGATCTTGAGCCGGAGAATCAGAGCTGTGGTCTGAATCACTTGGCGGCTTGGGGTGTGGTGCTGCAACCCTTAGCGGATCTTGAAGGTCTGCTGGGTGGGTCGCCCCGCCCTGCCGGTGCGATGTGACCCCTTTTCTCGCCCCTCACAAAGGACATCGCAGATCAATCATGGGTAGACCTCGCTATATCTGGGGTACGGCTGCCGTGGTCACGGCAGGCTTTGTCGGAGGGCTCTTACTGACCACAGGCTCCGACCAGTCGGGCAACGGCCCCGATGCTGACGGCAAGCCGGGTCCGGTGAGGAGCCAGGCCCTCACCGCCGAGTTGCCGACGATCGAGAACGGCACCAAGGCGACTCTGAAGCAGGAGCGGACCGAGCCGTTCAGCATGCTCGGCATCACCTGGGGCGACCCCTCGTCGCGGGTCGAGGGCACGATCGAGGCCCGCACCCGTGCCGTGGGATCCGGTCAGTGGTCGGACTGGCTGCGGCTGGACGGCAGCGGTGGCCAGGGTGAGGCGGCCGCCGAGCGCGGTGGTACGGAACCGGCCTGGGTGGGGCCCTCCGACGGGGTGGAGGTACGGGTCACCGCGGGCGGGCGTACGTCCGATCGTCTGCCTGCCGGGTTGCGTCTGGACATGGTCGATCCCGGCAAGGGCGCCTCCGGCGCCCCGAGCAGCACCGGAGCGATGGAACCGGCGGCCTTCCAGGTCGACGCGCCCGACGATCCGTCCGAGTCGCCCGACCCCACGGAGGGTCAACCGGCCGACTCCCCGCCGGCCGAGACTCCGGCCGTCGACGATCCCACCACCGATCCGGCCGAGTCCGAGACCCCGGCCGAGTCCACCCCGCCGAGCCAGGCGCCGAGTTCTTCCGCACCGGCCTCCCAGCCCCCGTCCACCACCCCCAGCCCGAGCGCCGGCGCCACCGCGCCCGCGGGCCCCCCGTCCACCGCGCCCAGGCCGACCATCGTGTCGCGGGCCGGGTGGGGCGCCGACGAGTCGATCAGTCCC
>NZ_JBIAXS010000074.1:0-1787 GCF_042896885.1 Streptomyces sp. NPDC001231
TGTTCGGCTCCGTAGGTGGGGGTGTGGGTGGTGGTGAGGGTTTTGCCGTTGCCGAGGTACATGTGGACGCCGCAGGGGAGGCAGGGGTCGAAGCTGCGGACGGTGCGCATGATGTCGACGCCTTTGAAGGTGTCGGGGTCGTTTTCTTCGAAGATGGGCTGGCCCTGGACGGCGTCTTCGTAGGGGCCGGGGGTGCCGTAGGGGTCGCGGGGGCTGGCGTTCCAGGGGGTGGGTGGGTAGGGGTGGTAGTTGGCGATTTTCTTGTCTTTGATGACGAGGTGGTGGGAGAGGACGCCGCGGACGGCTTCGTGGAAGCCGCAGCCGATGGCTTCGTCGGGGACTTGGAAGTTTTCGAAGACTTTGGTTTCGCCGGCGCGGACGAGGGTTTGGGCTTGTTCGAGGAATTGGAGGGCCATGGCGGCGGCGTAGGCGATGAAGTAGGGGCGGGCGCGGTCGCGTTCGATGGTGTTGGACCATTGGGGGATGGTCCATTCGAGGGTGGTTTCGGGGAGTTTTTCGCCTTTGGGGAGGGTGATGCGGACGCTGTGGCCGGTGGCTTTGATGTAGGGGGTGTCGACGAGGCCGTTGAGGGCGGTGGACCAGAGGCGGGCGAGGGGGCCGCCGCCGGTGTCGAGGGCGAGGTGCTGGCCGGTTTCGGGGTGGTGCCAGCGGGGGCTCATGACCCAGCTGTAGTTGTGGTCGAAGGAGCGTTTTTGGGGGTGGGGCAGGGTGGTCTGGTTCCAGGGGTGGCGGATGTCGACGGGGTTGCCGAGGGGGTCGTGGGTGACGAAGGGTTCCTCGGTGGTCCAGTCGTCGTAGTAGGAGGAGCCGAGCAGGATGCGCAGGCCGAGGTTGATGTCGACGAGGTTGTTGGTGACGAGTTGGCCGTCGACGATGATGCCGGGGGTGACGTACATGGCCTTGCCCCAGTGGTTCATCGTTTCGTAGCGGTAGTCGACGATGTCGGGGTTCTGCCAGGCGCCCCAGCAGCCGAGCAGGATGCGGCGGCGGCCGACTTCCTCGTAGCCGGGCAGGGCCTGGTAGAAGAAGTCGAAGACGTCGTCGTTGAGGGCGACGGCTTGTTTGACGAAGTCGATGACGCGCATGAGGCGGGCGAGGTAGTCGGTGAAGACGGTGGGCTGGGGCATGGTGCCCACGCCGCCGGGATAGAGGGTGGAGGGGTGGACGTGGCGGCCCTCCATGAGGCAGAACATTTCCCGGGTGATGCGGGACATCTTCAGCGCTTGTTTGTAGATCTCGCCTTCGAAGGGGTTGAAGGCGCGCATGATGTCGGCGATGGTGCGGTAGCCGTGGATGTGGCCGCGGGGGGCCTCGGTCCGTTCGGCGCGGGCCAGGACGCTGGGGTTGGTTGCCTTGACCATGGCTTCGCAGAAGTCGACGAAGACGAGGTTGTCCTGGAAGATCGTGTGGTCGAACATGTATTCGGCGGCTTCGCCGAGGTTGGTGATGTGTTCGGCCAGGGGCGGGGGTTTGACGCCGTAGGCCATCTGCTGGGCGTAGTTGGAGCAGGTGGTGTGGTTGTCGCCGCAGATGCCGCAGATGCGGGAGGTGATGAAGCCGGCGTCGCGGGGGTCCTTGCCCTTCATGAACACCGAGTAGCCGCGGAACAGTGAGGAGGTCGAGTGGCACTCGACGACCTCCCGGTTCGCGAAATCGATCTTCGTGTAGATGCCCAGGTTCCCGATGATCCGCGTGATCGGATCCCAGGACATGTCCACGATCTGAGCGGGCTTGCGCCCCGCCCGACGCACCTCGGTAGTCGCCAT
>NZ_JBIAXS010000075.1:0-1652 GCF_042896885.1 Streptomyces sp. NPDC001231
CCCCGTTACCTTTCTCATGGCCCCGCAACGGGGCGCCTGGCCCCCGGGCCCGGTATGGCTGTTTGCCCCCTGTCGCACGCATGACCTGGGGGGTGTTGCCGCCGGGCCTCGGGGCACCGCTTGACCGCTGATGAGGGGCCTGACGACCGCCCGGTCCGGCGCAACGCCGGACCATTCCAGGGACGGGATGTCTGCGTAACGTGGTTGCCGGCGTGTGGTGCCGCAGGGACGGCCAGGAACTGGGTACGAGTGCGTATCGAGGGGGCACGCGAGCATGGTCGACACCGTCGAGATAGATCTGTTCCTCGGCCTGGACCTGGGCAAGGAGTTCCACCACGCCCATGGCCGGACCAAGGACGGCAGAACCGTGCACGACAAGCGGCTGCCCAACACCGAGCCGAAACTGCTGGAGCTGTTCAGCAAGCTGGTGGCGAAGTTCGGCACCGTGCTGGTGGTCGTGGACCAGGTCGCCAACATCGGCGCGTTGCCGCTGACGGTGGCCCGCGCGGCGGGCTGCCGGGTGGCCTACCTGCCCGGGCTGTCGATGCGGCGGGCCGCCGACCTGCACCCGGGCGAGGCCAAGACCGACGCCCGCGACGCGTTCGTGATCGCCGAGACCGCCCGGACCATGCCGCACACCCTGCGCGCGGTGGACCGTGACGACGAGGTGCTGGCCGAGCTGACCATGCTCACCGGCTACGACAACGACCTGGCCGGCGAGGTCAACCGCGCCACCAACCGGCTGCGCGGCCTGCTCTCCCAGATCCACCCCTCGCTCGAGCGCGTGCTCGGCCCGCGTCTGTCCTACCCCTATGTCCAGGCCCTCCTCCAACGGCACGGCTCCCCGGCGAGACTGAGAAAACTGGGCCGGGCCCGCTGCGAGGCCCTGCTCACGGCACACGGTTCGCGCAAGGCCCACCACCTCACCACCGAGATCTTCGACGCGCTCGCCGAGCAGTCCCTCGTCGTTCCCGGCACCGAGGCGTCCGCGCTGATCGTGCCCGGTCTGGCCGCCCAGCTCGCCGCCGCACACGCCCAGCGCCAGGCCACCGAGCATCAGATCGCGGCCCTGCTGGAGGCCCTCCCTCTTTTCCACCTCCTGACGTCGCTGCCCGGCATGGGCGTCAGGACCACGGCCGCCGTGATCGTCGCCATCGGCGACGGCAGAGGCTTCCCCACCGCCGGGCACCTCGCCTCCTACGCCGGACTCGCCCCCGCGACGAAGTCCTCGGGGACCTCCATCCGCGGCGAGCACGCGCCCCATCGCGGCAACCGCCTGCTCAAACGTGCCCTGTTCCAGGCCGCGTTCGCCGCGATCGGCTGCAAGAGCGACCTGTCCTCGCGGGTCTACTACGACCGCCAGCGCGCCCGCGGCAAGACCCACACGCAGGCCGTCCTCCGCCTGGCGCGGCAACGCGTGAACGTCATCCACGCGATGATCCGCACCGGGACCTTCTACGAGCCCCGCACCCTCGACCTCGCCGCCTGAACACCCCACCCGCCTACCCTTCCCGCCCCGTCACGCCCGCGCACCGGCACGGCCACCCCGCCAAGCCGGCCACCGGCCTGCCCCCACGGCACCCGATCCGCCCAGTACGAACCCCTACGAACCAGCCCCGCCAGGGTTGACGAAACAGATAGGGGCACCCCCC
>NZ_JBIAXS010000076.1:0-1581 GCF_042896885.1 Streptomyces sp. NPDC001231
CTTGAATTTAAAGGTTCCCCCTCGGCCTTCAAGGTCGGGGGGTGTCTTGTTTGTGGGGGTGTTTGCCGACGGGGTGGCGGGGTGCGGGGCTGGTGGTGCGGCCTGGTGGGCGGCCGGGGCCGGGTCGGGTGGCTTTCGGCGGTCTGGCGGGGGTGCCCAGGATCCGTCGGATCCGGGGATAGCCGCGTCGGACGCGGCCGGGAGTGAGCCGATCCGGTGTGAGGGGTTTCTCCCAGGGGCGGCGGAGGTCGTCGGTGAGGGGGCGGGCGAGGCGGAGTTGGGTGTAGGCGGCGATGATCAGCCAGACCCATCGGTCGGCTTGTTCGGGGGTGCGGAGCCGGGGTCGGGTCATGCCGAGGGCCTGCTTGAAGAACCGGAATGTGTGTTCGATGTCGAATCTTCTGAGGAAGATCCGCCACAGGCGGTCGACGTCGTGCGTGGTGGCGTCGGGGACCGAGTGCCACAGCCACAGTGGCTTGGGGTCGCGGTTGCCGGGCAGGTACTCGACCTCGAGGTGGACCAGCGTCCCCTCCACGTTGGGCAGGGCGCCGGGATGGTCGGCCCAGCTGCCCTGGCGGCGCTCGAGTTTGGGGTGCAGGTGCCCCCAGCAGCGGGCGGTCACGGCACCGAACCGGTCGTGGCGGGTGGTGGACTCCTGGGCGGGTGCGGGGTGAGTGGCCGGGTCGGCGAGCCGGAAGGGCTCGCCGTGACGCGGTTGCCGGCCTTTGGTGGGTCCCTTGCGACGGCCGGGCGGGTAATACATGACACGGTCGGCGCGGATCCGCCCGAGCAGCCGGACCGGCTCGTCACGCAGCAGCCACGTCAGCCGCACGATGTCGTAGCCGGAATCCAGCACGAACAGCACCTCGGGGTCGCCCTCGCGCCACTGCCCGGCCTCGCGCAGACGCGCGAGCAGGTCACGGACTTGGGAGGCGGTGACCTCGGTCAGGTCATCGTCCGGGCCGAGGCGGATCGCGTCCAGCGGCCCGGTCCACGAGGTCCGTCCTCCGCCCAGCGCGGCGGCGACCTGGTAGGGCCACCCCGGGATCGTCTGCCGCACCCCGTCACAGCGACACGGCCGGTAGCAGTGCAGCCGGTCCGGCGAGCACTCCGCGTCCGGACGCGGCCACGGCGTCACGTCCAACGCGATCGAGATCTGCCCGTCCGTCCCACGCGGCAGCTCCAGCCCCGCCAACACCCACCCCAGCCGCGACACATCCAGACGCCCCCGAGCGAGCGCGTCATACATCGCCCCGTGCCCACGCCGGTGCACCGCCTCAAGCGACAACTCCGGCAGCGACACCACCGGGGAACCGGCACACAACATTGCATCCGTCAGCTCGAACAACGCATCCGCACGGCGCGGCATCGCCGCATACAACTCCATCCGAAAGAAGGACAGTTCGGCTAGTGCCTGCCGATGAGCGACTTCGTGGACGATACTCGACACCAGCGACCTCCTGGCCCGTTGTGCGACTCGACATCACACAGCGTGAAAGGGAGGTCGTCGTCATGTCCGGCAGATTCCCATGTGGGTGAACCACTCGATCCCCGAACGATCACCGAAGGTTTAATTTCAAG
>NZ_JBIAXS010000077.1:0-1473 GCF_042896885.1 Streptomyces sp. NPDC001231
CGGGGCATGACGGGGAAGTGGAAGGCCATGTGGCACTCGTCGCCGCCGGCGGCGTAGTCGCCGAAGTAGTCGACGACGTCCTCCGGCCACTGGTTCGCCTCCGCCAGCAGCACGGTGTCCGGGAACATCCGGTCGATCTCGCGCCGCACCCGCTTGAGGAAGGCGTGGGTCGCGGGCAGGTTCTCGCAGTTGGTGCCCTCTTCGGCGTAGAGGTACGGGACCGCGTCCAGCCGGAACCCGTCGATGCCCAGGTCCAGCCAGAAGCGCAGGGCGGCCAGGATCTCCTCCTGCACCGCGGGACTCTCGTAGTTGAGGTCCGGCTGGTGGGAGAAGAACCGGTGGAAGTAGTACTGGCCGCGGACCGGGTCGAAGGTCCAGTTCGAGGTCTCGGTGTCGACGAAGATGATGCGGGCGTCCGGATAGCCCCTGTCGTCGTCGGCCCACACGTAGAAGTCGCCGTAGGGACCGTCGGGGTCCTTGCGGGACTCCTGGAACCACGGGTGCTGGTCGCTGGTGTGGTTCATGACGAAGTCGATGATCACGCGCATGCCGCGCTGGTGGGCGGCGTCGACGAACTCCACGAAGTCGGCCAGGTCGCCGAACTCCGGGAGCACGGCGGCGTAGTCGGACACGTCGTAGCCGCCGTCCCTCAGCGGGGACTTGAAGAAGGGCGGCAGCCACAGGCAGTCGACGCCGAGCCACTGGAGATAGTCGAGCTTGGCGGTCAGGCCCTTCAGGTCGCCGACGCCGTCGCCGTTGCTGTCCTGGAAGGAGCGGACGAGGACCTCGTAGAACACGGCACGCTTGAACCACTCCGGGTCCCGGTCCCTGGCCGGGGCGTCCTCGAAGATGTCGGGGACGGGCTCGTTGACAGTCATGGCGCTGGAGGCCTTCCGATCTCGGGAGAAGTGGACGATCGCTGGACATGGAGCACGTGCGCGGGCCGTTCGCCTGGTACCAGACGTACGTAGTTGGCCCTGCCCCAGTGGTGGGTCTCACCGGTGAGCTCGTCGCGCACCGGCATCGACTCGTGCCAGTCCAGGCCGAGTTGCGGCATGTCCAACGAGACCGTGGCCTCCTGGGTGTGGTGGGGGTCGAGGTTGGCGACCACGACGACCGTGTCCTGCCCCTCGCTCTTGCTGTAGGCGATCACGGCGTCGTTGTCGGTCGCGTGGAAGCGCAGATTGCGCAGGCGGTGCAGCGCGGGGTGGCGGCGGCGGATGTCGTTGAGCCTGGTGATGAGGGGGGCGATGGTGCGGCCCTCGCGTGCGGCGGCTGTCCAGTCGCGGGGTTTGAGCTGGTACTTCTCCGAGTCGAGGTATTCCTCGCTGCCGGGTTTGAGCGGGGTGTTCTCGCACAGTTCGTAGCCGCTGTAGATGCCCCAGGAGGGGGCGAGGGTGGCGGCCAGGACGGCGCGGACCTCGAAGGCGGGGCGGCCGCCGTGCTGGAGGTAGGCGTGCAGGATGTCGGGGG
>NZ_JBIAXS010000078.1:0-1445 GCF_042896885.1 Streptomyces sp. NPDC001231
CTCGGTCGGGGTCTTGCCGACCTTGACGCCCGCGGCCTCCAGGGCCTCCTTCTTCGCCTGGGCGGTACCGGAGGAACCCGAGACGATGGCGCCCGCGTGGCCCATGGTCTTGCCCTCCGGCGCGGTGAAGCCCGCGACATACCCGACGACCGGCTTGGTCACGTTCTCCTTGATGAACGCCGCGGCCCGCTCCTCCGCGTCGCCGCCGATCTCACCGATCATCACGATCAGGTCGGTGTCCGGGTCGTCCTGGAACGCCTTCAGCGCGTCGATGTGGGTGGTGCCGATGATCGGGTCACCACCGATGCCGACGCAGGTGGAGAAGCCGATGTCACGCAGCTCGTACATCATCTGGTACGTCAGCGTGCCCGACTTCGACACCAGGCCGATCCGGCCCGGCTTGGTGATGTCGGCCGGGATGATGCCCGCGTTCGACTGACCCGGCGTGATCAGGCCGGGGCAGTTCGGGCCGATGATCCGCGTCTTGTTGCCCTTCTTCCCGGCGTACGCCCAGAAGGAGGCCGAGTCGTGCACCGCGATGCCCTCGGTGATGACCACCGCGAGCGGGATCTCCGCGTCGATCGCCTCGATCACCGCGTCCTTGGTGAACTTCTCCGGAACGAAGATCACCGTGACGTCGGCGCCGGTCTTCTCGATGGCGTCCTTGACCGAGCCGAAGACGGGCACCTCGGTGCCGTCGAAGTCCACGCTCTGGCCCGCCTTGCGCGGGTTCACGCCACCGACGATGTTCGTGCCCGAGGCCAGCATGCGACGCGTGTGCTTCTGACCCTCGGAGCCGGTCATGCCCTGGACGATGACCTTGGATTCCTTGGTGAGGAAGATAGCCATGGTGTTCTGTGACCTCGTCCCTTACTTCGCGGCAGCAGCCAGCTCGGCGGCCTTGTCGGCCGCGCCGTCCATGGTGTCCACCCGCTGCACCAGCGGGTGGTTGCGGTCGTCCAGGATCTGACGGCCCAGTTCGGCGTTGTTGCCGTCCAGACGCACGACCAGCGGCTTGGTGACCTCCTCGCCCTTGGACTCCAGCAGCTCCAGGGCCTGCACGATGCCGTTGGCGACCGCGTCGCACGCGGTGATCCCGCCGAAGACGTTGACGAACACGGACTTCACGTCCGGGTCGCCGAGGATGATCTCCAGGCCGTTCGCCATGACCTCGGCGGAGGCGCCGCCACCGATGTCGAGGAAGTTGGCGGGCTTGACGCCCTTGTGGTTCTCACCGGCGTACGCGACGACGTCCAGGGTCGACATGACCAGACCCGCGCCGTTGCCGATGATGCCGACCTCGCCGTCGAGCTTGACGTAGTTGAGGTTCTTCTCCTTGGCAGCCGCCTCCAGCGGGTTGGCGGCGGCCTTGTCGTGGAGCTCCTCGAACTCGGGGTGACGGAACTCGGCGTTGTCGTCCAGCGACACCTTCCCGTCGAGGGCGA
>NZ_JBIAXS010000079.1:0-1356 GCF_042896885.1 Streptomyces sp. NPDC001231
GGGCCTTCCCCCGTGGTGGTGGACACGCGTTGGCATGTCATGCGGCCAGCGTGAGCTTAGCCGTGTGGTGTCGGTGTTCGTATTCGTTGGGGCTGAGGTGGCCGTTGGCGGAGTGCCGGCGGCGGGTGTTGTAGCGGGTCAGCCAGGCGAAGACGGTTCTCCTGCAGGTGGCCCGGTCGCCGTAGTCGCGGGCGCCCTGGAGGGTCTCGCGTTTCAGGGAGGCGTGGAAGCTTTCGCAGGCCGCGTTGTCCGCGCTGCTGCCGATGGCGCCCATCGACCGGGTAACCCCGAGCTGGTCGCAGAGGTCGGCGAAGGCCCGGGAGACGTATTGCGACCCGTGATCGGAGTGGAACACGGCCCCGTCCAGGCCGCCGCGGGTGCGGGCGGCCATCCGCAGGGCGTCGGCGACCAGGTCCGCGCGCATGTGGTCGGCAATCGACCAGCCGACGACCTTGCGGCTGAAGCAGTCCAGCACCGTCGCCAGGTAGAGGAACTCCCCGTTCTCCAGGGGCAGGTAGGTGATGTCGCCCATGTATTTCAGCCCCGGCCGCGGGGCGGTGAAGTCCCTGCGGAACAGGTCCGCGACCACCGAGGCCGCAGGGTCGGACACCGTGGTGCGGACCTTTCTGCGCAGGCGGATCCCGGTGATGCCGAAGGCCCTCATCACCCGTGCCACCCGCTTCTCGTTGACCCGTATCCCGGCGTCGTGGAGTTCGGCGGTGATCCGGGGCGAGCCATAGGCACCGCCGGAGGAGCGGTGAAGGGCACGGATCTGCTCGGCCAGGACCTGGTCGTCCTGCTGCCGGGCCATGCGGGCGTCCGTCCCGGCCCGCCACTTGTAGTAGCTGGACCGGTTCACGTTCATCACCTGGCACAGCCGCTTCACCCCGAAGGCGTCCCGGTGGTCCTCGACGAACTTGAAGCGGCTCACCAGTTCGTCTCTCCGGCGAAATACTTCGCGGCCTTGCGCAGGATGTCCCGCTCGGTCGCCAGCTTGCGTTCGCTGGTCTCGAGCTCGGCGACCCGAGCTTCCAACTGCCGGATCCGCTCATCCGGATCACTGGCCGGCGCCGCCTGGCCGCCCCGGGCCGGAGCTTTGCCGCCCGCCGGCTGGGCGGCCGGACCGACACCGCGGCGTTCACGGTCTCGCAGCACCCAGGCTCGCAGGGTGTTCCTGTTGATGCCCAGGTCTGCGGCGATGCCCTTGTAGGTCGCCCCGGGCGTGGACTCGTACAGGGCCACGGCATCGGCCTTGAACTCGTCCGAGTAGTCCTTCATCGCCATCGGCGGTGTTCTCGCTTCCTCCGGATCAAGCAGACCCAGTATCAGCGTGTCCACCATTCAGGGGGAGGCCCC
>NZ_JBIAXS010000080.1:0-1338 GCF_042896885.1 Streptomyces sp. NPDC001231
CTAAGGGCTGTCCCGTAACTGCTGGTCATCTCCGACGGGAGACTGCCTGCGGCGGTCAGCCGAAGATGAGCTCGACGTCCTTGTCCAAGCAGTACTTCATGACGGTGACCAATTGGCGGGCGTCGTCGACGCGTCGCTGGAGAACGGGGTCGCTGACCTCGTGTTGGAGCTGATCGATGATCGCCTCCAACCTCGGCAGCATGGCTGCGCATTGAGCCGGCGTGAGAGAGCCGTCATCGTCTGGATGGTCGAACAGCGGTACCAGCGTGGTGGAGATGCTGCTCCACGTGTGGTCTCCACCGAATCCGTTCATCTCAGCAAGGGCGAATCCCTCTGCGTGGGCCAGCCACTCCCTGAACATGTTGAAGCCGGTGTAGGACCAGGAGACGTCCGGGCTGGTCACGTCGCCGTCTCCGGGGAACAGCATGAGCCCCATCCTGTCCTCCTTGCTTGTCCGGTGCTCAGGATCAGTCGCAGGGAGGCGTGTCGGCAACTGAAATGATCTGCCGCATGGCTGGTGTGATCACGGCGTCGGAGTCGTCATGGATAGCCCCGTTCACTGGGCTGAGCCCGCGACAGTTCGGCAAGCTGATCACCGCGCTGCGGCGTGAAGGCGCAGACCCGGTGCGCAAGGGCAGACCGTGGAGCCTGCCTCTGGAGGACCGCGTCCTGCTGGTCGCCGCGTATTGGAGGACGAACCTGACTCTGCGGCAGCTGGCGCCGCTGTTCGGCATCTCGAAGTCCGCGGCCGACCGCATCATCGACCACCTCGGGCCGTCGCTGGCACTGCAGCCCCGCAAGCGGTTCCGCAAGGACACTGTGCTGATCGTTGACGGCACCCTGGTGCCCACGCGTGACCACGCGGTCGCCGAGCAGTCCAAGAACTATCGGTACTCGACCAATCACCAGGTCATCATCGACGCCGACACTCGCTTGGTCGTCGCCGTCGGCCGGCCGTTGCCTGGCAACCGCAACGACTGCAAGGCGTGGGAGCTGTCCGGAGCGAAGGCCGCCGTCGGCAGGGCCACGGTCATCGCGGACGGCGGCTACCGGGGCACCGGCCTGATCATCCCTCACCGCCGGGAGCCCGGACAGGCCGAGCTTCCGGCCTGGAAGGAGGAACACAACACCTCCCACCGCAAGGTCCGCGCCCGCGTCGAGCACACCTTCGCCCGCATGAAGGCCTGGAAGATCCTGCGTGACTGCCGCCTGAAAGGCGACGGCGTTCATCACGCCATACTCGGCATCGCCCGCCTGCACAACCTCACCATCGCTGGGTGACCCAGAAACGAGCAGGCCCGCAGGCACGGTCCAGATGATTTACGGGACAGCCCTTAG
>NZ_JBIAXS010000081.1:0-1320 GCF_042896885.1 Streptomyces sp. NPDC001231
GCCTGAAGTTCCCCCATGATCGTGGACAGCGGATGGTTACGCTGCGGGGGCAAGGTCTTGTGCTGTCAGGGCCCTGGTTTCGACCGGGGTGACGTATCCGTAGACCGGGTGCTTGCGCAGGCGGGTGCGGTTGTACTCGACCTCGATGAAGCGAAAGACGTCGGCGCGAGCCGCCTCGTGGGATTCCCAGATCGTGGTGCCGATCTCCGCTTTCAACAGTCCGAAAAAGCTCTCAGCTGCGGCGTTATCGTAACATGAGCCTGTTCTGCCCATGCTCTGCCGAAGGCCCAACTCCCCTATGAGGGCGCGGTATTCGCGTGAGGAGTATTCCGAGCCGCGATCCGAGTGCGCGATGCAGCCGTCCTTCAGCCCGCCTCGGCCGACGGCCATCCTCAGCGCGTCGACGACGAGTCCGGCCCGATGGTGGTCGGCCATCGCATAGCCGACGACCTCGCGGGTGGCCAGGTCGATCACCGTGGCGAGATACCACCAGCCGGCCAGCGTGGGCAGGTAGGTGATGTCGGAGACCAGTTTCGTGCCGGGCTCGGTGGCGGTGAAGTTGCGTCCGACGAGGTCTGGTGACGGGGCCGCCTTCCGGTCCGGCCGGGTCAGGCTGCGGCGCCGGCGGCGGGTGATCCCGCGGATGTCGTGCTCACGCATTATCCGCTCGACCCGCTTGTGGTTGACCTGGTGCCCGTTCCTGCGCAGCGCGGCTGTGATCCTCGGGGCGCCGTAGGCCCGCCGCGACACGTCGTGGATGTGCCGGATCTCGTCGACCAGCTCGTCCTCCTGGCGGGCTCGTTCCTCGGCTGCCGGGCGGGCGGCGAGGTAGGCGTAATAGCCCGAGCGAGATACGCCCAGCACTCTGCACATCAGGGCGACACTGTGACCACCGGGGTTCTTCTCGGTGGCCTTCTCCGCGTCGATGAACGCGTAGCGCACGGCTACTTCGTCGACTCCCTCGCGAAGAAGGCCGCGGCTTTTTTCAGGACCTCAATCGTCTGCTGCTGTTCCCGGTTCTCCCGCCGCAGACGACGCAGTTCTTCCTTCTCATCGCTGGTCAGAGCACCCGCGGCCCCCTGGCCCCGATCTGCCCTGTCCTGGTTCACCCAGTTCCGCAGGCCCTCCGGGCTCACCCCGATCTCACGGGCGACCTCGGTGACCGTCTTCCCCGACGAATGGACCAGCGCGACCGCGTCCCGCTTGAACTCGGCCGTGTACCGCTTGCTCGTGTTGCTCTTCTTGCTCACTACCTGGAACTGCTTCCTCCGGGACCGACCGTCCCAGTATCAGGCTGTCCAGCCCCAGGGGGGAACTTCA
>NZ_JBIAXS010000082.1:0-1302 GCF_042896885.1 Streptomyces sp. NPDC001231
CGGGGCATGACGGGGAAGTGGAAGGCCATGTGGCACTCGTCGCCGCCGGCGGCGTAGTCGCCGAAGTAGTCGACGACGTCCTCCGGCCACTGGTTAGCCTCCGCCAGCAGCACCTTGTCCGGGTACTGGGCGTCGATCTCCTTGCGCACCCGCTTCAGGAACTCGTGCGTGGCCGGGAGGTTCTCGCAGTTGGTGCCCTCCCTCTGGTACAGGTACGGCACCGCGTCCAGCCGGAACCCGTCGATGCCCAGGTCCAGCCAGAACTTCAGCGCGGAGATCATCTCCTCCTGGACGGCCGGGTTCTCGTAGTTGAGATCCGGCTGGTGGGAGAAGAACCGGTGCCAGTAGTACTGCTTGCGGACCGGATCGTAGGTCCAGTTGGACGCCTCCGTGTCGACGAAGATGATCCGCGCGTCCTGGTACTGCTTGTCGTCGTCGGCCCACACGTAGTAGTCGCCGTAGGGACCGTCGGGGTCCTTGCGGGACTCCTGGAACCACGGGTGCTGGTCGCTGGTGTGGTTCATGACGAAGTCGATGATCACGCGCATGCCGCGCTGGTGGGCGGCGTCGACGAACTCGACGAAGTCGGCCAGGTCGCCGAACTCCGGGAGCACGGCGGCGTAGTCGGACACGTCGTAGCCGCCGTCCCTCAGCGGGGACTTGAAGAAGGGCGGCAGCCACAGGCAGTCGATGCCGAGCCACTGGAGATAGTCGAGCTTGGCGGTCAGGCCCTTCAGGTCGCCGACGCCGTCGCCGTTGCTGTCCTGGAAGGAGCGGACGAGGACCTCGTAGAACACGGCACGCTTGAACCACTCCGGGTCCCGGTCCTGGGCCGGAGTGTCTTCGAAGGTGTCCGGAACGGGCTCATTGACGATCATGTTGTCGGTGACCCTCCGATCTGCGGGGTGGACGGTCGCAGGACGGTGAGGACGTGCGCGGGCCGGTGGCCCGGCTCGAGACGCACATAGTTGGCCCTGCCCCAGTGGTAGGTCTCGCCGGTCAGCTCGTCGCGCACCGGCACCGACTCGTGCCATTCCAGGCCGAGTTGCGGCATGTCCAACGAGACCGTGGCCTCCTGGGTGTGGTGGGGGTCGAGGTTGGCGACCACCAGAACCGTGTTCGATCCGCTCCGCTTCGAGTAGGCGATCACCGCGTCCTTGTCGGCGTGGTGGAAGTGCAGGTCCCGCAGCTGCCGCAGGGCCGGACTGCGGCGGCGGATGTCGTTGAGCCTGGTGATGAGGGGGGCGATGGTGCGGCCCTCGCGTGCGGCGGCTGTCCAGTCGCGGGGTTTGAGCTGGTACT
>NZ_JBIAXS010000083.1:0-1295 GCF_042896885.1 Streptomyces sp. NPDC001231
AGCGAGACCTCACCCGACCTAAGCGCCTGCATCGCCCAGTGCATCGCCACCAGCGACGACGAACACGCCGTGTCCACCGTGACCGCCGGACCCTCCAGGCCCAGCGTGTAGGAGACGCGGCCGGAGGCGAGGCTCGGGGAGCTGCCGCTGCCCTGGAAGCCCTCGAACTCGGGGCTGCCCAGCATCGCGCTGTAGTCGCTGTACATCACACCGGCGAACACACCGGTCGCACTGCCCCGCAGACCGGCCGGGTCGATGCCGGCCCGCTCGATCGCCTCCCACGACGCCTCCAACAGCAACCGCTGCTGCGAGTCCGTCGCCAGCGCCTCACGCGGGCTCATCCCGAAGAAGCCCGGGTCGAACTCCCCCGCCTCGTACAGGAATCCACCGGAACGGGTGTAGGCGGTTCCGGGGTGGTCGGGGTCCGGGTGGTACAGGTTCTCCACGTCCCAGCCACGGTTGGTGGGGAAGCCGGAGACGGCGTCGGTGCCCTCGGTGACCAGGCGCCACAGGTCCTCGGGCGAGGCGACCCCGCCCGGGTAACGGCAGGACATGCCCACGATGACGATCGGGTCGTCCGCCACGGCCGCCGTACGCTGTACGACCTCCGTCTCGACCTCGGTGCCGAGGAGTTCGTCCAGGATGTACGAGGCGAGGTGGCTGACCGTCGGGTAGTCGAAGACGAGGGTGGCGGGCAGGCGCAGTCCGGTGACCGTGTTGAGGCGGTTGCGCAGCTCGACGGCGGTGAGGGAGTCGAAGCCCAGCTCGCGGAAGGCGCGGCCGGCGTCGATGTCGGCGCCGGTGGCGTGACCGAGGACGACGGCGACCTGGCCACGTACGAGGTCGAGGACCAGTTCGTCGCGGCTCTCGGGGTCCAGGCGGGCCAGGCGCTGGGCGAGGCCACCGGCGGTGGCGGACCCGGCGACGGCGGCACGGCGGGAGCGTCCGCGGATGAGGGAGCGCAGCAGCGGCGGCACATCGCCCGCGGCGCGCAGCACGGAGAGGTCCAGGCGGACGGGGGTGAGCGCGGCGTCGTCGCCGTCGAGGGCGGCGTCGAAGAGGGCGAGGCCCTGCTCCACGGTGAGGGCGGGGGTGCCGATGCGGGCCAGGCGGCGCAGGTCGTCCTCGGAGAGGTCGCCGGTCATGCCACCGGTGCCGGTCTGCTCCCAGGGGCCCCAGGCCAGCGACAGACCCGGCAGGCCGGCCGCGCGACGGTGCTCCATCAGGGCGTCCAGGAAGGCGTTGCCCGCCGCGTAGTTGGCCTGACCCGCATTGCCGAACACGCCCGCAACCGA
>NZ_JBIAXS010000084.1:0-1286 GCF_042896885.1 Streptomyces sp. NPDC001231
TGAGCTTGTTCCGCTTTGACGGACACCATCGGTGTGGTGGTCAGGCTGCGAGAACGGTTTCGTACTCGGCGGGACTGCGGTAACCGAGGCTGCTGTGCAGCCTCCGCAAGTTGTACCAGCTTTCGATCCACTCGAAGATCGCGGTATGGGCAGCTGCTCGGCTGGGCCAGGGCCGATCGCCGAACAGTTCCCGCTTCAGCGTGGCGAAGAAGGATTCCGCGAGCGCGTTGTCCCAGCACTGACCCGTGCGGCCGACCGACAGACGAACCCCGAACTCACGGGCGACATCGGCGAATTCGCGACTGGTGTACTGGCAGCCGCGATCCGAGTGGAACACCACCGCACCGGCCGGACGCCGGCTGCGGCAGGCCGCCCGTAGCGCGTCGGCAACCAGTTCGGTCCGCAGGTGGTCGGCGGTGGCCCAGCCGACCACTCGCCGGGAGGCGATGTCGATGACGGTGGCCAGGTAGAGCCATCCCTCCTCGGTCGGGACGTAGGTGATGTCGCCGCACCAGCGCTGGTCGGCCGTGGCCGGGTCGGGCTGGAAGTCCCGCAGGACCAGGTCGGGACGGGTGGCGGCCTGCGGGTCCGGGATCGTGGTGCGGTGGCGGCGTCTGCGGTGTCTGCCGGCCAGCCCTGCCTGGCGCATCAGCCGCGCGATGCGGCGCCGACCACACCGGTCGCCGTCGCGTCGGAGCATGGCGTGAATCCGCGGGGCCCCATACGTACCGCGCGAGGTCGCGTGGACCTCGTGGATCTTCTCGGTCAGCTCCGCGTCGCGAGCCGCGCGGGGGCCGGGGACAGCGGTGCGGCGGGCGTAGAAGGCGGCACGGGAGACCTTCAGCAGCTCACACACTCGTTTGACGCTGTGTCCTGCCTGCTTCTCCGCCTCGATGAACGGGTGCACGCTCACCGGGTCTCCGTCGCGAAGAAAGCCGTCGCACGCTTGAGGACCTCCACGTCCTCCCGCAGCCGGCGGTTCTCCCGCCGCAGCCGGGCCAACTCCTCGCGCTCACCGCTGGTCAGGCCCTCCCGCTCGCCCGAGTCGACCTCGGCCTGCTTCACCCAGTCCCGCACCGCGGTCTCGGTCAGGTCGAAGTCCTTGGCGACCTGACCGACAGAGCGGTCACCACGCTGACAAAGCTCGACGATCTCTGCCTTGAACTCCGGCGTGAACGAGCGGCGAGGACGCGGCTTCTTCTTCCCCATGCTCTCCATGATGGACATCATCCTTCCGGGGCCGAAGCCCCTGATCTCCGATGTCCGTCAAAGCGGATCAAGCCCAC
>NZ_JBIAXS010000085.1:0-1228 GCF_042896885.1 Streptomyces sp. NPDC001231
TGCTCGTGTTGCTCTTCTTGCTCACTACCTGGAACTGCTTCCTCCGGGACCGACCGTCCCAGTATCAGGCTGTCCAGCCCCAGGGGGGAACTTCAGCCTTCGTAGCAGGTCTGCTGATGGTGCCGGCTCCGATGGTGACCAGGCAGGCGATCGCCGCGATGACGAAGGCGGGACAGCGCCGGGCCGCCTTCGCGCTGGAAGCGGTACAGGGCGAGCTGTCCTACATGGTGGGCCCGCCGATCGTGATCCTCTGCGCGGCACAACTGCCCTCCGGCGTGGTGGCCTGGGGCGTCGGCGCTGCGATCGTGGCGGGCGGAGCGGGGATCGCCCTGCTCAACCCCCCGCTGCGGGCCGAGGACGAGGCGCCGGCCGCCCCAGCCGACCGCCCCCGTCGCCGGGAGTGGCTGGGCCCGAGAATGATCGCGGTGCTGGTGATGGCGTTCGGCGCCACGATCGTGCTCAACGGTACCGACCTGGCCATCGTGGCCACTCTCAAGGAAGCCGGCCAGGTCTCCTGGGCCGCCGTCGTGGTGGCCGTGTACGGCGCGGCCTCCATCGCCGGCGGGCTTCTGTACGGCGCGCTCCCGCGACCGCTGCCCACCTGGCTGCTGCTCGGCCTGCTCGGGCTGGTAACCATTCCCGCCGGACTGGCCCACGACTGGCGCTGGTTGTGTGTGGCAGGCTGCGGCGCGGGACTGCTTGCCGCACCGACACTTTCCGCGTTGTCCGACGCCGTGAGCCGGCTCGCACCCGCGAGCGTGCGCGGTGAGGCGACAGGCTTGCAGTCCTCGGCGCTGGGCGCGGGCTTCGCCCTCGGCGTCCCGATCGTCGGCGGGGCGATCGACACGTCCGGACCGGCAGGCGGCTTCGCGACGGCCGGCCTGGCCGGCCTCGCCGCCGCGCTGATGGGATGGCTGCTGTCCCGGCGCTCACCCATCCGAACGCTGCGCAGCGATCCCAGCTTCATCGGGGCCTCGGACGCGCGATGATCTGCCTGCCGTCCAGTGGCTGAGCCTTCTCAGGCAATGCTCGGCGTTGCACGCCTCCACAACATGGCCCTCACGGGATAACCCCAACCCCATACGGGACAACCTCTAGCAGACTGATTGTGAGAGGGAGAGTGGCAGTGGGGAGGGTTGCGTCCTGGGAAGTGGTGTACGGGCTCCCACCTGATCCGGGCGTTTGGCCCGGCGTCGGAGTGAATGTCCGGATATGAGAACGGCCACCG
>NZ_JBIAXS010000086.1:0-1155 GCF_042896885.1 Streptomyces sp. NPDC001231
CCTAGTGTCCTGAGTTGTTAATTCGGTTCAGATATCCGGCGAGGCGTTCGAGGATCTCGTCTGCGGTCTTCGTCCAGACGAAGGGCTTGGGGTCTTCGTTCCAGGTCTTGATCCAGGTGCGGATGTCCTTCTCCAGGGCCTGGACGTTCTTGTGGACGCCTCGCCGTATCTGCTTCGTCGTCAGCAGGGCGAACCACCGCTCGACCTGGTTGAGCCAGGAACTGCTGGTGGGGGTGAAGTGCACGTGGAAGCGGGGGTGGGCGGCTAGCCACCGCTGGATGGCGGGGGTCTTGTGGGTGGAGGCGTTGTCGCAGATGAGGTGGACATCCAGCTCGGCGGGGACCTCACGGTCGATGCGGGCGAGGAACTTCTTGAATTCCATCGCCCGGTGCCGGCGGTGGATCTGGCCGATCACCTCGCCGGTAGCGGTGTTCAGCGCAGCGAAGAGGGTGGTGACCCCGCCGCGCACGTAGTCGTGGGTGCGCCGCTCGGGCATGCCCGGCATCATCGGCAGCACCGGCGCGGACCGGTCCAGCGCCTGGATCTGGGTTTTTTCGTCCACACAGAGCACCAGTGCGTGCTCGGGCGGGGCCAGATACAGGCCGACGACGTCGCGGACCTTCTCGATGAACTGGGGATCCCTGGACAGTTTGAAGGTGTCCACCAGGTGGGGCTTGAGGCCGAAGGTGCGCCAGATCCGGGCCACGGCCGTCTGCGACAGGCCCACCTGCTCGGCCATCGACCGCGTCGACCAGTGGGTTGCGTCCTTCGGCGTGGACTCCAGCGTCTTGACGATCACCTCTTCGACGTGCTCATCGGTGATCTTCCGCGGGGCGCCGGGACGCGGCTCGTCGGTCAGCCCCTCAAGCCGGTCCCGCACGAAACGGGCCCGCCACCGGCCCACGGTGTGCGCCTCGATACCGAGCCTGGCGGCAACGTCCTTGTTCGAAGCGCCGGTTGCGCACTCCAGCACGATCCGGCACCGCAGGGCCAGCGCCTGCGAGGAGGTCCGGCGCCTGGCCCAGCGGGACAGCGTCTCGCGCTCATCGTCGGTCAGCGTCAGCTCGGCCTTCGGCCGTCCCGTCCTCGCCATCCGACCATCATGCCGACCAAACACCAACTTACGCAGCGAATTAACGACTCAGGACACTAGCG
>NZ_JBIAXS010000087.1:0-1016 GCF_042896885.1 Streptomyces sp. NPDC001231
GCCCCAGGAGGGGGCGAGGGTGGCGGCCAGGACGGCGCGGACCTCGAAGGCGGGGCGGCCGCCGTGCTGGAGGTAGGCGTGCAGGATGTCGGGGGTGTTGGTGAACAGGTTCGGCCGCATCCAGGCCGCCGCCTCGCCGGACAGCTCGGTCAGGTACTCGGTGAGTTCCTGTTTGGTGTTGCGCCAGGTGAAGTAGGTGTAGGACTGCTGGAATCCGGTCTGGGCCAGGGTGTGCATCATCGCGGGCCGGGTGAACGCCTCGGCCAGGAAGATCACGTCGGGGTCGGTGGCGTTGACGGCGGCGATCACGCGTTCCCAGAACACCACGGGTTTGGTGTGCGGGTTGTCGACGCGGAAGATCCGCACCCCGTGGTCCATCCAGTGCCGCAGCACGCGCAGGGTCTCGTCGATCAGGCCGTCCATGTCGGCGTCGAAGGCGATGGGGTAGATGTCCTGGTACTTCTTGGGCGGGTTCTCGGCGTAGGCGATGGTGCCGTCGGGGCGGTGGTGGAACCACTGGGGGTGCTTGTGCACCCAGGGGTGGTCCGGGGAGCACTGGAGGGCGAAGTCCAGCGCGACCTCCAGGCCCAGCTCGCCGGCGCGGGTCACGAAGTGGTCGAAGTCGTCGATCGTGCCCAGGGCGGGGTGGACGCTGTCGTGGCCGCCCTCGGGGGAGCCGATGGCCCAGGGCACGCCGACGTCGTCGGGGCCGGCGTCCAGGGAGTTGTTGCGGCCCTTGCGGAAGGTGGTGCCGATGGGGTGCACGGGGGGCAGGTAGACGACGTCGAAGCCCATGGCGGCGATCGCGGGCAGGCGGCGGGCGGCGGTGCGGAAGGTGCCGTGCGGCTGCTCGGGGGTGCCCTCGGAGCGGGGGAAGAACTCGTACCAGGACCCGTACAGCGCGCGTTCCCGCTCGACGAGCAGGGCGAGCGGTGCGGAGGCGGTGACCAGGTCCCGCAGCGGATGCCGGGCCAGGACCGCGTCCACCTCCGGCGTCAACGCCGCCGCCAGCCTGG